>NZ_PDYO01000004.1:0-222499 GCF_002743065.1 Sporosarcina sp. P16b | reverse complement strand
CATCTCGACTTGGTCTTTATTCTTTATTTTTAAAGATTCTTTAAGTTCTTTAGTTATTGGCTTGCCCAATTCCGCCACGTGGACTTGCTCAACTTCGACAAGTGCACGTGGCGGTTCTGGGCAAGTGACTTGCTCATGTTCGAACGCACTTGCAGGCAATCGAGTATAGTCGATTCGGTACCATTTCGTATTGTCGATTTTCATGCGGTTATGGTGATCTGTCGAAATGAGATAGCCTTTATTTTCAAGATCATAAATAATGCGTCTAATCGTGTTCGAAGACCAAAACGTAAATTCTTTTGTCCAGTCTTTATACGTTTTATAAATCCACCTATGGCCGTCCCGAAAGTTTTTGGATATAAGGGAGCGAAAATGCACTTGTTGCATAAATAATGCTCCGTTAATTCCCACCAAGTGTACGAGCGACGGTAGTAGCGGTATCGACTCTTCATCAATTAATAATTTCATATAGTTTCTCCCCCTGTAAAAAAGTTGTAGTAGAGTGCTCACTTTGCACTTCTCATACTCCATATAGAGAGTTTTTCGGAAAAGGATACACATTTTAAAAATAAATTTTACATACGCTAAAAAAGGAGTGGAAGTATAGCCCTCCACCCCTGTTAATTATTGATTATTTACACGTATATTTCATAATTATTGGTAGCATGTCGAAGTAGAATCAGGTCTGCCGGTCATGACTTCAAGATGGTCCTCGATTATGCATAGCGTCCGGAACGGAAACATCACTTGACATTCCCCGGGCAATCATTCCACTTCCATTTCACTAAAGGTCTACCCTTTTAGCCAATAGTAATGTAGAGGGTAAAATACGTACTATCCATTAGTAAACTTGTAGTCCGCTTCCAAAAAAATAACCTCACATACCGATTCAAATCGGCTTGTGAGGTTGGCGTTTTATAAAATAATCCTCCTACTATTTTGGCATGTTCTAATTTAACCTAAGTAGGATTTTTGCACAATTTCAGTATCTTTCAATTCATCCTTTGTTCCTTCACCTACGAGGCGTCCCGCCATCAGGACATATGCACGATCACAGAAATCAATTGCCATTTCAGCGTTTTGGTCCACTAATAATATGGTCGTTCCTCGCTGATGGAGTTCTGTTATTTTTTCATACACTTCGTACACGAGCCTCGGAGATAATCCCATAGATGGCTCATCAAGTAATAATAGTTTTGGACTCACCATCATTGCCCGGGCAATCGCCAGCATTTGTTGTTCTCCACCGGATAATAAACCTGCCTGCTGATTTTTTCGGTCTCTTAAAATCGGAAATGGCTCCGACACTTCTTCGGCCATTTGTAATCGTTCTTTAGTACTTAGCGTATAGCCGCCTAAAAGTAGATTATCCCAAACAGATAAATACGGAAATACTTGCCTTCCCTCAGGAACTAACGTCATCCCATGATTGACTAAACGAAAAGTTCTGGAGTTCGTAATCGTTTTGTCGGACAATATGATTTTTCCGCTTTTAGGACGAACCTCTCCCATGATACTTTTTAACAGAGTGCTCTTACCTGCCCCATTTGCACCAATGACAGAAACCGCTTCCCGTTCTTTCACATGAATGTTCATATCTTCAATGGCACACACTTAACCATAATAGGTGTTTAACCCTTGTACTTTAAGCATCTACCTTCACCTTCCCCATATATGCTTCAATAACTGCAGGGTGTTTTTGAATCACATCGGCAGTTCCTTCTACTAGTTTTTCCCCAAAGTTAATGACTGTAATATGGTCAGACAATGTGTTCACTAAGTTCATATCATGTGCAATAATCAGAATCGTAATGCCTTCATTATTTACAGCCGTAAATAATTCCATTAATTCCTTTGTTTCTTTTGGATTCATCCCAGCTGTCGGTTCATCGAGCAGTAAGAGTTGTGGTTGCGTCGCTAACGCCCTAGCAATTTCAACTCTTCTTTGATTACCATATGACAACTGCGCTGCATACTCATCTCGCACATCCCATAGCCCAACGAATTTCAAGATCTCTTCAACACGTTGTTTCGCAGCCTGTTCTTTTTCCCTAAATGCTTTCGTTCGCAATAAGGCAGGAGCCAGCTTCGCACCAGTTAATAAATAGGTTCCAATCAAAACGGTCTCGGAAACCGTCATGTCCGGAAATAGACGGATATTTTGAAACGTTCTAGATACACCATGCTTGGCAATCTGATCCGAGCTCAATGAAGTAATATCCGTTGTAGAAAAACGTACCTCACCTTGATCAGGAGGTATTATTCCAGTAATCAGGTTAAATGATGTAGAAACGGTACGTGTTCAACTGGAAGAAATGCGGCCTGAAGATTGGGGTATTGCCGGAGAATCTGTTAAAAAACGGACTGAAAAAAGCCTGACATAAATAATTTATTGTATTCATTTTCGGTCTATTAAGGGAAAATATCCAATTACAAACTATATCTATTGGTTCTTAAGAGATCTATAGGTTCGATTTTATCGAAATTGGTTTTAATTAATTGAATTTGATGGATGGTACTCCTGTGCGAAACTATCATGATTGTTTAAACCTTTATGAATCACGGTTTTTTCGTGAAGGCAACCTCCCTTAAACCTTATCAATATATAATCCATCCACCCTTCTTATTAAGGAGTCCGCAGTTCAATACATGAAGTACCTATCTTCTACATCCTTCCCCTCATAAACAAAGTATTTTTTTTTAATCATATAAATGAATCACATCGAAAAATCGATAAAGTTTTGCGGATCTTTTCAATGATTAGCCTAATCACTCTATTTTCTGTGCTGTTTTTTTATGATGAGGAATTACTTAACTTGTTTTTTCTTCGCTATCATGGCTTTTGCGATACTGGATTATTTGATATGAGCCTTTTTCGGGTGGAAGTATACACACTGTCCTAAACAATCTATTTTGACTTTAACCGAAATGCTAATAATAGTAGCGGCCACCATCATCGTGATTCACTTTAACTTACTTGGTATCCTTTTGACGAAAGACTCCCTATATGAATAAGCACCCTACTGCAATCGAGTGTAATAATTTTACAGGTGTTAGCTGTTAAGTACACGATTACATTTGTAGGTGATCAAGAAAAACATAAGAAATTCATTATCATAACCCTGGAAGAACAGTTCACACAATGTCTGATGGAAAAACATAGAATGCGGAGATTCCATCCTTCACCGTCACAATATGGAATGAAGATTTATTTAAAAAGCATTTGCGGAATGGTTCCATTTAGCACATGAAAATTGCATGTGGCTGCTTTCACAAAGTTTTGATATACACTATACAACCAATTTGCATGGATCGATATGGCACTACAATCCTTTATTTTGTTAGCCGATCATGATGCACAGATTTTATCATTCATCACTAGCAATTCATCATATCGAAATGAGGAATATTTACGATTGGCTTTTGAAGAATGACGACTATATTATATTCAGGCGCACTTGTTGTAGGTTATTCCGTACCCTATATTCCAGAAAATAGTGTTTGAATAAGTAATGAGCCTTTTCAGTAATGGCTCACAATAAGGAAAACCATCCAATACAGTCGGCGTATCTCCTTTCTGCACTAGATGTTTTTTGTAAGAACTCATATTTATAAGGAAAAGATATAATCCGGTCGTCGTCTCCATTAATTTACACCTACAGTACATAGCTTTTTTGCGTAATCTGAGCGCAGTCGCTCATAACGCCATCACGCTCGATTCTAGCATACATGTTTTATAATTCTCCTATGTATTTCTCTTTGCTACTTAATTTCACTAAAGATGGATATAAAAATAAAACAAGAATGAATAAAATGGAAAATAATCTTAGTAATATAACTGCTGTCACGTCAAAGAACATTTGAATGATCAGTGGCAATAAAACGATCGGAGTTAACTACCCACTTTCCCTTTGGATTTTTGCGTTTGATACTGTTTTTCTTCACAATATGGACAAGCCATGGCAGGGTTTAATGTGGCCGTCTTTTTTATTGTGTGTTTCAAACTCCACTGATGATTGCAATTTTCGCATGAAGGCATTACATTACCCCTGTTTTCAAAATGGCTCGATTGCGTGGTATACGCAATCGAGCCGTTTTTATATAGAATTTCACTTTCTACTAGTGCATATGAACATTTAGTTGGATGGCATAATAGTTTCTCGTTTTACGTTCAATGAGCGTAAGTAATGCGTTATCATTTTACTTTTGTCCTTTTACCGTGTCAATTTCCCAATGACCGAATTCTTGACGATCTTCAATTTCAACTGGACATTCAGCGATACCCATGCCCAAAAAGCGACGAATTCTTCAAATACGTTTAGCCTTTTGTTTCGTCTGAGTTGCATCGGCAAGTCTATGTCTCGAACGCGCAATAAGTTTAAATCAATATAGTTGTAAAGGGTTTTCGTGGATACTGTAGATCGATCTTTACAATTGGCTTAAAGGCTGAAAAACCGACGACTGCATCTGGTGACCAGTCCTGATCTATGATTTTTCCAAACGCGAAATCAAAAAAACACTTACGACAAGCAACTTACTTTTCGCGCGCACTGGAGTCGATTTCGTTCATATATCACCTGTCCCGTTTCAGCGAAATAGGCTGTATAGGGTGTGCGTTCGGTTTGAAGTTGGGTCGTGGTTCCACGCTCTAATTCATTAGCAATTGTTTGATGAACGCGTCCCAAGCGTCTACCGATCTCTCGGTTGGAATGTCTGTCCTTGTGAAGCGCCTCGATTTGACCGCATTCAAAAGGTGACAAGTGTTTATCTTTACAGTTTTTTATTGCATTCCTAAGTTTTGCCACTATAAAACTCTCTCTCATTGTTTGTTTCGCAACTCCAATGATACACGAAATTTTATAGAGGCATTTTTTTGTTTGAACTTAGGGAGCTAACTTGATTGTACAATTGGCCAATTATTAAAAAGCAATAAACTTATCAAAGCCACTACAAAATAAACTAAGATCTTTTTTCAGGATTGCTAATAATAGTAGAAAACAGAAATTAGCGTCTTGAAATGGGTGTAGATATTTTAAATACTTGGTTTAGAAAAATCACCTATTACTAGGCGTTCTTTTAATCCTTTAATCTCATCAGAAGTATACCCCAATTCCGCCATTACTTCTTCTGTATGCTCACCTAACAACGGGGGATACCTTGTTAAAGTTGCAGGAGTGTCTGAAAGTTTAACAGGAAATCCTGGTATTTTTAAATTATTTACTATAGGATGCTCAACATCCAATACCATTTCCCTTGCTTTAACCTGGGGATGTTCAAGGACTTGATCTAAAGTATGGATTGGTCCACATGGAACTCCCACTGCATCTAGTTTCTTAATTATCTCTTGGTTCGTTAATTTTGATAACCTTTCACTGATAATTGGAATCAAATCGTTTCTATTAGCTACTCTATCGTTATTTGTTTTATATTTGTGATTATTATATAAATCTGTCCACCCCAAAGAATCACAACATTTCGTCCATTGACCATCATTCCCAACAGCTAAAATAATATCTTGATCCTTGGTTTTAAATGATTGATAGGGAACAATAGATGGATGACTAGATCCCATTCGTCCTGCTGGTTTTCCTGTGGCGAAAAAGCCAGTTGCCATATGATTTAAAAGTGAGATTTGACCATCTAACAAACTTACATCGATAAACTGGCCTTTATCTGTCTGGCCCCGAGCAAAAAGAGCAGTCAAAATACCATAAGCCGCAAACATTCCTGTCGTCAAGTCCACAATCGCCATTCCAGCTTTAGCGGGAGGCCGATCAGCATCTCCAGTAATACTCATTAAACCACCGAAACCTTGTAGAAGTAAATCATATCCCGCTTTACTTTTTTCTGGACCCGTACGACCAAAACCTGATATTGAGCAGTACACTAGACGGGGGTTAATTCTTTTAATTTCATCATAGCCAAATCCTAACTGATCCAAGGCACCGGTACGGAAATTCTCAAGTAGAACATCAGCTTCTTCTACAAGTTTATAAATAATCTCTTTACCTTCGGGCGATTTCAAATCAATTGTAATACTTCTTTTGTTACGGTTTGTAGCTAGAAAGTAACAACTTTCTCCATTCCATGTTGGGGGAGTAAAATATCTTGATTCATCTCCCTTTCCTGGTTGTTCCACTTTTATGATATCTGCGCCCATGTCTCCAAGCAACATACTACAATATGGCCCCGCCAATATTCTGGATAAATCAAGAACTTTAATTCCATTCAATGCTTCTTTCATCAAAATTCAACTCCCTTAATTGCTATTTTGATATCATGTCATTTGAAATTTTGTTTGTATTACTCTATTTTTTTATAAATATTGAGCGCTAATATTTACATATAATTAAGAACAATAGGGTAAAAGACCAGATTCATCTTGCTTTAATCATTTACTGTCTAACTTTATGCAACACTAATGGCTTCTTATGTCTTTACGAGATTTTTTCTTCGAACTAAGCATTTAACAACACAATCTCCAGTTCTAATAAGATCTTTTTATAATAAAGACTGTAATCAATTCGGTTTCCTTTTATATAGCGTTGCAGCCAAGTGAAAAGGTCACCAAACACTCGGATTCATTCAAAAACATTTATGAAGAAAATTTTGAAAGTGCATATATTGACATGAAATCGATATGTCATCAACTTGACTGCTGTATGCATAATAAGACCTTTTTATAAATAAAGATCTTTGTGCCAAGGATAAAGCAATTACTGACACTGGATTTTACCGCTCATAACATTCTTTCCAACCGAACGCCCAGGAACTTACAATTCTTTGGCATTGTATGGAACCAAACTGTTGGAACTCTTGGCAGTTTGATAATAAAATATTTTATAAAAGTAGGGGTTGTAAAACTTTATGCATTGATAACAACTTGACACGGAGCCTCTAAGGGCATAAGTTCCAAGCTGGGTAATCAAATAATATGTGACCGGTTGGCCCGGCAAAAGCTATCACCTCTCAATATAAAGTTGTGGTATAAGAATCCGCGGCTTTTTCCTAATGGTAAACGGTTGATGTTACCTGGTACATTTATTATTGTCACTCAGTGGTTTAAAAGATTTCACGGGTGGTTGTACATATCATTAGCTGTAACTATAAATCGACTTCGACTGTATTTTGAAAAAACGTAATACAAAGGATTGCAATTTGACATAGTCCATCTGTAGGTATGTGTATCGAGACAAGATACCAGCCATGTCAAGGGCCGGCGTTGTCTGCGAAGGTTATCATTCCCCCCTCTCCAAGTAAAGTGGCAAAATAATATTCTTTCATTTTGCACTATACATCGACGATAAAAAAGGTCTTCACTTATTCGTACTTTATGAATTTCAACTATGGTCAAACAATGGTCGCTTCTATATAAAACACAATAAAGTAGGTTTTCCTCAAATTGGCGTAAAATCCGTGGAATTGTTCAATCTCCGGTGATGGAGGTATTCAAAGTAGAATAAAGGAATGCTTCTTACCAGTAAAAGGAATAACATGATGAGGATAATTGTAAATTTTTCTCCAAAAATGAAAACAGCAACCCTTAATACGTTAATCGTACGAAGGAGATGCTGTATTTTAACATTTGTTGTTTGTATAGGGATCTACAGTTGATGACTAATATACCTTGCTATAATATCACTTAAACGATTCCCTACTTTATTAATTAATTCCACAAGCTTCTGCTATTACTTCCATTAAATGAAGTCCTTGCATTTTATTCTTACTGTCACTACGTTCAATTCCTAAACGCATTTGTAATAAACAACCAGGGTTTGTGGTAACAATTGTACTAGCTTCCGTTTTTATTACGTGTAACATTTTCTCATCTAGTATTTCCATCGATTCTTCAAAGTGCAGTAAATTATATATTCCACCGGATGCACAACATAAATGACTGTTTTTCAGTTCCACAAATGTTGCTCCTGGAACTGACTTTAATAATTTTCTAGGTGGATCAATGACTCCTTGAACATTTCGTAAATGGCAAGAATCTTGATAGGTGATAACACCTTTCCATTCTTTTTCATATGGAATTTCGTCAATTTCAGCCAATACTTCAGTAATATCTCTCGATCTATCAACGAATTTGTTTGCACGATTCTTCCATTCAGGTTCATCACCTAGTAATTTATCGTATTCATATAACATCGCACCACAACCGCCAGCATTGTTAATCAAATAAGTGACACCTAGTTCTTCAAATGCTTCGATATTCTGTTTTGCCAATTTCTTTGTTGCATCTACTTCACCTTGATGACTATGGAGTGCACCGCAACATGTTATATTTTGAGGTATTATAACTTCAATTCCACATTTTTGTAGTAATTCAATAGATTGACGATTAATTTTCGACATAACTGCATCCATTATACAACCTGGAAAAAAAGCGACAATCATTTTCCTTTCTCCAACAGCTTTGTAATGCTCACCAAATTTATAACGCTTATTTGGCGATTCTATTTTAGGTAAAGCCCGTTCAAATTGCCCCATTGGTTTAGAAATCATTTCCACAATCTTAGTTTTTTGTGTTAATTTACTTAAACCTGATGTTTGATAAAACCATAAAAAGCTTCCTGTTGTGCGCAGATTTTTCTTTTTAGGAAATAAATTTTTCAGCATAGTTTGTAACAATTTATCTGGCATAGTATGCGATGTTTTTGAAGCCTTTTTATTTTCAGCAATAACATTCAATGCCGATTCGTAAATTTCACCATATGGAACGTTAACAGGACAAGCAACCTCACACGCTCGACAACCTAAACATAATTCCATCGGTTCTTTTAAGTCTTTTAAAATATCAATCTTACCTTCAGCTGCCATCTTCACTAAATTGATTCGTCCTCTTGGAGATTGTGCTTCATTACCCATCGTTAAATAAGTAGGACATACTGGTAAACAATAACCACATTGAACACACATATTTGCAGCATCATAAGCTGATTCATACAATTTATTACTGTACTTTTTATCAATTTCATCTGTTTTCATGTTAAATTAACACCACCTTTTTTTGCCCTTCCTCCGGAAATATTTTTCCTGGGTTCAAAATGTTTTTCGGATCCCAAGCTTCTTTAATTTTTTTCATCATCAATAATCCATTTTCCCCCAACTCTAAAGACATATAAGGGGCTTTTAATAAACCAATGCCATGTTCACCTGACAATGTTCCGCCTAATTCTATTGCCGCTTCAAAAATTTCACTAACCGCATCTTCTACACGCTTCATTTCTTCTACATTGCGTATATCGGTTAAAATATTCGGGTGTAGATTTCCGTCACCTGCATGCCCAAAAACAACTAAATTTAATTTATGCTTTTCCCTAATTTCACCGAGTCTTTCCATCATTTCAGGAATTTTACTTCTTGGCACAGTTGCATCTTCAGATATTTTTGTAGGGCCTAATTGTGTTATTGCTGGAGAAACCATTCGTCTACTTTTCCAAATCTGCTCTCGTTCTTGTTCATTTTTAGCTACTTTTACACTTGTTGCATTAAATCGTTCACATACCTCTGCACATTTATCAATTTCTTCCTGTATTGCAACTTTATGTCCATCTACTTCAATAATTATGATTGCCGCTGCTTCAGTTGGTAAACCACTTGGCATATAATTTTCTACTGCAACTATACATGCATTATCCATTAGCTCCATGGCACTCGGTAATATTCCCGATGCCAGTATATTCGTAATTGCTTTCCCAGAGTTAATCACTGAATCGAAAGATGCCAAAAGCGTTTTTCGATCAGCAGGCTTAGGTATAAGTCGAATTATTGCTTCAGTAATAACTCCTAAGGTTCCTTCAGATCCAACAATAAGTCGTGTCAAATCATACCCCGTTACATTTTTAACTGTTTTTCCTCCAGTACGAATAATTTCTCCTGTAGGTGTAACAACTTCTAAACCGATTACATATTCTTTAGTTGTTCCGTATTTTAAACCTTTAGGACCACTCGAATTTTCCGATATATTACCACCAATTGTCGATACGTGTGAACTACTTGGATCTGGCGGGTAGAAAAGACCAACACTTTCAGCTGCTTCATGAATTTCACTCGTAATAACACTTGGTGATACAATAGCTAATAAATTTTCTTGGTCAACAATAAGTTTTTTTTCGAATTGTGATATATCTAACATTACTCCGCCATGTACCGCCAAAGAACCTCCGCTTAATGATGTAGCGGTTCCACGAGGATATACTGGAAATTGATGTTCATTTGCTAACTTTAATAAAAATGAAACCTCTTCCTTGGTAGTGGCTTGTACGATAATGTCAGGTAAATATTCACCAAATGATGCATCAAAACTGTATGAGTAACGATTAGCTAAGCTATCCAGTATTCTTTCCCTAGGTATTTCTTGTTCTATAAAATTCAATAGCTCACTTGTAGAGAGTCGATTCATCATACCACTCCTTGGAAATAGTAAATTTCATTTTTTAATAAAATAAGTCTTATTTCCTCTTATTAAAATATAAACGATTGGAATAAGATTTAATTCCAACCGTTATATACTAATTTCTCAACAATAATTTATTATTTAATTCAATATCGTATAATGTTTTCTCAACCTTTCGATATTCACTTTGTGCCTCGTTAATATCACATACTTGAAATTTAATTTTATCGCCAGGTTTCTTCTGAGCAACATGAGGAATATCACTAGTTATGACAACACCAATTTTTGTATAACCACCGGAAGTTCCGCAATCTGCCATGTGAATTATTGGATAACCATTACCTGGCACTTGAATTGTTCCCGGTGTTATAAAGTCAGATATTATATCAGCACCATCTTTATGGATTAATTGTTCCCCCTCCAATCGATAACCCATTCGATCTGATGCATTTGATAAACTATATGTACCATTTGAAAAAAGTTCAATGGACTTATTTACAAACCGTTCTATATGTGGACCTAATATAAATCTAATCGGACGCTCTTCATCAAAATCTGGGATGTCATTCGTTCGTAATCTTCTACCTTGTAATTGATTTATATTAAAATCAGGTTTATTAAAAAATAATTTGTCTCCTCTTTTTAATGCTCTTCCCATATATCCACCGTAATGACCACGTGTAAACGTCGCACGACTTCCCATAACCTCTGGAACGTTCACTCCACCAGCCAAAGCGATATATGATCTACAACCTGAAATGTATTTACCAAAACTTAGTTCATCTCCTGCCTTGGCAAAAATTACTTTCCACATGTCAATGCTCTTTCCGTTCAATTTCGGAGATAAATTACCTCCTGTAATAGAGAATGCAGTCTTTGTCTCGAATTTAATCGTAGGTCCCATCAACGTTATTTCAATTGCAGCATCATTTTCATGATTCCCTACTAAAGTATTAGCCAATCTAAATGAAAGTGGGTCCATTACACCTGATACTGAAACACCGTAAATTCGATAATCTCGTCTTCCAAGATCTTGAACTGTCGTTAATAGTCCGGGTTTCAAGATATTTACATATTCCAATTGCTATTCCACTCCTTCTCCTTCTCTTTATCCCAAGATTTAACAAAATCTGAACTAACAGGTTCTAACTTTACATAATCCCCTGCACTTAATAACCCGGGAGGTAAATGATCTGGATTAAAAACTTCCATAGGAGTCCAACCAACTATATGCCATCCAGATGGTGCATCCATAGTGAATATTCCTACCTGTTTATCAGCAATTTGAACCGTACCTTTTTTCACACTCATACGAGGATTTGAACGCCGTTTAAACCGTAATTTTTCATCAATATTACCACAATAAGGATATCCGGCTATGAATCCTATCATATATACATAATAGCTTTTACTCTGTAATTTTTTAATTACTTCGGTCGATGTAAGATCTGCTCTTTCAGCAATTTCATCTATATCTAATCCATATTCACCACCGAAGGCTACTGGAATATGAACTGTTTTACTTTCTATTTTTACATCATGGGATATGTCCTTCTCGATTTTTTTTAATTCCATAATCAGTTCATCGTATTTGATGATTACCGGATTATATACGATTGTTAAATTGTTATATGCCGGTAATAGTTCTATAACTCCTTTAATGTCTTGTTTTTTAATCATATATAAAAATGATTGTATTTTTCTACTGACATCTATACTTATTATGTTTTCAAATTGTGCCACAATCGCACGATCACCCATGGGATAATAAGAAGGATATTGGTTATTTTCAATACTCATATTTTCACCTCTAAGATTCAGTATTTGGTAAAATATTAATTGATTACTAACTTAATTTCCTGAAAATCGGATTATGTTTACAAGCATTTGATTTTAATTTCATGTAATGAAAAACAATTGAAGTTATTTATATTTTCAGACGTCTTATCTTATACCAATTATAAACTACCTATTTAGTTAATAGATATTGACAGTCTGTACGAAAATAGTTGTTAATAGTATCGTAAAACAGTACACTTTTAACAAAGATTTTATAATTGAGTCTTTAACTTGAATGAAACTCATAATTCTAAGCCTTTGTACACTACAGAGTAAGTGTACACAAAAGTAAATACTTAGTAAATATTCCGAAAAGAAGCCCGTTTAAACAAATCAAACCGCATTAATGATATTTTGAAATATAATTTGTAAATACTGTCTTTTATCGCACTATAAAAAAAGCAATTATGAAACTGACTTACCTATTAAGAAGACAGTTCATAAATGCAATCTATTTTATTACTTATAGGTTATACTTTATAGCAACTAACTTTTCTTCAAGATAAGCATCTAATCCTTGGTGTCCACCTTCTCTGCCGACTCCACTCTCTTTAACGCCCCCAAAAGGACTTTGTACGACAAATGGAAGTGGGTCGTTTACACCTACCATCCCATACTCTAATGCTTCAGATACGCGAATGATTCGAGACATATTATCAGTGTATAAATATGAAGCTAAGCCATAGCTATCATGATTAACCATATTCAAAAGTTCTTCTTCAGACTTAAAGAAAATAATTGGAGCAACAGGGCCAAACGATTCTTCAGTATATACATTCATTTGAGGTGTAACATTTGTTAATATTGTAGGATTGACAAAGTTTCCATTTTCATTTTCAGCCTTAGATAGCTCCATTTTATTTTCGAATTTATGAGCTCCTTTATTTACAGCATCCTCTATTTGTTTTTTAACTAAAGTTACTGCATTTTGATCAATTAAAGGCCCAACATTCGTTTCTTCTTTAAGACCATTTCCTACTTTTAAATTTTTAACTTTATTTATAATTAACTCTGTAAACTTTTCCGCAATTGTATCTTGAACGTAAATTCGATTGGTTGAAGTACACATTTGACCAGAACATCTAAATTTAGTTAATAATAAGTCTTCGGTAGCCTGTTCGATATTGGCATCATCGAATACAATAAAAGGTGCGTGACCGCCAAGTTCCATTGAAATCCGTTTTACTGTTTTCGCCGATTTTTCCATAAGTGATTTTCCTACATCTGTAGATCCAGTAAACGTAATCTTTTTTACTTTTTTACTATTCATTAACACTTCAGTAAATTTAGATGAATTAGCCATTACGACATTAAATACACCTTTAGGCAAGCCAACTTCTTCAAATATTTTTGCAAGTTCTATTGTTGATTGTGGTGATTTACTTGATGGCTTTATAACAATAGTACATCCCGCCGCAATTGCAGGTGCTGACTTACGTGCACCCATAGATAAAGGAAAGTTCCATGGAGTGATTGCTCCAACAACGCCAATCGGTTGTTTAATAACTAAAATTCTTTTATCATGTGAATCGGAAGGTATTGTTTCACCATATATTCGACGAGCTTCTTCGGCAAACCATCTAAAATATTCAATTGAAGATTGAACTTCGCCTCTGGCATCCTTGATCGGCTTCCCCATTTCTTTGGTAATAACTTCCGCTAAAAATTCTTTCTTTTCCTCCATTTTTCTATAGACAGCTATCAAATAATTTGCTCTTTCTTTTGCAGAGATTTTCGACCATGTCTTAAATGCTTCATCCGCGGCATCAATCGCTTGCTGGACATGTTCCTCTGTTCCATTATTTACTTCATAAGTAAATTCCCCTGTTGCTGGACTAGACATACGTAATTTATCTTCAGTTTCAATCCATTGCCCATTAATATACAAAGTAGTAATCCCCCTTCTTATATTCCTTAGTTCATGATTTACTTATATCAGTCAATTTCATAATCAGTCGTTAACAAAATTGAATTCCCATTTATTTTTAATCTCTTTAAATCGAGTGGTGCTCGATTTAAAGTTTGTTGATAAATTGGTTCATAATCATATCGAAGGATTACATTTGGTTAATTACCAATATCTTCCATCTCACTTTTTAAAAACTTTCATATATTGATGCTGCACAAACGGTATCTAAAAAGCCTACTCCAACCGAATCAAGTAAAGTAATTTCTTCTATGTTTTCACGACCAACTTTTTCACCTACTACAATATCTGCAAGTTCACTATAAATATTTTCGATCGACCATTCTCCCTTTTCATTAGGGATAACCAGTCCGCCTGCTTCTACTCTAGCTCCTTCTAAAGTATCAACGACAACTTTATTCGCTTTTTTTAATGTTGCAACGTCATATTCTTGTTTAGTTGGCTCACATGAACCAATTGCATTAATATGAGTTCCCGCATTTACATATTCCCCTGAAAAAACCGGTGTATTTGCCGATGTGCTTGAAACTATTATATCCGCTTTACTTACAGCATCGTTTGCAGAATCGACAATTAGTATTTCACCATTCCAATTAGGATACTGCTTGGTCACTTTTTCCTTTAAATCAAATGCTTTGATTTTTGTTCGATTATAAAGATAAATTTTATCAATGTCTCGAACCTCCATAATTGCAAGTATTTGGCCAAAAGATTGAACACCACAGCCGATAACCGATAGAATTCTCGCATCTTCTCTTGCCATATGTTTTGTTGCAACTCCACTTATTGCACCTGTTCTTAACATTGTTAAAGCAGATGAAGCAATATTTGCTATGTGTTGACCAGTTTTTGATTCTGATAACACAATAGTACTTTGGATCCTAGGAACGTTATATTCTTCATTACCAGGAAATATACTCGCAATTTTCACAGCAGAATAATTAATTTCAGGGACAAATGAAGGCATGTATAATGTATGTGCGCCGTCATCACCTTGATGCATAAGCGTTCTAAAAGGTATTACTATTTCAGATCTTTTCGAAAGTGCAAACGCTCTTTCAACATCCTCTATACACTGCTTCATACTATAATTTTTCAGTACATCTTCTTCACTAATAATTAACATAGACACTCCTCCATCAATAGGGTTATTTTGTTAGTACAGTACTGAACCAAGGTACGTATATAAGAACAATTGTAGCTAAAGATAGCGCAATTAAATACGGAACAGAACCCCTTATGACTGTAGTTACCTTTACTTTAAAATGACCACTTAATACGAACAAACTAATTCCTACAGGAGGGGTTACTTGTGAAATCATCATACATGCTACTGTAATTACACCAAAATGTACTGGATCATAACCTAATGCAACAATTGTAGGGTAAACAATTGGGATAGTAATATATAAGATTGGTAATGCGTCCAGAAACATACCGAATATGATATATAACCCTAAAATAGCTAGTAAAATAAGCCAACCTGGGATGCTTAACTCAGATACAAATTGAGTTATTTGAGCCGGAACTTGTATATACATTAATGCTGTTGAAAACAAAACTGCTCCACATAATAATAAGTAAATGACTGTTGTTGTTTTGATTGAAGCAATAAAACTTTTAATAATATTCTTCTTTATAAAATCCTTACGATTAAAAATGTAACTAATTAGAAGTACGTAGACAACCGCAATTGCTGCTGCTTCAGTCGGTGTGAATATACCTAAATAAATACCGCCCAGTATGATAATCGGCATTAATAATGAAGGTAAACCATAGATGAATGATTTGATAATCTCTTTCTTACTTGGTCTAACTTGCGACATTGGTTTTACTTTATATGTCAGAATAACAGCAGTAATAATCAATACAGCTGCAATAAATAATCCAGGTATTATTCCCGCCATAAACATCGTTCCGACATCTTGTTGAGTCATTGATGCATAAACAATCATATAAACACTAGGTGGGATCATTTGTCCTAAAGTACCGGAAGTTGCAACGATACCCATGCTTTGTTCTTTTGAATAACCAAGTTTGAGCATCTGTGGAACAACCATTGCCCCAACAGCGACAACCGTTGCTGCAGATGAGCCAGATAGCGCTCCGAAAATTACACACGACAATACTGCGGCAGATGGCATTCCACCAGGTAAATGACCAACTAAGTTTGTAATGAATTTCAACATTCTTTTTGCCATTCCCAAATCAGTCATTAAATTACCTGCCAATAAAAAATACGGGATAGCTAATAAAATCCAACTGTCAGTTGCAATTAAATATTGGGACACAACAGTTTCAATAGGTAGACCTAAAAAACCAAAGAGTATTGTTCCACCACTTATACTTAAACTAAGCCATATCGGAGCTCCTATAATTAAAAAAGCTAAAAATATAACTAAACCAATTAATATAATCATACGACCCCCCCTACCTTCTATCTGTCGCTTATCGTTTTAATACCTTTTATTATTTCTAGTAATGAATAAAGTAATCCGATAATCATTCCAATTAAAATCGCTAGCGCTGGGACGAATAATAACATTCCACCGGATAAAGTTTTTATATTCATCCCTATTAAAGAAAATGACCAGTTATATCCACCATAGATTAAAAAGGTAAATGTTAGAACAAGGACTATATTAATTAGTAAATCAATATAAACCAAAACTTTTTCACTAAGTATTTCGTGTAATGCACTCATTTTAATATGTTCATTTTGTCTAATTAATGGTCCCATATAAAAAAACACGCCATAAACAATTGTATAAATCGAAATTTCTGCTAAAATTTCGTGTGAAATTCCAAATGCATAGCGCATTATCACATTTGAGAAAGCCAATAAAACACTAATTCCCAACATGGCAATAGCGAAGTATTCCAAAAGCTTATCTAAATTATCAGTCACTTTATCTAAAACGTTTATTTTTTCCATATTTCTAACTCCTCTTTTATCCTCTACTATGCTTATTTTATTTACATTCATCCAGATCAATGTAATTCACTATATATACATGTATAGAAAGTAAACGTAAAGAATAAATCAGATTACTTACTTAAATAAACAAAAAATCCGAACCATTTTTTAATATCCAACAAACGCTTGGATACGAATAAGTGACGATCCTCTCAAAGTGAAATTCATTCGTGCAATGTCCTGCATCTAGCGAAACCCGTTAAATGTAAAAACATCCTTGACTACTTTCACCAGATACAGGACATACAAAAAACAATATCATATTGAAAAAGTACGTAGATAGGGTAGATTGGGAATCCCAATCTACCCTCTTCTTCAAGCTACTTCTTAGTTCAAAGTTATTTTTTTGTATGATAATTATTTATTTCATTTCTTCTTTAATTCTTTCTGCTTCTTCAATAAATTCTACCGCTCGCGGTTCAGTTTTTGCGTAACTATCGTACATGCCCTTTGTTGCATCTTTCCAATCTTCAATTTCTTCATCTGTTGGATAGTATGTTTTCACGCCATAATCATTTTCAAGCTTTTCGAAGACATCTTTGCCTTTTTCTCTTACTAACTTATCTGCATACTCTTCTAAGTCTCTGCCTGTTTCAACTAAAATTTCTTGTAGATCTTTTGGTAATGAATTGAACTTATCCATCGAAATCATTACTGGCATAACATAACTAATTAACGGATAAAGTGATTGAGTTTTAATTGGTAATTTACTGTCGTATACATATAAAGGAACAATAACCATGCCATCTACTACGCCTTGTTGTAATGCTGTTGGTAATTCAGGTCCCGGAATTGATGTTCCGCTTGCCCCTACCAATTTTAAAGTCTCTGAAGCTATTGGGCCTCCTGGGACTCTAATTTTTAAACCTTTAGCACTTTCTGGACTGGTGATTACTCTCTTTTCATCTCCGGTCCAAATAGTACCGTACATATCAGTGGAGCTCATTGAAAGAACTTTAACCCCTTTAGCTTCCATGAGTCCAGCTATTTTTCTTCCACCATTTTCACTGTCAATAAAAGCTTTCTTGTTGTCTAAATATACGTCATTATCATTCGGGTCATAGTTAAAGAGAAACGGTAAATCGAAGAAGTGCCAAATTGGATCGAAACTACCGGCAATTGCTGAACTTGAGTGAACCATATCAGCTTGCCCTTGAAGCATGGCCGGAATTTCCTGATCACTAGGCATTAGCTGACCATCTGAATAGGTCTCAATTTTCAAACGTCCATTACTACGTTTTTGAACTTCTTCATTAAACCACTCAACATATTTATGGTGCATTGAAGCCTGTGGGTGTGAATGTACTAATCTTAATACATATCCTTTGTCAGCATTTTCTTTGTTAACAGCAACTTTTTCTTTCTCGTCTTCGCCACCACAAGCCGTTAGTACTAACAATGCCATTGCTACGAGCAGTAAAAGTAATCTTCTTTTCATAAAATCCCCCCAAATCAGTTTTTTTCTTGAAAACGCTTTCCAAATTCAAACTATTTAGTTATTTGCGTTTACAGCTTCAGTCTAATTCTTTTTCTTATTGATAGCTATTCACAATATATACAATCTTTGTTTCGAATTCACGTATAAATTTGTGCACTTTATACGTGGTCCTCCAATTGGAAGTGTTAATATGTGGTGATCCCTAAATTTTAGAGTTTTATATTGTGCAGCTAATTCGCTGGTATGAAGACGGTATTGTTCCCAACTCATGCCAGCCAATTTCTATTTGGTTCGTTCGTTCTTATAGTACTCAATATATAATTCGAAATCTCATTTTAGTTCTTCGTACGTGTGCTTTTGGACTGAGATACAGTTTACCATCATCAAAACATTTACATTCCATAATATGAGTCGTTCTACTTTCTTATCTATCACTATAATTCCTATACTTCCCAGCACTTGCTAAATTCTACGATAGCTATAACTTCTGGCATTTTTTTCAAATACAGACTGTATTTTCATTAAGCTTAGTATATCTGGCTTAAATTGAACAAAACAAACTTTTTTAGTTTTCTTTCTAGCCAATCCTTCTATAGCATATTTTTTATAGAAGTTTACTCAAATCATTATTTGTGTATTTGCTCTCACTTTATATTTTCAAGCTAACAAGTCGTATCCAATTTCCTGTCAAGAGATTCTTGAGCAATTATCCTTTAATATTCCACGCTATACATTGCCATAAGAAACATCCCGAAAGTTAGATTTTTACTCTATCTTTCGGGGTGCACCTCAATAAGGTGCTTTTTTATGTAAATGTATAAAATAATACAATGATTAAAGTTATTAATATCAATACTTGTAATCATTTTTATTTGATTCATTCTATAGATCAATGAATTTCGATGAAGATGCAAAATACGGGCTGCATCACTAAAATTAAATTTACTTTCACAATAAATAATAAAAGTTTCCGATAATACTTTAAAATTATTATGATTGATAAATGTATCTAGTGTAGAAGAAATACTCTCAAATTTTTTTTGGGGGAGTGAATTAATAATAATATTTAGCTTGCTTGAAAAATCGTTATAATTAAATAAGAAATGTAATGGATTTGTTTTTTCATTTGACTCCATAGCTACAAGCGCATTGTTATATGAATTTTGTATCCCTTCAATACCACTACAAGGATTTCCTATAGCAATTTTTGTTGACACATTATATCGTTTCAACAAAGTATCTTTAAGCTGCTGTGCGTATAGCTCAATATCATTAAATAGTTTTTCAGTATCATCACCGACAACTTTTAGTATACAAAACTGTTCAAATGTAAGTCGACCCGTAATATCATGTTGATTTACATTAAAGACTTCATTTATTGTTTCATGAAGTTGATCGTAAATTTGTAGCGATGGTTCCGTATTATTGTCGTTATTTTCTCGGCGAATTTGAATAATAATACATATTCTTTCCTTATGAATATTAAATCCCATCATATTGCCGTAGCGTGTAATTTGTTCGATGTTATTTCGTGAACTTTCATAGTTCAGTATGTAGTGAATGAGAGTATCCACTGCATTTGATTGTAATGATTTCATTTCTTTCATCAAAGTTTCATGACAAATCATTTCAATATGGTTTTTAACAAGTCGAATGTAGTTTGTTGTTTCAATATCTTGGCCAGTTTTCCCAATTATTCCTACCGCCCCTAAAACTTGTCCATTTACAATAATAGGACCCGCTACCCCAGGGAAAATATCCGGATAATCTTTGACAGCCTGCTCATCAAAGAATGTTAATTTCTTTGTTTTAATAACTTCCGCTAAAAGAGAGTCGAAAATCCCAATACGACTATTGTCATTTACTCCTATTAAATATCCATTTTTATCAGAAATAGTTACTGGGAAACCAATTATTTTAGTTGTATCTTCTGATATTTTCTGTGCAATTTGTTCTAACATTGTAATATTCCACCTATCTCATGATTTATATAGTGACCCTATTATTATTAGCTTCATGTAAGCTGTAACTAAAATTTAGTTACTAGTTAAATAAATCGACAGCGAAAAAGGTAAATATTTAAATAAAGGTAGCACTGTTGTTTTAGTTGCTTTATACAAAATATGAGGAACGATTAATAATTTCCGTTTATGATAGTTTTAAATAAATTTGTATTATTAAAGAAAGCTCAGGTGCATCTGTAAATCATCGTTTATGTGTCTATCTTTCATTACACGAAGACCTCTATCCCTTTTAAAATATGAATAAAACGATAAGAGCATGAAAGATTGTGTTGTTAACTTTAATAATTGGTAAATATTAACTCTTTTTCTCACTTATTACAACACTCTGTTTTATTATATATGACAAAACAATTAAAATAAATACTTATTAAGTATTTGTTGTACAAGGTGCACTATAAAATCAAATCAAAAGACTGAATTTTCGTAAAGAATGGTAATGGAATCTATCGATCTATTTAGAATACAATTAATGTGCGAAACTCTATAAGTAATTTATGTATTTGTAGAGGTTTCCAATTATACAGGAAAATAAATTCTAAATATTTAGGAGAGATATCAATGACAAATAATTACGATTTGATTATCGTCGGCGCAGGAATTATGGCATCCAGTTTAGCCTACAATTTGTACAAAGACGGTTATACCGGAAAAATCGCACTATTCGAAAAGGATAATAAATACGAATATTCCTCCACACCTAGAAGTGAAGGTGGAATTCGTCAAACTTTTAGTACAGAAGTTAACATTCGAATGAGTCAATACAGTTACCAAGTATATAAGAAATTTGAAGAAGAGATGGCATTCGATGGTGAGAATGCACAAATCAACTTTAATGAAAACGGTTACTTATATTTGCTTGATAAAAAATCAATGCCAATCTTTGAAGATATTTTAAAAACACAAGAAAAATTAGGTGTTAAAACAAAATTTATGAATCAAAGGGAAACACAATCTTTTTTCCCTGAAATAAATGTTGAAGATTTGGTAGGGTCTGTATTTGACCCAGAAGCCGGAAATGCAGACCCATATTCTGTATTGCAAGCGTATATCAGGAAAATAAGAGAATACGGTATTTCTTTTATATATGAAGAGGTTGAAACAATTTTAACGGAGCGCAATAAAGCAATTGGTATTCAAACTACTAATGGTGATAAGTATTTCGCGCCGATTGTTGTTAATGCAGCAGGTCCCTGGTCTGGTGATTTAAGTGCAAAAATCGGACTTGAAATTCCGGTAAAACCATTAAGACGTCAATTATTTTCAATTGACACCCAACTGAAATTCCAAAATGAAATACCATTTACATTTGATCCGACCGGCCTTCATTTCAGAAGTGAAAGATCAAAAGTAGTCGTTGGCTGGGCAAATGATGTTCCTTACGGCTACAACTTTCACCTTGAAAAGAGTTTTTTTGAAGAAGAAATTTGGCCTGTTTTAGCTGCACGTTCATCTCATTTCGAACAACTTAAATTAGAGAATGGATGGACTGGTTTATATGATTATAACTATATTGACCAGAATGCAATAATAGGTGGTCATCCAGACATGGGTGGTTATTTTATTGTATCAGGATTTAGTGGTCACGGATTCCAACATGCACCAGCCGCTGGAAAAGCGTTATCTGAACTAATTCGTTTAGGAAAGTTTGAAACAATGGATGTATCTTCACTTTCAGTTGAGCGATTTAAAACAAATGAATTAGTAATTGAAACAGCAGTCTATTAAAAAAAAAGGGTGAATAAAATGAAATTAACAGACAGAAAAATAGCAGTTGATGTATTAGAAGATGAAGATGTAAATACAGTGAATTTAACAGGCGGTCAGTTAATAGTTGATGTATTAGAGAAAGAAGGTGTAACTAAGATCTTTGGTGTACCAGGTGAAAGTTATTTAAACGTTCTTGATGCAATTTATGAGCATCAAAACATTGAATATATTTCTACTCGACAAGAAGGTGGAGCTTCTTTTATGGCTGAAGGGTATGCAAAGGCTTCAGGTAAGGTTGGGGTGTGTATGGCTACAAGAGGACCTGGTGCAACGAATTTGTCGATTGGTATTCATACAGCACACCAAGATTCGACCCCACTTGTAGCTTTAATTGGTCAAGTAGAACGTGAGTTTAGAGATCGTGAAGCATTCCAAGAAGTTGACTTCGTTGGTTTTTTCAGCCATCTATGCAAATGGACAGTAGAAATTAACCATGCAGATCGTGTTCCTGAGTTACTGCACCGCGCTTTCCATATTGCTCGTTCTGGACGTCCAGGACCAGTACTTGTTTCATTGCCAGAAGATATGCTCGATGACATTGTTACAAAAATAACTCATCAAAAATTTAAATCGAGTACAATCTCCCCTGACTATTTGGCAGTTAATGAGGCTGCTAAATTAATTCAAGAAGCGGAACGTCCAATTATAATTGCCGGTGGCGGAATCGTATTGTCTGATGCAACTGAAATGCTTGTTAAGTTATCAGAGTTAACTCAAGCACCCGTTGCTTCAGCTTTTAGGCGTTTCCACTCCTTTCCAAACTCCCATGATAACTATGTAGGATCATTAGGAATTGGCGCACGTCCAGACTTATTAAAATATATTAAAGATAGTGATTTAGTTATTGCTTTAGGAACTAGATTCTCACAAATGACGACATCTGATTACACATTACTAAATGAAAATTCAAAACTCATTCATGTCGATGCTTCTGAAGAAACATTAGGGAAAGTTTATACACCGACATTACCGATAGTGTCGGACATAAAACGTTTCCTTGAAGAAATTGTAAAAGTAATTTCAGAAAATAAAGATGAAAAAAGAAAGAGTAATAAAGAAAAAATCCGTAATAATTACGTTGAATTTTCTACACCAAAATTGATTAAAAAAGAAAATTATGTAGATATGAACAGTCTTGTTCATCATTTATCTGAACAATTACCGAAAGATGCGATTATCACGAGTGATGCAGGTAACTTCTTTTCATGGCTCTCACGTTATTACCGTTATGATGAAGGTGGTAAATATTATGGACCAACTTCGGGTGCTATGGGATATGGAATGCCAGCTGCAATTGGAGCTAAAATTGCGCATCCTGATAAAGTTGTCGTATCGTTATCAGGTGACGGTGGATACATGATGACAATGCAAGACTTTGAAACAGCTGTTAGATACAATATTCCAATCGTTTCCATTGTCATAAATAATAATATTTTCGGGACAATTCGTACACATCAAGAACGTAAATTTCCTAATAGAATGGTTGGTACTCAATTATCTAATCCTAACTACAAAGAAATTGCTGAATCGTTTGGTGGTTTTGGGGAAAGAGTTACCAATACAGATGAATTTGTTCCGGCATTAAAGAGAGCTTTAGCATCTAACAAGCCTGCTTTAATTGAAGTATTAACAGATCCGCGTATATTATCTGCAAATCATGATCAAACGATTTAATAGTAAAGGAGATCACAATGAAATCGATAAATATAAAAACAACAATACCTGGCCCAAAGTCGACTGAACTATTAAAAGAAAGAGAAGAATCTGTAGCAAGAGGAATCTCTACAGCTTACCCTATTGCAGTAGAAAAAGGTGTAGGAGCAGTTCTGACTGATATTGATGGAAATTCTTATATTGACTTAGCAGCGGGAATTTCTAGTTTAAATGTCGGTCATTCTCCAAAACCTGTAGTTGATGCATTAAAAAAACAACTCGATTTATTTATAAATCCTATTTTCAATGTAACGATGCATAAACCGTATATTGATTTAGCAAAAAAACTAAATCAAATTGTCCCCGGTGATTTTCAAAAAAAGTCTGTTTTCTTTAATAGTGGAGCCGAAGCAATTGAAAATGCTGTGAAAATTGCTCGCCGGTATACAGGTCGCAAAGGAATAATATCTTTCGATCGTTCATTTCATGGCCGTACAATGTTAGCAATGACCTTGACTGGGAAAGTTAATTCGATCAAAAAGGGATTTGGTCCCCTAGCATCAGATGTCCATCATGCGCCCTACCCGTATTACTTTAAAGATGAGCGTACGGATGAGCAATTAATTGATGAACTTAAACGTTTGTTTCAAGTCTCGGTTTCTCCAGAAGAAGTAGCTGCAATTATTTTAGAACCTGTTCAAGGTGATGGCGGAGTTATCATTCCTTCAAAACAATTTATGCAAGAAATTAGAGCTATCTGTGATAAATACGGTATTGTATTAATCGCAGATGAAATACAAACAGGATTCGGTCGTACAGGTAAAATGTTTGCTATGGAGCATTTTAACTGTACAGCTGATCTGACAGTAATGTCGAAGTCGATTGCTGCAGGTATTCCACTAAGTGCCATTACAGGTAAAAATGAAATCATTAATTTCCCAGAGGTAAAAGAACTTGGGGGTACACTTAGTGGAAATACTTTAGGATGTGTTGCAGCATTAGAAGTTATTAAGTTGATAGAAAACGAAAACTTACTAGAGCGTGCAAATGAAATCGGACGATTTATTAAAGACAAACTTTCTTTCGAATCAAAACATATTGGTGAAATTCGTCATTTAGGAGCTATGATTGGAATTGAAATTGTATTAGACAAACAATCCAAAGCATCTCATCGTAGCTTTGTCAATGATGTAGTAAATAAATGTTTTAAAAGGGGTGTTTTATTTATGCGAGCCGCGGATGGAGATGTTATCCGTCTCCTACCACCGCTCGTTATAACTGATGAGCAACTAAACGAAGCGATGTCTGTTATAGTAAATACCATAAAGGAACTTGAAGAATTATAATAAACTAATTATGGGGTGAAATTAATGCGACTAGAAGATAAAGTGTCAATAATCACTGGGGGTAGCCGTGGAATTGGTGAAGCAATAGCTCAAATGTTTGGTAAAGAAGGTTCAAAAATTGTTATTGCTGACGTTAATGAAGATACCGGAAATGCAGCACTTGAAGGTTTGTTGGCAGAAGGAATTGATGCAATTTTTGTTAAAACAGATGTTTCTAATGAAGAAAGTGTCATTAATCTAATGAATAGAACATTAAATGCATTTGGTGGTATAGATGTTTTAGTTAATAATGCTGCAGTATCGATTAGAAAGTCTGCAGAGGAGACATCATTAGATGAATGGCAAAAGGTCCTTGGCGTTAATTTAACTGGCGCATTTTTATGTTCAAAATATGCAGTTCCCGAAATGAGATTAAGAGAACGTGGGGCGATTGTTAACGTTGCTTCTTGGCACGCCGATAAAACGATCACTCGCTTTGCTGCCTATGCAGCTTCAAAAGGTGGTATGACAGCTTTAACTCGTCAGATGTCACTTGATTGTGGTAAGGATAATATTCGTGTTAATGCAGTATTACCAAGTACAGTTGATACACCAATGTTGTATGAGACGATGAACAATTTACCAGATCCTGAAGAGGCATGGAAGCAAACGCTTGACTATCAACCATTAGGAAGAATAGCAACTGCTGATGATATTGCTCATGCATGTTTGTTTTTAGTAAGTGATGAAGCCTCTTATATTAGTGGGCATTCTTTACGTGTAGATGGTGGAACTTATTCAAAAGTAGCAAGACCATTAATGTTCGATTAACTAATATCACTCAACTTCCCTACCGAATAAAACAACTTAATTTAATGGCTATACAAACTTTGTAGTTCTGCGAAAATGTCCAGTTATAATTTCTAAACACAGTGTTTTAAAAATGTTTTTAATACAAGTATGTAAGGAAGCTGAGTTAACCTATTCATGCTTTTAGACATGTCTTTTGCTTTATTTTGCAACGTAGAAATTTGTGCAAATTTACTATATTGGTTTTTATTTCGTTAACTAATTGGCATTCAATTTAATGAAAAGATTAGTAGAAAGGAAGATAATGATGAAATACATTGATTTAAACTGTGATATGGGCGAAAGTTTTGGCGCTTATAATTTAGGAAATGACGAAGAAGTTATTGAACTAATTTCATCTGCTAATATTGCTTGTGGTTTTCACGCAGGAGACCCAAATGTAATGGATAAAACTGTTAAAATGGCAAAACAAAAAGGTGTAGGTATTGGTGTTCACATGGGTTACCCTGATTTACTGGGATTTGGCCGTCGTGATATTGATATCGCTAAAGATGATCTAGTCAATTACATTATTTATCAAATTGGTGCATTACAGGCGTTTTGCAAAAAACATGGTGTAGAAATACAACATGTTAAGTCACATGGAAGTATGGGTAATATGTCTTATGTAAACCATACAGTAGCAGATGCTGTCACAGATGCAATATTACACATAGTACCTAACACAAAATTGTTTGTTATTGCAAATACAGTTATTCATAAACTAGCTGTCGAAAAAGGTATTGCCGTTGTTCACGAGGTATTTGCGGATCGCACGTATACAAATGACGGTACGCTTGTTTCCCGCAAACTGGAAGGCGCAGTCATTAAGGATCCAGAAAAAGCCGCTGAACAGGTTTTACAAATGGTTTTAGAAGGTAACGTTACTACAATCGACGGCAATGTTATAGATATGAGTGCGGACAGTATTTGTGTTCACGGTGATACCCAAGGGGCACTTGAAATCGTTAGATGTGTAAAATCAAAACTTGAAGAAAATAATGTTATAATTGCCCCAGTTGGTACATGGCTAAAATGATCTTTTTACAAAATGAAAAAAATTAATGGCTAATTAAACTAATTTCAATAAAATAAAAATGATATTCCTGAACTAATTGGGAATGTCATTTTTATTTCCAGAAAGTATTTCAAATCTTTCTCAAGTAATTGATTTTATTTTTGTAATGGGTGTTTGGGTGATAAAATTAATGTAGCGGATTTCAATAATTTGGATTGTCTTTAAGTTCTTTTGGTGATTGCTGAGTATTACGGACAGAATGAGCCACTAGTGCGGAGTTTTGTGCCGGTGAATACGGGCATGAGACCCACTAACCAGATGAAACATTAATTGAGCAGGAGGGAGCGATTAGCACTCGGTCTCTCACCCCACCTAACGTAGCGTTCTTTATAACGCATTTTAATTAAGATTTATGACGCAAAATTTCGTAACCAGATACTAATTCAAGATTTCTTGTTCCGTAACTGACTTCTATTTCTCTTTGTTGCAAAACCGCCAGTCTTACTGGTATGGGTAATCGACATTTACCATTTATTAATTCCTCAGTAATAGTTGTTGCTGTTGGTAAGTCTATATAGTTCCCACATGAAACGAATATAGGTTTGAAGTCTTTATGTGTTCGTAAAACTCTGCCGTATAGCTCCTTATTTATGATCATATCTACATAAGAACCTACCCTATTTTCAGGCATATCAAATTCAGCATCAGCTATCTTCAAGTAACATTTAGCGATGTCGATAGTCGGTTTATTCAGAAAGAATGAAGCATGTGTTACGATTCCCATATGCCTTGGATGCGAATAGCCATCGCCATCAAACATAAAAAGATCCGGCGCGTGTGTAAGCTTTTTGGCCGCGCCAATAACTAGGGGAAGTTCCCGAAATGCCAAATATCCTGGTAAATAAGGGACTGCGATAATTTCGATGCTATTGATTTCCTCAATAACCACCTTTGTAGCATAATCGTCACAGATTATGCTACAATCACCCCATTCAATTCCTTCATCTCCCCAGTAAGCAACATTCACACCTGCAATGAACCTAATATTAGTAGTAGTCATTCTGTTGTCCATACTACCTTTTCTTTTAAACGCGTTTGAATTGCATTCCATTTGTTAGTGTCGACTGATAGCGTATGAACATCCTAAATGTATATTTTCATTCCTCCAACATGATGAAATTGCTGTATGTAATTTACTCTCCATTGTCTAACTCAACTAATTAATTGCTATTATTTTAAGACCAAGTTGTAAATCACTAACTTTGTTTTCAATAAAACTCTTCTGTAGGAAGATATGCTTCTTCCTCGCTTAACTCACTCTAGTGTTTTTAAATGATTGTCTATCATAAGATTCCGTTGGCAGTCAACTAAGGCGGTTTTCGTCTAATCATCATTCTTTCGTAGAGTACCCACTGTGTAAACATTTGCAGTTGCTGCAGCCATGATGACAATATGTTCGTTGACATGCAGATATAAACTCACCTTATTTTGTTGAATGAAAATGGTTGTCCCATTCAATCTTTTTCCGTACCATCGATAATTTGAAAAAATTGTATGAAATAGTGATAATATTACACTCTACCAGCTCATTTACCGCTTGTGTAGAATGCTTCATCGTCGCATCACACATCCTTCACCCACTGCCCGCTGCCACGCTTGTGATAACGTCAAGCTATACACAATCAGCAATGAACCGAACGTTGTCATGATTTTTTTATCTCTCCCCTTCTATTCTATGCTAACTCCGTTCTAGGCAGGTTGCCGTACGTGTTTGACAGTGCACAGACGGAGAAAATGGAGAAAACTTTCAAAGTTAGGGTATTACCTTTTATACATAGAATCCTCTTTGATAGTGGTCGGCCGAGGCGTAAATCTCGACGAAAAAGAAGTATGTATTCTCACCCTAGGAGAATCATACTTCATTAATTTGTTTTCTATTTTCTTTGTATATCCTTACTAGCCATTCACCCAGACAACGTCTAATGATAGAAGCAGGAGAATTTATTTTTTCATTTGTTAAAAAAGAGGTGCAATTACGATGAAAAGTTTGAAACAATATTTCCTGAGCAATATGAAACATTAAAAAACAGGAAAATATTCCCCTAGCTGGCGTGAGCGTTTGGAAGCAGTCAGAATACTATCAGATTATGAACATGAAAAAGTCATAAATTTATTTAAAGATCGTATGCTTAAGGCGTAGAATTTATGAACTGGTTAGAGGAACATTGGGCAAAGCTGTAACCCGTAGTTTTGCGATGTATGAAGGATCACCATTCTCTCCGCTTGTGGAGAGAATGGCTTTTTTAACTTACGGTGTGGTTCCTCGAAACTATTAGTATTATCGATTGATGTATTACCGTAGACACTAAAAGGACCACCCATTTTACTATATTTCTGAATTATAAATATCCACTTTATAAGCCTATTTACTCTCAACCTCTTTTATATATTCCCAGGTTTCACCATTATCATTTGATTGATAAAGTCCACTACTATTCCCATTATAATCACCATCTGAACCTTGCCCAACTAACATATTAAGAACTCCATCTTTCTCAAAGGGCAGACCTGGAAAATCAAATGGATTTATAGATTGTCCACTATCTAACTTCATTTCCTGCATGGCGTAACTTACCTCTTCGAAGGATATCCCTCCATCATTTGTACGGTATAATACTCCTTCAGTACCAGAAGGTCTTGCTGCCCTTAAAAATCCAAGTTCCTCATTAATAAAAGTTATTCCTGCTGCACTACCGACTGTTCCATTGAATGGATTTTGATTGATAACTACCCAATTTTCACCACCGTCAATGGTCTTTCTGAGTGAATAAAAAGTACTTCCTAATGCTTTATCCATAACATCTAATCTATATCCTACTTCTTTTGAAAGATAAAACTGTTCATCAGTATTAGGTATCTCTTGCCGATTACCTTCAAACTCATCTTGATATTGAGTCGTATTTGACTGACTCCATTCCGGTTCACCAAGCAAATTATATCTAGCAGGTATTATCTCCTTCTCTTTTCCAGGAACAAAAATAGATACCGTATAGCCAATTATTTCAGATGTAGTTTTTGTAGGAGTCTGCTTCATGCCATTCTCATCCATGTTAATAATCCCTTCTGTATTATAGCCCCAATTTCTTTTCCAGTAATAAACTAACCCGTACGTATGTTCATTCCACATACCCACTGTCTGCTTAATTGGAATAACCTTAACCGTTCTAATTAGAGGTTCCACTAGCTTTTCCTCATCATAATCGGTATTTAGATGCCCGTTTAATCTTACAGTAATAGTAGACGTCTTATTTTGATCATAAGTGATTAGGTAACTTTCCTCTTCCCCATCAGCATTTTTCCCATAAACAAAAGTATCAAATGATGTGATGGTTCCTTCCTGATTAAATTCAAGATGAAAATCACTTTCCATATATAATTTCTTCGGCAAAGCATATTCTTTATTTATATCTTTAAAAATCCCTTCTACTCCATCCATATATATGTTGTTATGTTCAAACTCGACTGAAGCTTCATTTTTTAATCTATCAATAAACCAAGCAAGTTCGCCTCCGAAATTAGTTGCACTTTTATAAATCTTCACTCCATAAAATACTGTAATGATCATGAACATTACAATAGAAACATACTTCCATGCCTTCATATTAATCAAACTTTTGGGTTCAAGTTCCTTACCTTTCATCATTTTCATTATAGAAAATGTAATGATAGAGATTAAAAATATTGTAGATACGAATAAAATAGAAACAGTATGATTTATTCTTCCATACATACAGAGTAAAGCTAATTCATAACAAAAAATCCAATATACAATTATGAATAGTGGATTGGTTAATAATGACATAAATATCCCTTTCAGATTCCTCCTAATTATATAAACCACTCCTAACCAACATTTGTAATTTCTCTTTCTTATTTTGATATTACATTACATCATGTTTTTAAACCTGCTCGATTGCATGGTATACGCAATCGAGCAGGTTTATATAGAATTTCACTTTCTACTAGTGGCTATAAACATCGATGCATCTTGATTCGCAAAAATCTGTTTCCCATGATAGAAGGTCATACATGTAGTTGGCGTAAATCCGACTTCGGCTAGTATGCTTTTTAGTTCATTATGCGAAAACCCGCTATGAATTTTCGGATGATTGACTTGATCATTTTTATCAAAATCAACAATAATTAGCTGGCCATCAGTAGGTAAGATACTAAACAGTTTTTGCAAAATTAATTTAGTATCGGGAATATGAAGAAGAACCAAAGATAGTAACACGATATCTGCCTTTAGTTCAGGCATGTCTTCCGTAAAATCTGAATACAGTACTTCACAGTTCGTAATGCCTCTTGCCATAATTTTATCTGTTGCATCCTGTAATGCTTGTTTTGAAGAATCCACCAGCAATATCGAATCTACTAAGTCCGTTAGTTCTAAACTAACTAGACCAGAACCACTCCCATAGTCGACTAATTTTTTTGATTCACTACCTTGTAATAATGGTCTTACTTCTTCCACAATCACGTTAACCAATTCCATTCGTTTTTCTGTTTCCATACTTCACACTCCATTTCATTTATTGCGCGACCTGGCACCACAAATTACTGCTGTTTCTCGACGATTAATCGCCCTTTTTGCTGATCAACATTCACAATGAATTCTTTACCATTTTCCAAATTGGTTGAGACTGTTTTTCCTTGATACTGTTCATCTGTATAAACAAATATAAAACCCTCTTTTTCAATAGCAACGAAATTGCCACGCTCACCTACTCGTAATTCTAATAACCCATACCCTTCTTTTGAGTGATTAAAGAGTGCAATGGCAGGTATGTCATTGATCGTTAACGCAAAGGCTATGAGCTGACCATCCAACCATTCATCTTGCTTAACGATGTCTATACTTTCCTTATCTAACGTATACGCCTCACCATACGTAAATTCGATTTCTCGCCAAAGTTCTTGTGGTGTCGGATACTCGTTATCTGACCAACTGCCAATTTGTGTTACTTGATCGTCTTTACCAACACGCAACATCACACCAAACTTAGGTGTTTCTATATCATGTACTTGAAAATCACCAACCACATATCCTGCCTCATAATGTTTTGGGGCAATTCTGAACTCCCTATCCGGATAGCTTTTTTCCAGATACTTACTAACTGTCTTATATGCTTCTGCATGATGATTCGTTTTCAAAGTAGGATAGTAGAGAATATATCCTATATACCCTATGATAAGTGTGCTAGATAACGTGATGGCTAGCTTTTTTCTTTTTCTGAAAATAAGCCAAAGAACTACACTTACCATTACTATGACAAACCCCATTGCAAAAAAGTATAGTAGTTCACCTGGATTCATGTACTCTCTCCTTTCAGGGGATCAGGCATAAATTGTGTGGATAGAAAACTATACGATTGCGGTTTTCTTTTAGTTTACAATAGTAGAATAGAATTTGATAGGAAGTGAAGTTTATGGAGGCTGCAATTCATGGTATTATTTTGGCATTTGGCTTAATTTTACCATTAGGAATTCAGAATGTATTTGTGTTTTCACAAGGCGCTACACAGCCGAGAGTTCTTCAAGCATTTCCGGCGACTATTACAGCCGCACTATGCGATACTTTTTTAATCATTTTGGCCGTATTTGGACTATCTACCATTGTATTGCAATTTGAATGGCTACGATTTAGCTTAGTCCTCGTAGGAGTATTGTTTTTACTGTATATGGGGCTATCCATTTGGAATACAAAACCAAAAGCGAATGAATCGAATAACGCGTTACCCATCCGTCAGCAAATCATGTTTGCTTTATCCGTTTCTTTATTAAATCCTCATGCCATTTTAGATACAGTAGGAGTAATCGGGACCAGCGCGTTAAAATATGTGGGAGAGGAACAAGTATATTTCACAATCGGTTGTATTGCAGTAGCTTGGGGTTGGTTTTTCGGATTAATGATTGCAGGTTCAGTGTTAAAAAAGCTGGACACAACAGGAAACTTGATGAATATACTAAACAAGTGCTCGGCCTTGTTTATTTGGGGAACTGCCATTTATCTTTTGATTGGATTAATGTAAAGTTTGGTTAATGTTTCCGAAAAAAGTAATATTATATGTCATGATTTTTTGGCATTTGAATAGAAAATAATGGATTGTTATAGGATTCAAGAAAAAACGGTTCCACTCATTGTTCTGAAATGGGTGGAACCGTTTATGAAGAAAAAGCTGTCAAAGTGAGTAGGTCGACTTCAATGTCATTTACTCTACTTAATAATTCGGCTCCTTCGTAACATTGACAATCTGCTCATACTTCACAGGCGAGATGTTGTACTTTCCGATATTGACTTTATTATCTTCACATAGGAAAGTGATCGGCTGAAATAAATTTCTCGATAAACTAGAAGTATGAATTCCCGTTCTAAGGTAGTCATACTTCTTTAGTTTTGTTTTCCAGTAAGTATGTGGAGACGGTGGGAGTCGAATCCCTCTATCAAGAAAGCGTTATAATACCAATGATTATAAGGGTTTATAGCTGCTATTGCAAATGCTTGACCACGCTTTTGACTACGTTTGATAAAAGTTAAGTTGCGGGCAAGATCTGTTCATAAGTAATCGTTCTCATAGAACTGGGATGTAGTAGAGTTGCATTAAGTACATTACAATGATTCGCCATATTCTATAAACAAATCATCTAACTGTGCGTCAGTTGTTATTTTCAATACTTTTTTTCTAACAATTGTGTTGGACACGTTTAATAAATAATAGCGTTCCTGCTTGTCTTTTCCTTTTTGTCTTCTAATCAGTCCAATTCTCGGGAACAAAGCCCAATACTTCTCAGCATAACGAGCTAGACCTTTAACTTTTGGCACATTATCATTTTTACTCGAATCATGTGGGTCAAGTAAATCAAATACATACTTATCGTGCTGTTTACGAATAAAGATAAAGTCTGGGAACATTGGAACGTTTTTCCCACCATCTTCATAAGGAATACACATTGACCAATATTTTCTGTCCGGATTTCTTAACCATGCATACACATCAGCTTTTTCAAGCATAGTTTTTACAATATCTTTTTCCCAACCATTAAGGTCAATTTTAAATTCACTTTGCTTATCAACATAAATATGCTTCTCAATTTCAATCGATTTTTCACTTATGGTATACCCAACAACCTCAGGAAGATAAAACGGTTTATCGATTGGATTTTCCACTTGCGAAAGAAGCCGCTTAAACTCAGACCCTATATCTTCTGTTTGATTGGCAATATCAAACTTCCATGTTTCATATAAATCATTAAATTGATTTTCACAGAAAGTAAACAATTTTTTCATCTGCTTTTCAGATTTAGATAGAATAAGCACTTCGAGTTTAAGTTGACTGTAATTTTTTTCAACTTTACTGTATTTAGACCAATACAAAACATTTAAACCATCAAATAAACTCTTAAGTTTATCAAATGCAATCGATATATCAACTATATCCGCTGTTAAGGAATACTGACTTGTTGTTTCTACCACATTATCTCTCACATTAAATTCGATTTGATTGATACCAATACTTTCAATTGTTTGTCGGATTAAATCAAATTCACCGTCAGTTTTCATTTCTCCAATTAATTCTCGCATTATTGTAACAATTGCATCGTACGCATTTTTCTGAGCTTCCATATCAATCTGGTTCATGGTCAATAACCTGGATAATCTAGAATACTGCTTTAAGACTGAAAGCGAACTTTTCCTTGGAACTTCATAAGTAGTTATAAGATTAAGCTCGGAGAATAATTCTTCAAATTCGGTATTTTTTACATAATCAACGAGCGTTCTTTCTGTCCCTGTTTCATCGGGAACAAGAGCATCGCTTTCTTGAAGAGAAATAACAACTCTATTAACCGTTTCTTGATCGTATCCAGGAAGGAACAATGAAACGGAGTTCAATTCAGAATTGGTATTGATTCTCCGAGCAAGCGGTGTTCGCACCATACGACCAAGTAGCTGAGCAATATAAGTAGCATCGTTTGCCGTACGATAGGAAATCATTGTCTCAGCTCTAGGACAATCCCATCCCGTAGATAGATTCATTTTAAATAGAACAAATCGGATATTCTCATCATCTTGTATTCTATACGGCTCCACATATGGGATGACCTTACCGCCTATTTCAATAGATGATTTCAAATCAAAAGTTTGAATCAGTTCGCCATCGTTTAAATCCCTACCAAGATATTTTTCAATGGTAGCAATGATTAAAGCTAAATCTGTTTTAGAAATATTATCCTTAGAACCATCAGCAACTTGAATAACCATGATAGGTTTAACCCAAGTGTCATCCTGGTCATTTTCAAAATATGATTTCCATTGCCTACCTTTATTGGCCCAATCAGTTAATGCATCATTTAGCATCGTCACCTTATTATCGATTGCTAAAGCAGGATAGGCTATTTTTATTCGGTCTTTTATTAATCCTGAGTCTCGAACATCCTCTGGCTTGATCATTACCTTTAATGCAAGTGATTCACTTTGTTCAATAAGTTGCATAAATTTCTCGGGTGTTGCAGTAACCCCAATTGTTAGTGGCACAGGGGATAACTTATCTTCTGCACTACCTAACAAAAACTTCTGCATAATTGACTGTGCTTTTTTTTCTGAATTAGCATTATACACAGTACCTTTATGAGCTTCATCGATAACTAAATAAAAATTTGTTGGATACTGTCTAGCTGTATTTTCAATCGTATCCCAAATTGTATATTCTCGTTCTTCTGTATTTGAAGTAAGTTTCTTATCCAATCCTAACTTTTGTGTATTTAAGAAGTAGATATGACCAAATTCAAAAAATTCTTTATCAAACGCCTGATCAACTTGTATTATTTGGCTTACATTTATCATATTTGATTGAGCCTCAATTTTGCTTTGCGTTTGTTTATTTAGCTCTGGTGAATCAGATAGCCACAAAAACATTGAATTTTTATTGCCTTCATTTACTTCCGAACCGAACAATACTTCTTCAAACAACTTTGTAATTACAATTGTTTTTCCCGAGCCAGTTGGAGAAGAAAATGAGATTATTGAATTTTTACCAAACTGCTCTTTGGTTGATTGCGCCAATTCAATATTTTTGTGAAGGCTAATCAGTGCTTCTTCTTGAAATGGAAACAATTCCGTCCTCATTATTTTACACTCCTTGCATCATGAAATTATGTAAGTAATCTTTATAAAGTTGATAACTATTGACACCCGAAAATTCTGATGCCATTTCTGAAAAAGCATCATTTGAGTTCGTAACTATATATACATATTCAATACCAACGTGACTTTTCATTTTTTCTTTAAACTTAGCAAATGCATATTCATTAATTAGAACTGAGAAATTGCTTTCGTTTGGGAAGATAAAATCAACGTCTTCAACATTTCCTGGGCGCATTCCGACACAACCTGACTTAGCCCATAAAATAGGAAGAATACTCTCTAATTCATTTCCTAGCTCGACATCATCCTTGTTTACAAAGTCTAATAAAAAGTACTCACAGTTCGATTTAAAACCCTCTGCCATTGCTCTTTCTTCTTGAGAGTAAGAATCTTTGGTACCAAGAATTTCAATGCTTTTCTCAGAGATTCTTTTATAAGCCGACTTGTCTTCAGTGACAATTAGCAATTCAGTGACATTATCTTTACCCTCTAGCTCTTGATACCATTCTTCCACAAACGACAAATCAAATAGAATTGCTGTAGGCTTTTCATCGTCTATTGCAAAAGCGCCCGAGCTTAAGAGTTTAGTGCTTGGAATTCTTTGAGTGCCTAATAGAGAAATAATCTTTTTTTTCTGTGCTACAGTCGTAACCTTGGAAGGCGATATATAATCAATTTGCTTACACGTTCTTTTCTTACTCTTCATTTGATACTTATCAAGATAATACTCACCATTAATTGGGACTCCGTCAGTATCTATACCTAATATTGAGTGTTTCACACGTGGCCAAGTCACGGAACGACATATGCCATTGTTCTCCCATACATCATCACCTGGCAAGTACCCTTTTCCTAGCAAGTCGGCCTCCTCGCTCAAAGAAACTTCATTGTTAGTTATTAAAATTCCTCTTCTGTTACCGCCATCTTCTAAATTTAATAAGTTTAATGCATGTAAAGTTGTCCCACTTCCTGCAAAGAAATCAACTACAAAAGCATCCTTCTTATTACTCAAAAAGGATTTGAGTGTGTCATGAACAGCATATAAAGATTTTGGAAAAGGAAATTGTTTATTCTTAATAATCGAGCTGACAATCTGTGTACCATACTTATTAGCATCGTATAGATTTTTCCTCCAGACAGTTGTTTTTCTCTTAGATGAACTTTGGGTACTAACGACAATTTTTGAACCATCATCTCTTCGCCCCACAACACTATAATCTCCATTTTCTACCTTCTCTATTGAAGGAGCCGTTACGTATTTTATTGTATATGGTTGATATTTATTATTTTTATTTAAGTTAACCTGAACATAATCTTTATCTACTGCTAATTGAAGGCTCGATCCAGTTAACCCCCAAATCATTTCTATACCTTCTGGATTCACAGGAAACACAGCCGTACATCCTTTAATTTGCGGGACATTATTTCTATCTACTTCGGTTGTTATCGGTTCACCAATTTTTAAGATTTTTTTTGTTTCATCTTCAACATAGATCGGATAAAATTGATTTTTTCGAGAGGAACGAACAGATGAGGCTTCACTTCTTCTCAGATAAGGCCATCTTATCTCCTCCAGCTCTCCCCCATCTATCATTTCTTGAGCACCGGCATTCCCAAAGTATACCACCAAAAGATATTCATCCACTTGTGAAAGTCGTTGATCTCGAGCTTTCCCTTTTGGATTTATCGTAATATTAATGATTTGACGTTCTGAGCCTTTGAATAGCTCTTCGAGCAACATACCAAGAGCAAACAATTCATTATCGTCAATTGCGATAATTAATACAGAATCTTCGGGCTTCAAAAGTTTTTTTGCTAAGTCTAAACGACGTTTCATAAAAGCTAACCACTTACTATGTCGCCATTCGTCATTACTATCTACAAAACTGTTATTATATTTCCAGTCCCTTGCTCCTGTATTATATGGAGGGTCAATATAAATGCAGTCGACTTCTCCAGGATACATATAATTTAATAGTTGAAGCGCATGATAATTATCAGCTTCAATCAGCATATGCCAGGCAACATCTTTTGAACCTTGTTGCACTGAATCAATGTATTTTAACTTAGGAAAAACAGCTTCTCCGAATCTACGAATTTGAACTAATTTCTGTTTTTCTTCTGAAAATAACTCAGCTGTCTTCAAATCTCTAAGCGTGACCTTATTATCAATTATATCCGTTACAAGATATGTATCATCCATAGACTTATTTTTATAACAGACCGTCATACCTACTTTTATTTCTGAATTGTATAATAAGGTCTTTTCCGGTAAGTGTTCTTCAAAGACTAAACCAAACTTTTTCTGTTTCGTTAAATATGCAACTTCTTCAGACAATCTTGCTCTAAGACGTACATCCGAAATTTGATTAACTAGATCATCTATTGCTGCCATCATTCTACCTCCCATTTCCAAACTCCATAACTGTAACTTTATCATAATTAGCATAATAATAATCGCTAATATTAGAATGAAATTAATTTGTTATTGACAATAGTATAATTTTTTTTGAGTCTTTGGTGTGAAACTTAATTCCAACCATTCCTCCAAAAAAGTGGTTAAATTTATTTTAGCACTGCTGTATAGTTGCTTGACATCTTGAATTAAATCAACAACTTTCCTTTTAAATTTGAGAATTAACATCTTGTCTTTAAATTGATCTGTATCCTATAATTGCACATAATCGGTATAACAGATGTTGATTTATTAACATAATCTGAATCTATTGTTATCACTTCTATCAAAGTGGAAAGCAATTCACCTTAATGTAATCTGTTTCCATTTTCCCTATACACCCTAACCGGCAATTCATCGCTATTTTCATCCAGACAACGTATAATAAGAAAAGCAGAAGAAGAATCCATCCTTCCTTTAGTGAAAAAAAGAGGTGCAATTACTTGAAACAGTTTGAAACAGCATTACCTGAGCAATATGAAACAGTAAAAAAACAGGCCAATTACACGTCCAGTTGGCGAGAGCGTTTAGAAGCAGTCAAAATATTATCGGATTATCAACATGACAAAGTCATAGATTTATTAAAAAATCGTATGCAGCATGATACTGTCCGTCAGGTGCAAGTAGCAGCCTATGAAGCACTTGCGGCGTTTGGCGAGGACGTAGAGAAGCCATCACCTGCACGTTTTGATATTATCAAAAACACAGACAAAATCTTCCTTCGCGTAAAAAAGAGCTTGCCGAAGGACCATACTGTTGCAGACTTTGCGGATAAATTAAAACGTATGCGTGTAGATGTATTTGATGCGTATGAAGGCGACAAAGGTGCAGAATTTATGAATTGGTTAGAGGAACGTTGGGTAAAACTGTAATCCGTAGTTTTGCGATGTATGAAGGAAAGTCATTCTCTCCACTTGTGGAGGGGATGGCTTTTTCTTATTTTACAGAGCGGTTCGCCGAAACTTCTTAGATTGTATGATGTTCGTCTTATAAAATGGAGTTGGGGTTATGAAATTGATTCATTCGTTTAATAAAAGTATCTCATTCATTTTTCCGTAGCTGTCTTCTATTTCTCTTTGTTGCCAAATCTGCCAGCCTAACCGGTATGGGTAATCGACTTTCACTATTTATTAATTGCTCAGTGATAGTAGTTGCTGTTGGTAGGTCTATATAGTTCCCACATGAAACAAATATAGGTTTTACATCTTGATGTGTCCGTAAAACTCTGCCGTATACCTTGTTATTTATGATTATATCTACAAAAGAGCCCGCCTTATTTTTGGGCATTTCAAATTCGGCATCAGCTATTTTCAAGTAACTTTTGGCGATGCCGATAGTTGGTTTATTTAGAAAGAAAGAAGCATGAGTTGCGATTCCCATATGCCTCGGATGCAAATAGCCATTGCCATCAAACATAAATAGATCTGGCGTATGTGTAAGCTTTTTGGCCGCTTCAATAACTAAGGGAAGTTCTCGAAATGCCAAATATCCTGGTATATAAGGGACTGCGACAATTCCGGTGCTATGTGTTTCTTCAATAACCGCCTTTGTCGCATAGTCCATGACGATTATGCTACAAACACCCCACTCAATTCCTTCATCCTCCCAGTAAGCTACATCGACGCCCGCAATGAACTGGATATCCGTAGCAGTCAATCTATTTACCATACTTATCTTTTCTTTTAAACAGTTTTGAATGGCGTTCCATTTCTTATTGTCGGTTGATAGCGGATGGATATCCTGTATATGTATGTTCATTCCTCCTAGATGACTTAATTATGTAATTCTATTGAGAAATCGGCCGGCTTACTTTTATCCATAATATGTTCGTTGCTATTTATATATATACTTCTACTCTGTAAGAGATTTTTCATTTTTTAAGATCCATTCTCGTTCTTTCCGTTTCTACTCTATCCATTTTCAAATAAGAAAAGCACCGCGGTATGCGATGCTTTACTCAAATTCCCTATTTATTGATGACGTACGATAAATCGTAATTTCTTCAATCCTTTTCTCGATTTCTTCACCGCAGAATATACGCGCGCAAATAACTTTTCTACCTTCGCACGTTCATCATGGGTCACGCCATGCGGACTGTACTTGGCTTTTTGATAGATTTTCAATCCGTCCTCGAAGTCCTGCCGAAGTTGCGAATCGATTTTGCCAACTGCTTCAGGTAGCGTTTCGAATGAAGGCAGCTTCGCGACGACTTGTTCTTTTTCTAGCATTTGTACCATGAGCTGCACATGGTGTACAACGGCTAATCGATGATCTTTCACTTGGAGTTTTTGTTGACGTTTTCTTTTTCTCAAGAAGTACAGCACGAACAGGATGAACATAATCACTACGCCGATCAGATTCAACCAGAACCACAAAACTGTGTTTGGATTCACTTGCTTCAAGTCATCTGGCTTGTCTTGATCTTCCTGCACTTCTGTCATGTCATTCGGTTCAGGTTCAGCCGTGCTTCCGCCATTTTCGTCCGGTGAATCGGATCCGCCCGGTGCTGGATAGTCTGGTTTATTGATATCCGGCATTTTCTCAGCATACCCCGGTGTCACTTCAATCGGCACCCAGCCGACCCTATCGATATAGATTTCTGTCCACGCATGGGCATTTTTCTCGCTGACGTTAATTTCACTGAATGACTGTACATCTTTCACGTCATCCAGTCCGACGATATAGCCTTCCGCATAACGAGCAGGCGTGTCGAGCATTCTGAATGCCAATGTAGCAACTGTCGCAAAGTGAACGGAATAGCCTTCTTTCGACTCTTCCAGAATTCCCGTTACGAAATCCTGATCTTTTATCGGTTCGGCATGTTCGTTATAACTCATCGACTGTGCGAGGAACCGTTCCACTTCCTGAATCGTTTGTTCGTACGTTAAACGCGTTTCTGAATCTAGGACACCTTTGTCCATTTGATTATGCAATACATTCCAACTGTCTTGCGGCACCGCGAGATAGTTGTTGTAGACATATTGGTTATAATGACTTTCATGACGTAAATAGTCGGTGTCTTTTGTTTTATACAACGCATTCGCGATTTGCGGATAATCGGTGTACGGTGTCAGCATGTAGTTCATTTCCACTGTACGTTTGCCGAAAACCCCTGTCGCATGCAGCGCGTCAGCTTGTTTGGAACGGAAAAGATTGTCATCCAACTCTGCTAATTCATACGGTGCGTAAATATATCGACTGGAAGCAGCGACGTTTTGAATGACGAGTTTCGCTTCTTCGTACTCATCCGGCAAACTACTTTCTGCTGCCAAGCTTAGTTGTTTTGCACCGGTGAAATTTTCCTTTTGTAATGCTTCAAGCAGTGACTTCTCTTCCCTATACGCTTCTCCACCGATTTCCTTCCAGCCACTCGGCGTGTAAGTCGAACCAACGAATCCTTTCAAATACAGTGGACTCGGTTTTTCCATCGCGACTTTTAACGCAGTATAATCGCCCGGTGTAAACGTGGAAAGCCGTTGGAAGTTGCCAGCTGTCAACACAGGTTCTTCCCCTTTAAAATAGCGTAACTTCTCGCCTTGATAACGCACAGTATCTTCCATTTTCAAACTGCCCGTAAATTCTTCATTACCGTTTGGATTGATCACCGTATAAGTGAACATCAGCACGACCAATGAAATAGGCACGACCGCAATCCGTTTCCACCACCGTACTGGTAGTTGATTCATATACAGCAACGCCAGAATCAGCACCGCAAAAAATAAAATATCGAGGATCAATGCGGGTGATGTGCCGAGAAGTATTTGTATAGACCAAATCACGATAGCCATCGCAACAGGAATCCAACGTTTTTGATTCGCGATGGCATAATACATGGCACTGCCGATTAGCATAGCGATTTGACCGAGAATCATACCGTTTAGCCGCGAAGTCGTTTCATTGACGGATAATAGATCTATATAGATATGTTTGTGTTCTGAGAGTGCGATGAACAACGCGTTGATCGTTCGCTTCACGTCGTCTATGTACGTTAATAGGAAAATCAAACTAAAAACTACGCTCGCAATCAAAACGATGTCGCCGCCACGCTGTTTCCACAGTATACGCGCGACCATCCACAGCAAGACGAGAATGAGCGCGGGAACGCTACTCATCTCAGGAAACAGCATCGAACGAATTACGAGGAATGCCGCTATGAGGACACTATACGCAACTACTCCATCTAGCCATTTCATGAGATGGATCCCTCCTTCTGATCCGAGACCACGATCGTCTGAGATTCGGTACTACGCGCGCTATTGGTCGTCATTACGATACAGTTTGGATAGGTTCGTCTAAGCTTTTTCCACTGTTCATCTGACATCGAAACTTGCGCGACACTTCTCGTCAACACTTCTTTTATGGCGTTCGCTGCACCTCGTTCATTGTCGATCGTCAACTGCTCACCTGTCGAATGATCCACTAAAAGCTGGACTTCGTGATCGCCTGCGACATAGGAATAAAGCAGAGCGGAAAACGTCTCGATGAATTCATCATAGAGTGCTACGCGATTGGTGAACGATGTAAAATCGATCGTCATCATAACGGCATTCCCTGTCAGCGTTTCATACTGCTTGACTAGTACATCATCGACTTTACTTGATAGTTTCCAGTGAATTTGTTTGACCGAGTCGCCCGGTTTATACACCGACAACTCCACCAGCTCTTCGCCACCGATTTTCTTCGTCGGGATCATACCCGTCGTTTGTAGCACATGTTGATTTTGCTCGGTGTGTTGAAGTTTTAGTAAATACGGATTCGGCATGATCAATAGTTCGGACTGCGTATCCATTTTCTGCATCGAACGGAAGAACGTGAAACTGTCTTTGATCGTCAGTTGTGTGATTCGTATATTCACTTGCCCCATATAGTTCCGCGGCATCACGAACGAAAATTCTTCCGTACTTTTTGCTCGGATGGACAAGTCGTGCTGATGACTCTCTTGTCTGCCTGTAAATAGATGCTCGGTGACGAGATCTATTTGTAGGTATGTAACGGGTATGCGACTCGTATTTTGTACGCGCAGTTGATAACTCATTTGTTCATTTTTATAGATTTCATTCTCCGTGATGATCTCGCACTGGATTTTTCCTTTGACGAGATAGACGCTCAATACGAGCCACAGCCAGACAATAAGCGAACCGACTGCGAATAATAGAGCGAAATGCGTCGTCGTGAAGATGAAAAATGCGAGCGTAAACAGCAGCCACACGACGCTAATGAGTAGTGTCCCTATCATACGATCAGCCCTTAAAATGTCGCAAGCATTGCTTGATCGGGCGTGGCAACACTGTGCAGTAATTTTTCGAGTAGCGTATCCTGCTCATATTCAGTACCTGGCACGCCTGACATGACGATGCGGTGTCGGCTTGTCGGCAACCACACAGCCTGGACATCCTCCGGAATGACGTAATCGCGTTGTTGTAAAAAGGCATGTGCTTTCGCCATCTGACAAAGTGCGAGTGCGCCACGCGGGCTGATTCCTTGATGGATCGACGAATGATTTCTCGTTTTCTCAGTTAGTGCGGTGACGTAGCGTAAGATTTCATCGTCAATGAATAGGTTCTGTACTTGGTGCTGTAGTGCGAGCAATTCGTTTTTCGTGATAATTTGTGTCAGTGAAGATAACGGATCTGCCTGCTGTCGATTTCTCAGCATGTCCACTTGGTCTTCAAAATCTGGATATCCTACGCTCAATTTCGTCATGAAACGGTCGATTTGTGCGCTTGGTAGTGGTTGTGTACCGATTGTGCCGTACGGGTTTTGCGTCGCGATGACGTGAAACGGTGCCGGCAGCGGATAGGTCACACCGTCCACTGTCACTTGTTTCTCTTGCATCGCTTCTAGAAGTGCTGCTTGCGTTCTCGAAGATGTCCGGTTAATTTCATCGCCGAGCAATAAATTGCACATGACCGCGCCTTCTTTAAAGATGAATTCGTTTTTCTCTTTGTCGAACATCGTGAATCCTATAACGTCAGATGCGACGACATCTGGTGTAAATTGGATGCGGTTCGAATCGAGACCGACGACTCGGCTGAACGCTTTCGCGAGTGTCGTTTTCCCGACTCCCGGTAAATCTTCTAGTAAGACATGTCCTCCAGCTAGAAACGTCATCCATACGTTTTGGATGACGTCGTCTTTGCCGTTCATTACTTTTTTCATTTCATTGAGTACGTGTGTTGATGGATTGCTCATTGTTTAGTTCCTCCTGTTGTTTAAGTTCACAGCGTCTACGATGTCTTCGGCTGTGATGGCATATGGGAATAATCCGCGTGCGATTTTGCTAGCGGCGGTTGTGTAAAAGCGGTTGGACGTGAAAAAGGTTTTCGGATGATTGATCGCGATGAGTGATTGATCGAACAACATGCCAACACGTGTAGATACTTCTGCTGCAAATTCAATATCATGCGTCACGATAATCGTCGTGATATTCTGTTTTTGAAGCGTTCGAATCAACTCCGTCACTTCTTTTTTCGACATGACGTCCATTCCTTTAGTTGGCTCATCCAGCAATAATATATCCGGTTTAAGCAGCAATAATTTTGCAAGCGCGGCCTTCTGCTGTTCTCCGCCACTTAATTCAAATGGATTTCTTTTCGAAAGATGCTCAATATGTAACTGTTTCATCATACTCGATACCGTCGTTTCTCTCCGTTCTTTCGGCATTTTTTGCACAGGAACCGCATGGATTAGCTCTTCTTTCACCGTTGAGTACATGAATAATGCTTGTGCGTTTTGCGGTAATAAGACGATATTCCCTTTCCACTTGCTTGGTGCGACTTCGTCTATCCATACTTTACCTGCATACGGCTTATGCAGTCCGGCGAGTAACCTTAGTAACGAAGACTTGCCGACTCCATTTCCCCCGACAATCGTGAAGATTTCGCCTCGATGTACCGTAAACGTCATATCCGCGAGTAGATTATCACTTTTTCGATTGTAACGGAAATACAGATCTTTCACTGTAATGAGTGGTGGATGCTTTTTTCTCATCGGATCCGTCGGTAAAATTGCCGATGGATAGTGCCGAATGAAATCCATCCCTTCGCGCACCGTAATCGGCGTCTCATCACGGAAGCCGAGCTTATAGTAGACACGCATCGCTGTCGTGAGTGCGTCGAGCATTGGATGTTCTAGCAAGGAGTTGCCGATTGCTTTCGGTGTTGTGTCATAAAGAAGCGAGCCGTTTTCCATGAACAACACTCGATCGCACACGGGTAATAACTCTTCTAACCGATGCTCGACAATTAAAATCGTCATGCCGAGTTCACGATTGATTTTTTCAAGTAGCGTCAGAAACACGGAAGCCGCAATGGGATCAAGTTGGGACGTTGGTTCGTCGAGCAATAAAATATCCGGCTCCATTGCAAGCACCGCCGCTAGATTAACGAGTTGTTTCTGTCCACCTGATAGATCACTGATACTAACATGCAACCAGTTGTGAATACCGAAGAAACTGGCGACTTCAGCGATTTTTTGTTGCATGTCTACCGTCGACATGCCCATATTCTCAAGACCAAACGCCAACTCTTGCCACACTTTTTCCATGACTATTTGTTCCTCTGGATTTTGCATTATATAGCCAATAGCTGTCGCTGTAGTTGACGCGGGCAGTTCATCGATTTTTTCGCCGTTCACATACACCGTGCCGCTAAGTTTACCGTTCGGCCGCATTTCCCGTTTCATCATTTTCAATAACGTGGACTTTCCTGAACCGGTAGGACCGAATAGCGTTATGAATTCTCCACGCTTAATCGAAAAGCTCACGTCTCGCAACACATGCTGTTCTTCATACTGGAAGTTCAGATTTTCGACTGTAAGTATCGCCATTTGATCCTCTCCTTCGCTTCATAGATAAACGGTAATAACATGAGCAAGCCGATGATGACGTAATGCCCTGCACCTAGTGTCTGTTCACTGATTTCTGGATAATACTGCGTCTGGTGCTGTGTGAAGTATCCAATGTAGTAAAGAAGAAACAGAACGAGTCCGGCCGTCAATATTCCGTCCCGTTTTGTGAATCGCCTCTTCTTATACCGCGTTCTCTCTTTCACGATACCATACCCTCGCGCCTTCATGACATCTGGCTTAACAATGCTAAACTCCGCTGTCTGGACGAGCGTCTGCCGCCACAATGCGAACGCGCGACGGAATTTTTCCACTCTGCTCCCTACTTTGTAATAGCCGATTCCGCGTTGTGCCATTTGGTTTTCACGCCATTTTATTTTGAATAACGGAATGAATCGCCACAGCATGGAAACGAGAAATTTTGGGCTAGCGGACACTTTCGTCAGTACGGCAAGTAGTGTGTTCGTCGTGAAAATCTCGAAATAACTCTTCGTCCAGAAACTGGTTGCAACTACGGCTCCCGCAATGACGAGTCCTTTCGTCACAGCTTCCAGCGTTACCGCGTGTTCATGGAGGAAAAATAACGGAGTGAAACCGTTATGTACAGTTGCTGGATACGCTACGGCAATTAGTAGAAAAACAAAAGAGTAATAGATCAAGTCCTTAGTTGCTGTCCGGACTCCGTGCAGCATGAGAAAATACAGAATGCCCCCGATCATGGCCAGCGCCACGATGATCGGATGAAACGAGCTGAACATCGTGACTAAAACGACTGTAACGTAGACAAGTAGCAATAGTGGGTGAAAGTTTGAGAATGCGCTCATCTAGTTTCCTACTTTCTTTATTTTCGTATATAGCTGTTTAGATCTCTATCTACATCACATGTGTTATGGAACTCTACTTCATCACCGCCCTGCAGTTCGTATTGACTAACGCTACGGCTACTAGATCTTTCTTCATTATATCGCTCTACTCTCTTTGATGCCTTCTTTTTTTCATCCTACTCATTACCACGATGACCAAACCTGCGACAACCTTGGAATTGAATGTCGTTCATACCTTCAATGAATGTGATCCTGCCTGTAAAGTCATTCAGTCCTTTGCCATTTAGCATCCCATTCATTTCCTGGGGAATGAGAGAATCGTCTAAATGATTTACAGTGACGACGTATAGTGGATCGGTCCGCCAGCTAGTTTTAGCGCGGAAGCCTCTACCTTTTCATTGAAATTAAACGGAGCGGTTTCTTCAGTGGCAGTGTGGTTTTGAATTCAAAAAATCCCCACCTCTTGAATGAGATGGGGACCATGAAGGTGTCATGCTTACATACTTTGGCAAGGCTCCTGACTTAGGGGCATATTTCCCCATTACAGTGGCCGGACCGCTCAGGATTCTCACCTGATTTCTATTTATTCTTTGTTTACGGGACAAAGAACCAAAACACTCTAGGCAACTATTAACTAGCTTATAGTTTTTGCGGGGTAAAATCAATAGACGCTGTACTTAGAATGGATTTCTGTTTTAGTGAGATGTGCCGTTTCAAGCGCTTTTAGACAAGATCCGCAAATGTACTTTTTGAAAGTCTATCAAGTAACTGATATAGATTAGGAATCAATTCTTTGACCATCAGGATTCTTAAACATATATCCTAAGCTCCCAATCAAACGACGCACATTAAAACACAGCACTTCCTTGGTACAATCATTGTATCAAGGAAGTGCTTTCTTATGTCTCAAGCAAAGTTAACTATTGTCCCCGTCACACTTCAACCTTTATAAAACAACCTCATTCCCTTAGAAGATTCTCACGCTCTTGGCCTGTACATAATAAAAACTTCGAAGGCTCAAATTTCCTTTTCTCAGGGCATGGAGGATCGGATCATTCAAACAGCCATGAGGAAGCTGAAACATCTATGAAACAAGATTATACCTCCGTGGGAAAATCGAATATGCTTGATTTCATATAAGCCCTGCTTCTCTCATAATAGCTTGATGATTATTTAGTAATTAACAATAAAAGTTATAGATCGCTTCATACGTTTAAGGGGACGATGAATAGCCGTCATTGACGATTTTGAACTGCACCCTGCATGGGCAAATACTCGGTGGTGAAAGTCCACTGCAGGCTTGGCAGTAGGAACTGTTAGCGAATGATTAATAAAGGTACCAGGTCCGCACGCAAATCTATATTAATTAAGAATCGTTTCTGGATTGTGTCGGGACCAGTACCTTAATTCAAAAGAAAACAATTCTCACTTATAGATGCCCCTTATGACATCTCCATCTTAACTGTAATACCTATTCATTCAATTTTTCTGAGTATTTCTGTTCAAGTTCTTGATAGAATCTCATTTTATCAGTAAATAGTTGATTTAGTGAATATGCACTGTTCCCATCTTTCTTGACGGAATAGGAAGAAAACGCTTTTTGTATTTTGTCAATCTGCTGGACTCCGTTCAATGATTCATTTACGTTAGATGATAAGGAATTCGATTGCTGTGGGTCAAATAAAAAATCATACGGATCTGTTCCATCTATATTAAACTTCGCTAAATTCCATGCCTCATTGTAATATAATTCATTATTCTCCTCACTCTTTGTCATAACAAGTATATATCCGCTTCCTTTCTTTAAAGGTGTATAGTTATCGTAAATGAGGATATATTCTCGATCATTATCTTCTCTAAGCGCATAGTATTCCCGATAGCTTACCTTATCACCTTTCGAAATTTCCGAGTCGCTACTTTGTTCTAAAATATCTATAATCTCAATTGTCGTGTCAGTATAAAATGTTTCTACATGGCCAGTTTCATTGTTACGAACAGTTGATTTCCTTTCTGATAGTGATTCATTCGTTTTTGCTATTACTATAGCAGAGCTGTTTTTTTGAATTTCATCAAAGTTTTGTGGTTCGAGAAAATCAGCCGAGGGCATCACTAGTTCATATTCGTACCATTCTTTCTCTCCATCATTCAAATCAACTCCGGACAAATCGGTCTGTTTTGTATTTGCGGTACCACATGCAGTTAAGTATATAGAAATAATAATTAATAAAGGTATCTTCTTTATTTTCAAAGTCAAAGCGACCAACCCCTTTCTTTTGATGTTGAATTTTTAATTACCCCATTTTCTACGTAACTCTATTTCATCATAACCTTGAGGATAAGTGGCATCTTTTATACCTTGAACCATTATCGAACTTCGACCATTTAATGGTACTTGCGGTCCAGGGTGTTCCAATTTTAACGTATGTCCTACTTCATGAACCGCAGTTGCGATTCTTTGATTAGGAGTCATTTTAAGATCTTCATAATTATTATGGTATAGAGTTATCACAACATACTGCCAGTCGGTTTGATTCCCTGTTGGAGAATCTGAAGCAGAGTAATAAGCCGCTTGACCAAGTAACCTTCCCCCTCCAGCTCCTTCCTTCCTTAACCCTGACACATTGTATAAATCTGGAGAACCATTAGTAGATAATGTTCTCTCAAGAGTTACATTACTTGAAATTCCTCGCCACCTATCTTGTGCAGTCCTGTAAATAGTGGTATATCCATATGTGGCTACTGAACTACTAAAAAATGCTTGAACATGTCCATTATCTGCTCGATTTCTTGGGAATATATCCGCATGTGATACTGAAGGAAATAACATCATAAACCAAATTATGAATACAAAGTAGTAGTATTGTGTTTTTCTTCTAACCACTATTATTACTTCCTCAAAATAGATTAGAAAATCATTATTATCCGACTACTCGGAATCTTAGACAGGCCCCCCAATCAAAAAATATTTACTTGTATAACCCATTAGAACGCTTACAACAACATATAGTTACACTTTCTCTTTAAGCAATTTAGACATACAGAATTTATATTTATAAATAAACTGAATACTTAGATGTTTAACCAGTACTCCATAAATGAATTTTTAAACTTATTGTATTTCACTAAAACGTAATACATAAGATTGCATTTATATGATACAGAGGACAAAATCTCCATCAAACTACTAGAGGTCAATTGTAGAATCAGGTTAGCCACCTAAATGTAAATAAAAAATGCCACTATAAAATTTCGTGTATCATTGGGGTTGCGAAACAAACAATAACCTTGATTATTCACCAACTCACTCAAAAGCCGACGCGAATGCTTTTTAGTGGGATTTTTAATTGTCTGGTGAATAATCTAGGTCATGTCTGTTGAAGTGTTGAAATTTCCACCTACAACTTTTCCTTCATTTCCCCATTCATGTCCAGTCACGACATAAACAGGGAGTTCTTTTCTATAGAAGTCACTTCTCATCTTCCTCATCACACGGTGGCTTCTTAACAATCGTCTTCCCACTCGAATACAACCCGCTTGCTGACAATCCCATAATAATCCCGCCCAGTATCCCCGACTTCCAATCATTTGGAAACAGGTAGAAGATCCCGCCACCGATGCCTAATAGTAAGGAAAAGATCGGAATCAGTTTTTTCGGCAGACCATACATCTTTAAAATTTCCGTTAACCCAATAATAACAGGGATCAGTACAATATCTGAAACTTCCAATGCGTGTCCCCCTCTTTATCTATTCTATTCAGACTCTATGCAAGATGAATCGGCTTTTTGCATACAGTGTAGAAGAAAGATTGATGAAAGGAGATACCTATGGTCACTGGTTTGCTCATTATTTTAGGTTTGGTGTTATTGCTGCCGTTTACGGTTTCTCGTATTGAACGTAATTTGGAGCTGTTTTTATTCGTTATGGGGTGTGCTGCGGCATTTGTTAGTGGGGTGTTGCAGTGGGAGTTGTGGAATAAGGCGTTACGCGATCCCTTGCATATTACGCTCGCCGTTCTTGTGGCGGGAATAGTCTTTCGCTGGATACGACATCCATTTGAGAAAGCGGTAGTAGCAGGTAGCCGAATTATTCCATTCCGATTATTCTTGGCGCTGATTATTATGGGATTGGGATTGATTTCTAGTGTTATCACGGCCATTATTGCAGCGTTAGTCCTCGTGGCCATCGCGTCCGTCTTGCAAATGGACAGACGTTCAGAAATTCGTTTTGTGATCTTGGCGTGTTACGCAATCGGCATGGGTGCGGTGCTGACACCAATCGGGGAGCCGCTTTCAACGATTGCGACGAATAAACTGGATGAAGACTTTTATTACTTAATGAACTTGCTTGGAACCGATATTATAGCCGGTGTCTTCGTCTTTGGACTGCTCGCATTCTTCCTGATTCGCCCACGCAACCGCTCGCGGTACCGTTCTTCCGGACAAGCGGCAGAGTCGTACATAAGTATTTTCGGACGTGGCGTAAAAGTGTATATATTTGTTTTGGCATTGACACTGCTTGGTGCAGGATTTGAGCCATTGATCACCCTTTACTTACTCGATCTTCAGCCATTGACGCTTTACTGGATCAATATGATTTCAGCTGTACTCGACAACGCGACGCTTGCTGCTGCAGAAATCAGTCCCGCGATGGACGCATCAACGATCCAAGCGCTACTACTCGGCTTGCTAATTAGTGGCGGGATGTTGATTCCCGGAAATATCCCGAATATCATTGCGGCAGGTAAACTCAATATCCGCAGTGGGGAGTGGGCGCGGGTCGGTGTACCCCTTGGATTACTTGCGATGGTTGTCTATTTCGTGATTTTACTTGGCAGACAATGAAAAAAGACCGCGCAGGCGGTCTTTTCATTTTACTCGAGTACTTTCACCCATACCCGATACTTTTTATCATCCGTCTGAACCAATTTAGTATTGGGACTCGGTGCGTTATTTTTCTTTGTAAAACCCGCTTCAAACGAAGAAGTTTTGACACTTTCACCTAAGTTCTTCTCGGAAGGCATGCCGATGCCAATCGCATCCGTTACCGTCCACGTGTCATCTTTCTCTTTGTTCAACTTTGCAATAAATATTTCTTCCGTGCCGTCCAGTATCCCTTTATAGACATTGATTACTTTATTATTATCGACTTCCAACGTACGATACACTTTCACCACTTCCGCAAAACCTTCCTCTGCATGAAGCTGCTCCAGTGCCTCTCGTGGGGTATTCGATGTAGTATTCTTATCTGCTGTCTGGCAACCTACCAATATGACTGCCAAAAACGTAATATAAAATAGTTTTCGAAGCACGAGATCCTCTCCTTATCTATTTTATTGAATATCCTATTGTCGGCTATATTCAATCCTTATTTGATTTCTTATCCTATCTGCATTAAAAAATGCGCTCTTTCTTTTCTTCAATGAGCTTAAAATGTACATCTGATGTCGATCCGCTACATCCGAGACATGCAGAATTTGATTTGAAAATGGTTCTTTTTATTTCTGCTTGTCTAGTCTCTCTGCGATTGATTGAAGGATTGCATTCTTGCGTTCTTGTAGTTTAAGGAATTTCAGCGCAAACCATATAGTGAATAATAGGAATGCTAGCGGAATGATGTAAATGAATACATTTAAAATAGATAGAAACGAAAAAAATAAGTTGTTGTGGTGCATATGTATCTCCTCCTCTCACAATTTATGCTGACTGCTTCCTTTTCGGAAACAGATAAGACACTAGCAACAAAGCCATTGCTACTCCCATTGCTGTATACGTCCACACATTAAACGTCGTTTCTGGAATCGTATACGCAACCCCAGTACTATAGAGTACCAGACGCACAATGTTTGTTCCCAATACAATAAAGAGTCCCAAATATTGCAATACATCGCGAGTAATTTTCTTGTGTTTTGCCACTTGCACTACCTCCCATTGCTTAGGAAAGTGATTTCTCCATGGAAACTACGACAATCGACGTGCCATCCGTTCTATGTAATACCGATTCCTCACGCACGTGATAGCCGATCGATTGATAGAGTGAGATGTTTTTCGGCACATCCGCGCGTACTTTGCATGCTACTACTCTCTTCCCTTGTTGCGTCGCATACTCCTCTAAAAACCGCAGTATTTTTTTCGCAATACCTTGTCCTTGTCTTTCCGGCACGACAGAGAATCTAGAGAAATAGAGGCTTTCGTCTTCCAATCGAAAACGGACCATCGCGACGGGTTCTTCTTCCATGTAGCCAATCAACGCCTGTACACCGTTTTGCATTTCAGCCGTGATACTCTCGACGGTCTCCTCCAACGCGCTCGTCGGTGGTGTGGCCTTCTCGTATTCCCGGAACGCCCGGATCATCACGTCACGGATGACAGGGATATCGGAAATGTTCGCTTCGATAATGTTCATAACCGTCCTCATTTCGTTTCGTTTTATACACATTATGAAAAGACATAAGTGGATGCTGCCATGTCTCCATACTAGAATAGTTCGATGATCTTATACTCTTTGTCTACTTATACTTCGCGGAATTGCTGTCCCTGAAAAATTTTCGATTCTTCTTTGTCTTGATTCTTATCATACAGAATGCACAATGTGTCGCTATCGCTTTCTACATCAAAATTTGTAAAATCCACATTGTAATCGTCCTGGCTTTCATCAGCTCTTCCCCTAATCTTTAGTGTAATGAAGAGTGAATAGTACTTTAACTATCTTTAACACTACTATTTCCCATGTTTTCTGTAAAGCGGATACAAAAAACACTGCAAGGAAAGCAGTGTTTTGGACGCTGGAAAGTCAAAGGATCATGGTTAGATGGTCCGGGATTTAAGTTAAAGATAAGCTTCTAACGCTTCGCTTTACGTTTCAAAATAGTAAAGACGCGACCCTACATTGAGCGGTTACATGCCTTGATAGAGCGGTAATCGATCGTCATAGAGCGCTTGCGGACGACGATAGAGCGGATATCACGTATCATAGAGCGTTCAAACATATTTTATGAGCGCTTGAACGAATCTATGAGCGGCATCCACCTGTAACGTCGATTCACGTTGCTTTATTCTACTATTTAGCGATACTTTACCCAACCATCATCTGGTTTCTCTTCACTTTTACGCTTGCTCAATCGTCCCAGCACAAATGCGCCGGCGACTAAGCCAATCATAGTATTCGTCTTCTTGTTAAACACTTGCTTCACCATCAAGTTCATATTCTGCGGACGCTCCGCCAATCTTCGCATGAAGTACCCGTACCAGTCCTCGCCAAACGGCACGTATGTACAGAAATTATAGCCCTCTTTCGCTAATTGTAGCTGTAAATCATGGCGAAAACCGTAAAGCATTTGGAACTCGAATTGATCATATGAAATATCATGCTCTTTTACAAACTGCTTCACATGATGAATAATCGTATGATCATGCGTCGCAATCGACGTGAAGTTTCCATGTAATAAGTGTTCTTCAATAATTTTTATATAATTTTCGTCGATTTCTTGTTTATTGATAAACGCAACATCCGGTGACTCTTTATACGCACCTTTTACTAGACGCATGCGTGTGTCGTTGTATTTTTTCGTATCATCTAATGCGCGATAAAAATAGGCTTGGATTACGGTTCCGACGTTTTCAAAGCCTTTTGCTTTTAATTCGTCTACTAAACGGAACGTTGGTTCAAGTCGTGAGTGATTTTCCATGTCTAAATTAACAAATATACCTACTTGATTTGCATATTTAACGATTTCCTCTACCTGTTCTTTGCAAAATGCATAATCAATATCCAATCCGAGTTGTGATGGTTTGATCGAGATGTGCGCATCCACTCGATGTTCTTGGATTGCGTCCACTACGCTTAAGATTTGTCCTTTCGCTTCAACAGCCTCGCTCTTTTCGTACACAAATTCACCTAGATTATCAATCGTACATGAAATACCTGCTTGATTGAGCTCTTTGACACTGTCAATCATTTCTTCGATGTTAGTTCCCGCCACCACTTGTTGTGCTCCTAATTGAAAGCCGTATTTTTGGGCAGCTTGATTCAGTAGTTGATTTTCAGATAAACCGATAAAGAAATTTCTTAGCATAGTTTCCACCTCTTTTGTGTAGTTCTTATGTCAAAATTATAACACTACTCTGTCATGTAAGCCCATACATTTGTTTATACAGATCTTTTAATTTCCTATAAACGGCAACATTCGGTCTGCTGGACTATTTGGTTTGATGATATCTTGTAAATCAAGCAAAGGTATCGGAAAATAAGGGAAGCCGGCTACGTAAGGTGAAATTTCGTATAGTTGGAAATAGACAACCAGACTCGTGTCTGCGATATAGAAATCCTGATCAGGCTTGATTTTAGTGAATGGCTCAAGCACTGGAGTTTTCCATTGCTGAATATGGCGTCTAATATATTCAGATATCCGCTGCACATAAGGACTGCCTGGCTTGAACATATCTTGCAAATTGTATTGCCTTCCCGTCTTCGTATCAAATGTCAGAGATTTAACGTAAGTCATTCCATGCGCTCCACCAGTAAACGAGTAGACGATCAAGTTGATACTGAAAAGATCACGTTGATTATTTTTCATTTCATACGTTGCGACCATCTCGACAAGACTTGGATCATAATAATTATTGTCTGTTAGCATGTTATTCATTTCCTTGAATAGCACTTGATTTAGTTTCTGTTGAATTTTTGGATCATCCAGCTGCGTGATGACGGGATAATACACATCCACTTTCGGCTTGGTATTCGATATGTGATACGTTTCTATAACGGCAGGGTTTCTCATCAGTTCATCCTTCCCGAGACATTTGTTTACTATATGCAAGGGATGTAAAGAAAGTTTCTCGCTTTTTTTTTGGTCGTATGATAGGATAAACACTGACTGATATAAGGATGTGAAGTAAAATGATCAATATTACACTACCTAAACCGGACGTAACAATCGTTCGCAGAAAACAAGAAATGGGACCGGATGAAACACCGATTAAGCCAATCTATGGTTTCATCGATTTTCATGATATTCCACGTGATAAAGGCGGCCTTTTGTTGTTCTTCAACCAAAGCGACGAGTTATTATTCGTAGGAAAAGCACGAAAATTGCGTCCACGTCTGAAAAAGCATTTTGAAGACCAAGTGTCTCCATTACGTAATCACCGTGAAGAAGTAGCGAAAATTTCTGCTATTATCATCGATGATCCAATGGAACGCGAAATCTACGAAACGTACGTAATCAATACGGAACAAGCAAAGTACAACGTAGAAAAAGTATTTTTCAGAGATTAAGCTGTCTGCCTTTGCAGACGGCTTTTATTTTTGCCTATACACCACCCGTTTCTTTCGATAACTGGACGTCTATCACATCCTCTACATGAATTCTTTCCGTTCCGAACGGATCGCGCAGCCTGATCGTCATCGTCCGCAAGTCGAGCGCTTCAATCTCTCCCTGATGAAAGCGAACTTCCCCATCATGCCAAGTTTTAATCGATGTCTCGACACGCCTGCGCCACGCCACTTCAAGTGTCTCCTGCATCGTTTGTAGCTCCCAATCGGTTAACTCAGGCCGTTCTATATACTCATCTTCCCGTTGCCAATCACGTAGTCTTTCAAGGTGTTCAGGCAGCATGAGCGACGTCCACTTCAATTTCCCTCTATCTCGGTTCCTTTCCATCAGATATTCCCCATTTCTCAAGCGTATGTACGTTCGTATTATACAGAACATACATTCTAAAATCAATGGTTAAAAAGACCATCGCTTTGCGAGCGATGGCCGAGTGTTTATTTAGGTAATTTGAATGAACCGACAAACACTTCTAGTTCACGCGCCATTTGATTGGTCTGCGTAGAACGTTCTGAAATTTCTTCTATGCTCGCTGTCGTTTGCTCAGCGGCTGCTGCAATATTATTCGTCATGTCTTCAATATTTTGTACAGCGTGTGTTAAATGTTCGATCAACTGCACTGCTTCTGTTGATTTCATAGCTTCCGACGTCATCAAGTTCGAGATATTCTTGATTTCCTTAACGGTTTCTCCAACCGCCACGGAAATATTACTCAATGACTGAGACGTAAGCTTCACTGTTTCTGTACCCTTCGTGATGTGTTTCGTATTTTCCGATGTGGAAGTAATGACTTGCTGGATACGGTCAGAAATATCCTTCACCAGCTTCTCTACTTCAAGTACTTCCTGATTCGATTGCTCAGCCAAGTTCCGTACTTCTTCCGCCACTACCGCAAAGCCTTTACCATGTTCACCTGCACGTGCCGCTTCAATTGATGCATTCAGCGCAAGTAAATTCGTTTGAGCTGCGATTCCCGCGATGGACCCCGTAATATTTTGGATCTTCGTCGTAGATTCAACCAAGTTTTGGATTGTATCTCCAACTTCTTGCGATCCATTTCGAATTAATTCCATATCGTGGCTAATTTCTTCTGCGCGTTTTGCGCCTTCTAGTGCAATTTTCATCGTTTCATTGGAGTTAACGAGCATTGAATCGGCACTTTGTTTCGTGTTGCTCAAACCACTTGCCAATCCCGCAAGAATACCTGTTGCATGCTGGGCATTTGACGTACCATCCGTGACGGCCGTGACGACTTCTTCGATATTATTCGCAACCATCGTAATCGCTTCACGCATTTCAGAAAGTGATGCAGAAGTTTCTCCCGCGTTTTCAGATAAATGCTGCGATGTCGTATTCATCGTCGCGATCATGTCTTGTAGATTCGCCGTCATACGATTCAGTGTACGAGCCAAGTCTCCCACTTCGTCTTGTGACTTCACTTCTGTCGGTTGAACCGCCAAGTCGCCATCCGCAATTTTCTTCGCCTGCTCAATTAAGCTTGTAATCGGCTTCGTCTTCCGGCGAATGAGGAATCCTGTTCCGATTGAAGCAAGTATCATAGGAATAATGCTGATCAAAATTCCGTCGCGAACGACATCCCATGTACGGTGTTTGACAATGTCGGCATCGAAATCAATTACGCTGAATGCGATGATTTCCTTACTGGCATCCTGATCTTTATATAGTGGCGCATAACCTGAAAGCCGCTCCATGTCGCCATACTCGTAAGGTTGAGAATATGTCGAATGTCGATGTTCTAGTAGATCTGCAATCGCTTCTTCATCTAAATGGAACTGATCTCCCGGCTTAAACCCTTTAGCTCTCAAATTATCATCTAGAGCAACGAGCTTTCCATCCAAATCCAAAATATATTGTGTTTCAAATATATTCTTATGTTCGGTTGTCCAGTTCAACGTCTTTCCCAGCTCATCTTGTGTATCGACATCGCCAGCCAATGCCTTTTCCAAATCACCAGGTCGAATCAATCCAGTAGTAATATTGGCACAGCCGTATGCCTCAATTCCTGCAGCGTCATACAATTTATCATAAGCCGTCTTATATGTAGCTAGTGATGTAATGGCTAACATCACTACCAAGATCCCAGCTATAATCGTACCTAGCTGAAATGTTAACGAATCTTTAACTTTCATCAAACCTTATGCCCACCCTTCCTATTTGTTTCATCTAGTTCATTCGTTGTCTTTATCATACGCTATCAGTCTATAATTAAAAAGGAGAAAATAAAAAACTTTTTGATTTTAACATATTGTATGGGATGTAAGTATGTTAATCGTGTCACAACTGTTTTATTTCATATATACTATAGGTATGATAATAATATATAAGCATAAAGTTTTTTGAAGGAAAGGGAGGTGTTCTTTTTTGAATGAAGACCAGACAATTTTCAATTTGGTACATTTGATGGATCAAGTGACAAATAAAATGTTGATCCGTTTCCAGCAAGAATCCAAGCTGTCTCTAGGAATCTCCCATATTCTCGTGTTGCTAGAGTTACATAAAAAAGGTGAGCAACGTCCTTCTGATTTAGCTGAGACACTAGGCTTCACACCCGCCTCATTAACGCATTTGTCATCAAAACTCATTAAAAGCGAGTATATTACGTTACGTAATGATGAACAAGACCGTCGAACAAAGTATTGGAATATAACACCCGAAGGCTTAGAAATTTTGACCGAAGCGCAGAAATTCGGAATACAGGTGCGATCGGAGTTCTTCAGTCATTTATCGGCTGCTGAACGAAATAGTTTAGTCCAAATTTACACGAAGTTAAATAACACATTCGTTTGAAAAAAGCTGTTCCGTTAATGGAGCAGCTTTTTTTAGAGGTTTGGGGGAGATAATGGTTAGGTTGTTGCGAATGCGCTCATACATCCGCCACGGCCGCTCTAAACCACACGCTAGCCGCTCTATCAACGGCCGCATACGCTCATACCCCCGCCACGTTCGCTCTATACCACACGCTAGCCGCTCTATCTACAGCCGCATGCGCTCATACTCACCCGCCACGACCGCTCTACACCACACGCTAGCCGCTCTATCTACAGCCCCACCCGCTCATACTCCCACCACGTTCGCTCTACACCACACGCTAGCCGCTCTATCTACAGCCCCACCCGCTCATACTCCCACATACAAAAAAGGCTACCCAAAAAATCAGGATAGCCGTAAAAGTTTATTAGCGTAATTTGATAGAACCGCCATCTACCATCATCGTTTGACCCGTGATGTAAGAAGCGTCTTCGCTCGCTAGGAATACTGCGGTGCGACCGATGTCTTGTTCCGGATCACCAAGGCGCCCAAGTGGATTTTTCGCAAGGATCGCTTTGTAAGATTCGGGATTCTCTTGTCCCCATTGCTCAATTCCTTGTGTTTTGGCAATGGGTGAAATCAGATTACACGTGATGCCGTATTGTCCCCATTCATTCGCCGCCACTCTAGTGATCCCGCGAATGGCTTCTTTCGCTGCAGCGTATGAACCTTGGTTCACATCGCCATTTAATCCTGCGCCAGAAGCGAAGTTGATAACGGTTCCTTTTGACTCTTTCAAATGCGGAAGAGCAGCTTGCATCAAATAAAACGTCGGATAGAATCCTGTATTGAATGAGAGATCTATGTCCGCTTGCGTCATCTCTTCGATGGATTTCATACGTGAGGCATGTGCATTGTTTACTAAAATATCCAGTTTACCGAGTGTTGTTACGACTTGCTCAACAAGTGACGGTAATTCTTTTTGTACCGATAAGTCCGCTTGAAGAAAGATCGATTGCGGAGAGATTTTCTGCAGTTGTTCAATAGCCGCTTCGCCTGCATCTTTGTTCAAGTCGACGATGGCGACGGTCGCTCCTTCTTTCACAAAGGCTGTAGCGATTCCTAATCCGATGCCGCCAGCACCGCCTGTGATCATTGCGATTTTTTTATTTAATTTCATATATACCATCTCCTTTTCCTATTTAGTTTAACATTAAACTAAATTCGGTGTAAACGAATTGTCCTCGACAACTCGCCTGCACTAGATGGTAATTTCAACTTGCGGAACGGCTGATGGTTTACCAAATAAATAGCCTTGGAATAATTGATACCCTTTCGCTTTCAACCATTCAAAATCTTCTACCGTTTCAATCCCCTCTGCTAACGGAATCGAATTCACCGCCAGCGCTTTTTCTAGAAACTCCGCTGCTATAAGTTGCTTATCGGAATCAGTCGCGACACCTTGTACATACTTAATATCAAGCTTCATATAGTTCGGACGAAGGAAAGAGAGCACTTCAACCGTGTTATAGCCTTCCCCCACATCATCGAGCGCATATTCGAATCCTCTTGAGTGATAGTACTCCAAAATAGTTTTTAGATGGTCCATGTCTTCCACTTTTTCCGACTCCACTACTTCAAAAATCAAACGGTGTGGGTCAATTCCCAAATCGTAGGCTACATTAATCGTCGATCGCAAGCAAAACTCCGGCGAATAGATAGATGTTGGAATGAAATTAATAAATGCTTTTTGCGCAATATGTTTTGCATAGCGGACTGCCGTCAGACGACATACTCTGTCAAGGGCATATAATCTACCGCGTTCTTTTGCCGCGGTGAAAATTTCATTCGGATAAATCACTCTACCGTCTTTATGATAGAAACGCGCGAGTAATTCATACGCATAAATTTCGAGGTCAGGTGTAACAATAGGCTGATAATGGCTCGTCAATTGTTGATCTGAAATGACTTGATCAATCCACTGCATTTCGACTACTTGCATGACTTCAGAGAGCGGCCGCCAGTCGGTTTGGTCAAGACGAAAACGAATTGAATCCATTTCTACTGCATGATCGACACAAAAGTCGTATAATTCTTTTATCCCTTGTTCTTTTACATGAAATGTTTGATCTTCCTGGTTCACCAGCATAAGGACTCGCTTCAAATGATCTTCTATTGAATCGAATAATGCTGTTTGCTTACACTTATCAAATGACACTTCATACACAATGTCCTGGATCACGCAACCTTTACAAGGCATTCATTTCACCCCTTTAATGTTTGTTTTGAAGATTATATCATATTTCAGGTGTTGTACTCCCATGTAGGTATAGAAATATAGTTTTTCTAGTTAATTAGCATACCAGTGTTTAGATTACTTTCATTTGTGGAATGACAAGGATATAGAACGTTTACCCGTTTCGACGGAAGTTAGGCGTTCAAGTTAGAAACGCACTTATTATGTGGAGGTGACTAGATTGAAGGTGCTCTTGTATATTAGTGCCATAGTCGCCGTTGCGGCTTTAGTAGTTATCGCAATTGCTATTATTAAAACAGCCAAAGCGGTCAAAGAAGCAATGACAGATGTAAAAGAAACGATGAAACGAGTGGAACTGAAAGTGGGCGGTATCACAGATAAAGCCGATCAGCTCATGACTCAGACGAACCAAATTGCGGATGATGCGAACGCAAAACTGCAATCAGTAGAAGGATTGGCAGCTTCAGCGAAAGAACTTCGCGAATCTACCCAGTATGTGCAGAACTCTATCGCTAAAATGGCGGATCAAGTATCAGCGCCCCCTGGCAAGTATGCCAAGTTGATGGAGCAAACGACTGCATTGTCTGAAGTAGCGTCAAAAATGTACTATAAGATGAAACAGAATAACAGAGAGAGGTGAATTTGATGGATTGGGTACTAGGTATAGGCGTATTGCTGATCGGCATCGCGCTAATTATTGTCTCTATCGTGTTAATTAAACCACTTGGGAAACTGACCGAAGTATTGGAAAGTGTCAAGAAGACGACCGATGCCCTGCCGTCAACGGTAGAGGAAGTGACGGGTCAGACACAGCAAATTCTTCATACGACGAATGATACAATTAGCAATGTAAACAAGCAAATTTATGAAGTGACACCGGTCTTTCAGATTGTCGGAGATGTCGGCGAGGCTTCACGTGAAGTGACGAATGCCGCACTCGATACAACGATTCGGTTTAAGGATCGTGTAGGGAATGCGAGTGAGTTCGTCCGCGAGAAAGAGTATAAAGGGTTGTATGGAGTAGCTACGTTGGTGTTTTATTTAATGCAACAGCGTAAAGAGCTTAAAAAGATGCGCCCGTAAGTGGAAGACTTGTTCCGTCCACTCATATAAAACATAAAACAGACCACTAATTCGCAAATGAATTAGTGGTCTTTTAAATGCTATGTACCCATTTTTTAACCATCTAATTATCACGCAAATCAGGCGATTTATTTTCTCTTGTAAGTCGTTTGTCTCCTGTTAAATTTGTCGCAAGTGTAGTAACCCAAATGAAAAGGATAGGAGATGGGAAATTAATTCAGCATTTTTCCTTAAATGTACTACTCTCCCTTCCCTAATACCGCAATTGCGCCTGATTGTATATTGGAACATTTGACTGAGCACTAGAGTCATCCATCAGCTTCGAATCTAGTTTAATGCGCAAATCCACTTCTCGTCTAACTTTCCAATCAAAGTCATCTTCCCAACATCCCTAACCTAAAAAAAGACTGAAGATCAAGCCCAATTGGGCTTGACCTTCAGTCTTTGTCAGTACTTAGTAGGACGCATTTTCCGGTGCTGGTAACTTTTTTCGTGGGGCCGCCTGCTCTGCACGATCCTTCGCCGCACTCACAGATTGTTTACGCTTCTTAAAGATATAATAACCTAACATAGCGGAACCGTAGAGGCCACCTAGTTTCTTGTTTTGCTCTGATGTGTCCGTGTGATCTCCCTTTTGTTGAACAGACGAAGACACGTCCACTAATGAAGACGTTAGTTGGTGTGTAGATTCTCCAAGGTCACCGATTACTTGGAACAATGGAGTCAGATTCTCAATTTTTGTATTAATGTCTGCTAGTGAATCATTACTGTTTTTAATTAGGTTTCCTGTTTCATCCAAGATGCCGTCAAGTTGTTTCGGAAGCGCTCCTACTGTCTTGTCGACGTCCTGTAGAATATTTCCAACTTGTTGTAATACCTTAGCGAAATAGATAGCTAAAATGACGAAGGCGATACCGATAAGTATGACGCCAATTCCAACGAGATCCATTCTCAACCCTCATTTCCTTTTACGTATTTTTTATACTCTCCTTGCCGCGTTGCCATGATTCGTAAACTTGGGCACCAAACTCTCCATATTGGATGGCTTGGACAAACTTTTCTGTCCCCGGAAGAGAACCATCCTCTTCAAACTGCCTTGTCCGCTTGTTTACTTCTTCACTCAAGTACTGGCTTGATCGTCCGATATTTTCGATAGTAGAAAATAAAGGTGTCGTTGCAGCAAGTTTCACTTGAACATCTGTCGCCAGCTGTTCAGTCTCATTTAAGGTTCCATATAACTGCTCAATGCTTTTATCGAGCTCTGCCTCTACCCCTTTTACTGTTCCCATAACTGTTAGCAATAAGTTCGAAGACTTCGTCAGCAACAATGAAAGGTAGATGGCGACAATCAATACTGAGATTGCGATGAATAATAAACCAATGTACGCCATACACACATCCTCCTCTCCAACATACTTAATACATCTTATCATTCTATACCACTCTCAGTTTTTCTAAAACATTAATCATCGGAAGTTCTTTAACTTGGGCTAAGGATGTCATTTATTCCGCATAATACCTTTCGTTAACGTGCTCTTTCTCAGGATATAAAAAAAGCCCATGTTCTCGATTACATACAAAGAACGCAGACTTTTACTTATGCTTCATTTCGGGATGTCTCTTAAGAGATATTAAGGATTAATCCAATATTACATCTTTGCCTGCTTCTTTTAACTCTTGTAATGAAGAAATCATATGATTTATTTCTTCGTCGGAATGTCTTTCCCATGAACTTAATTCGGCTACTATTTTTAAAGGCGATTTAGACCTATAAGAACGTGTTGGATTTCCAGGAAATCGTTTGTCAGTTAAGTTTGGATCGTTTTCAAAATCAGCTAATGGCTCCACTATATAAATTCTTTCTTTTGATTTAGATCTTGCTAATTCAGCGCCCCATTTAGCCGCTTCTAATGTTGCAGTAAAATATATGTAATTGGACTTTTTATCTTGATAATTTGAAAGAAATTGTGGTTCTAATAAATCTCCAACTTTGAGTTCTGCTTTCGTTCCATGAAAGAAAGGACCACTATCTAAGACATCTCTTTTATCATTCATCCTGATACCCCCTATATATGTTAATTACATTCAAGTGATTTATTCACTCACCCGATCTATCTATTCATTCTAACAGACCGGATAAGAGCATGAAATGACATGATGTATCGTTAGGTTACTGTTGGGATGTTTCTCAGTTAAAACTTACATATAATCCGTATGCACACAGACTCCTAAATTTTTCTGCTAGGAAATCACTGCCTTATGCGAATTGCTTCCTTTACATGATCCCCAGAACAAAAAAATTCTATGCCCCATATAAGGGAGCATAGAATTCTTTATTAATGCTCATGTCGTCCTACACAACGCTCACATTCGTACATTACAGACTCTTGCTTTTCCTTGAACTGGTTCCCACATTCCGTACAAACTTTCTCCACCATTTGTCTTTTCTGCTCTGTGTTCTTTTTCATCGTTCTTTCCCCCATTCGGTTTTTTGTGATCCGCTGTACTGATACAGCAACTTTTCTTAATACTAATATATAACAGTATCGTCAGACTTGTCACTCTTTTTAGACGAGATGTGTTATTTTGCGATAGAATCCAAAAGAGCACGACGAATGAAGGGATTACAAAAAAATGAAATTAAAAATGGTATGTCAATATCGTGACATACCATTTTTTGCTTCTTTACATCATCACTCCATACACTATTACAGCCGCGATGATGACAAGAGTTATAACAAACACCGTCCATTGCATATTGTCTGGCTTTTCTGGTCTGCTATCCCATTTCTGCATGAATAAACGCTTCCTTTCTGGCTTGTTAGTTCCTTATTCATTAGTTTTCCCTTCTGTTTGCAAATTAAACACTACATATTTGTGTACGGTCTGAAAAGAATTCTGAATAAAAAATGCAAGAAACTATTTTTTTAACGCTATTGTAGGATATGGATATATTTTCTTACTATATAAATTAAACAAAAATTGATCTATCCAACTTATTGAAAGTCCTTGCCAATCAAGTAATCGCTTACATTTCCAGATTGTTCAAAATAAAGTCACTATTCTCAAAGTAAATGCGCAATTTAGAACTTTCATATGTTCATTCAGTTTTTTTCATGTTATTATGAGTAAACGTTGACTCAATAACGGAGGTTAAATGATAAGTTATGAAGGTGAAAAAAATGGAAACTCCAAGTGTTCAAGTAGAAGATATCTTAATCGCTAATCAGCTACTGAAAGATGTCGTAGCTCATACGCCTTTACAGAAAAATGATCGTCTATCGGAAAAGTATGATTGTCATGTGTATATTAAACGGGAAGATTTGCAACATGTCCGTTCCTTTAAATTACGCGGTGCTTATTATAAGATGAAACGCATCGAAACAGAAGCACGTAAAAAAGGAATTGTCTGTGCGAGTGCAGGAAACCATGCACAAGGCGTAGCGTTCGCATGTGCAAAACTCGACATTGACGGCAAGATCTTCATGCCGCAAACTACTCCTAAACAAAAGATCAATATGGTGAAAATGTTCGGACGCGATCGCATTGAAATTATTTTAGTCGGAGATACCTTCGATGATTGTTTCGAAAGCGCGGTCGAATTGATGGAAAAAGAAAAGCGTATTTTCATTCATCCATTTAATGACAAGGATATCATTGCAGGCCAAGGATCAGTAGCTGTTGAGATCATGAATGATATCGAAGAACCAATTGATTACGTATTTGCAAGTATCGGTGGCGGTGGACTGATGTCAGGAATTAGTACATACATCAAAAACTTGTCTCCGCATACGAAGATGATCGGTGCAGAGCCAGCAGGTGCAGCTAGCATGAAGGCTTCTATCGACGCGCAAAAGATCGTACCGTTGGCAACGATTGATAAATTCGTCGATGGTGCAGCTGTCAAATGCGTAGGCAATCTGAATTACGACATTTGCAATAACTATCTTGAAAATATCGTCAGTGTCCCTGAAGGTAAAGTTTGTACGGCAATTCTTGATCTATACAATGAACATGCGATCATCGCAGAGCCAGCAGGTGCCCTTCCCATTGCAGCACTCGATTTCTATAAAAATGAAATCAAAGGCAAGTGCGTCGTCTGTGTGATCAGCGGTGGAAACAACGATATCGGTAGAATGCAGGAAATTAAAGAGAAATCGATGATTTACGAAGGTTTGCTGTACTATTTCCTCGTCGATTTCCCACAACGCGCAGGTGCACTACGCCAGTTTCTTGATGGTGTACTTGGACCAGATGATGATATTACCATGTTCGAGTATACGAAGAAGAACAATAAAGAGAGCGGTCCAGGGCTTGTCGGAATTGAAATTAAACACAAAGAAGACTACAACGGCCTGATTGCCCGCATGGAAAAGAACGGCTTCCCTTACAAAGAAGTGAACAAAGATAGTTCGTTATTTGGATTGTTGATTTAATAAAATACTGCCGCAAGAGTCATTACGACTTGTTGCGGCAGTTTTATGTTAGAAAATAATGAATAATATAGGCGCGTTGCCCTTTGGACTCCGCGCCTTACTAAACACCCCATCAAAACCGCTCATCACTCCCCCTTACCCATTCCACTCCCATGTATACATAACGATTGCGAAAGGTTTCTGAAATAAAAAAACTGGGTAATTAACTACTAAAACACACATAAACTGCACATGCTATCTGTACATAAGAAGAACACTTTTTATGAAAACTGCAGAATAGGCGGTGACTCCGAAATGGGACCCAAACATAGTAAATTCAGTATATCTATACTCTTCATAGTTCCCCTGCTACTATTAGCTAGTCTTACGATTCCTTACTTCACAACGATTCAAGACGGAACGGATATCTACCTTCAATCAGAAACCATTACCGAGCAAGATGCTAATGAAAATTATGTCATGCTTCGCTACGACATCGAAAAAGTACCAAAGGAGCGCATGACTCCTAGTTTAGTGACCACATTAAAAAAACCAGATGAACTCGGTCAGACACGAGTATTTGGCGTATTGGAACAAAAGGACGGTGTCGCTGAATTGGTTTCATTAAGCGAAAAAAAACCTGCTAAAGGTGTCTATTTAATGGGCTGGCTGGCGCAGACGACCGATCGAGAGTATCGCCAGAACGATCATTATATCGTGAATTTTGGTCTTGACCGCGTCTATGTTCCCGATTTCGGCCATCGCGTTGCGGCAGAGAGTGTACAAAATCGCACGATGACAGCACATTTTAAAGTACTTGACGGCAATAGCATTTTACGCGAATTCCAAACCAATTAAAAGAAGCAAAGAGGAAGAGTACCGTTCTCCCTTTTTGCTTCCTTTTATTATAAACCTAGTGAGATATATTTAACTTCTAGATATTCATCCATACCTTGATGTCCACCTTCACGTCCAAGACCACTTTGTTTAAAGCCGCCAAACGGTGCTTGTGGCGCAGATGGCAAGCCGTCATTCAAACCCACAATACCATATTCCAACGCTTCACACATCTGAATTCCCTGTGTGATATTCTCCGTAAAGACGTATGCTGCAAGTCCAAAAACTGTATCATTCGCACGCTCGATGACTTCCTCTTGTGTCTCAAACGTCGCAATCGGCAAGACTGGACCAAATGTTTCTTCTTCCATGCAAAGCATATCGTCAGTTACATCTTTCAAAACAGTAGGTTGGTAAAATAGACCTTTGATATGTTCACCGCCGGTAACGACTGTTGCCCCTTTGGATTTCGCGTCTTGCACATGTTCGTCCACTTTATCGATCGCATCCTGGTCAATTAACGGACCTATTACGACACCTTCTTCTTTACCGTCGCCGACTTTCAATTTATCCGTTTCTTCTGCAATGCGCTTTGTGAATTTTTCAGCAATTGATGAATGAACATAAATACGGTTCGCGCAGACACACGTTTGTCCCGCATTGCGGAATTTCGCCGCCATGACACCATCTACTGCTTTATCAAGATCTGCATCCGCCATAATAATTGCGGGTGCTTGTCCACCGAGTTCCAATGAAATCTTCTTCATCGTATCGGCTGCACCTTTCATCAACGTTTTACCGATTTCAGTAGATCCTGTAAACGTCAACTTGCGCACACGACCGTCTTCCTGCCATGCTTCTGCTATTTCACTCGCACTGCCCGTTACGATGTTCAGCACACCGTCTGGAATACCTGCTTCTTGTGCTAGCTCTATTAAACGAATCGCAGTTAGCGGGGTTTGAGAAGCCGGTTTCATTACGACTGTACAGCCAGCTGCAAGAGCAGGACCCACTTTACGCGCAATCATTGCGGCTGGAAAGTTCCATGGCGTAATGGATGCAATGACGCCGACTGGTTGCTTTTGCACGAATAAACGCTTATTGGATTGCGTAGCGGGAATCGTCTCACCGTAAATCCGCTTACCTTCTTCTGCATACCAGCTGATGTATCCGTTTGAATAACGCATTTCGCCAAGCGCTTCTGCTAACGGCTTGCCTTGCTCAGTCGTCATAATTTCGGCTACACTTTGTTCATGTTTCTCAATCAACGCATGCCATTTCATTAAATACGCACTGCGCTCGTATGCAGACAACGCTGCCCAGTCTGAAAATGCCGCAGAAGCCGCATCTACAGCTTGCATCGCTTCCGCTTTTCCACCTTTAGGTACAGCACCGATTGTCTTACCAGTTGAAGGATTCACTACTTCGATTTGCGGTAGATCCGAACCAAGTCGCTTGCCGTTAATGATCATTTCGGTCGTTTCCATGGTTAACCTCTCCTTTATTTAGCGTCATTGACACGTTCTACAGGAATATCTGCCACTATATCATTTAATACCCAACTAGCGAGAATTAAACCCGCCACTGATGGACAAAATGCGTTAGAAGCTGGAGGCATTTGTGCTTTTCGAATCGACGCATCGGCATTTCCAACCGTTTCAAGGACATCTTCGCGCACAACAATCGGGCTTTCATCAGAAAATACAACAGGCACACCTTTAGGAATGCCTAACTTGCGCAAACGAAGACGTATCACTTTCGCTAATGGATCCGTATGGGTTTTCGAAATATCAGCAATTCGGAAACGTGTCGGGTCGGTTTTATTGGCAGCCCCCATGCTCGAAATCACTTTAATTCCGCGCTCGACACATTGCTGGATCAAATGAATTTTATAGCTGATCGTATCCGATGCGTCGATTACATAATCCGGCTCGTACGAGAAGAATTCTTCAGACGTTTCTTCTGTGTAGAACATATGTAGATCGATCACTTCACACTCCGCGTTAATATTCGCAATCCGTTCTTTCATAACAGCGGATTTCGAACGCCCTACCGTCGATAAATAAGCGACCAGTTGGCGGTTGATATTGGTGACATCAATAGTGTCTTTATCGACCAAGATAATACGTCCAACTCCAGTCCGCGCGCACGCTTCAGCTGCGAATGAACCAACTCCGCCGACACCTAAAATTGCAACAGTCTTTCCTTTCATTCTCTCTACGCCTTCTTTACCTATCGATAATTCATTTCTTGAGAATTGATGTAACATCTCGATCGCATCCTTTATCATAAATTGTCTTCACTTTATACTAAAGCAGTCACCTGCTCTTACGCAACTACCTACATTTTAGACAGTAAAAAACCTTCTCGCTTATGCAAGAAGGTGAATAGTTGTTAGAAAGTGAAATCCCGACTGTGCCGTCTTTGAATATCGCTTTGAACCCGCTAATAGCAGGTGGGTGTCCTGTATAACTCTTTTGAGGTCCCGATTAAAGGCATGTCATCCAAGCTATAACGTTGAACTCCCGACGATAAGATGTTGGGTCAAAACTAATTTACAAATGACGAACACTTCAGGATTTCTACTAACCTCATCTTATCACACGCTTTTTTATAATTCAATCAATTTGAATAAAGTCTTTAAAAAATAGTTATTTACTCACTTTTTCACAGGTTCAGCGACCACTTTAATCCCAAGTTCTTTCAACTGGGCATCATCCACCGTACTTGGTGCTTCTGTCAATAGATCACTCGCACTAGCTGTTTTAGGGAACGCAATCGTGTCACGCAAGTTTGTAGATCCAGCAAGCAACATCACGATACGATCTAGACCGAACGCAATTCCACCGTGTGGAGGTGTACCGTATTCAAACGCATCCAACAAGAATCCAAATTGCTCGCGCGCTTGCTCATCCGTAAAGCCAAGTGCTTTGAACATCGCTTCTTGCACATCACGTTGGTAAATACGCAATGACCCGCCACCTAGCTCATACCCGTTCAACACTAAGTCATAGGCTTGTGCCTTCACAGTTTCCGGGCTAGTTTTCAATTCTTCCACGTCAGCCGGCATTGTGAATGGGTGATGCGCTGCGTAGTAACGGCCATCTTCCTCGTCGTATTCAAATAACGGCCAATCCGTTACCCATAGGAAGTTATACTGAGACTGGTCAATCAGGTCTAATTCTTTTCCAAGCTTTAGACGTAATGCGCCGAGTGAATCCGCTACAACAGATTTTTTATCTGCTCCGAATAAGAATAAATCTCCAGGTTCTCCGTCACCAGCTGCTTTAAGTGCTTCACCGATTTCTCCGTCGAAGAATTTCGCAATTGGACCATTGAAGCCGTCTTCCGTCACTTTCAGCCATGCCATTCCTTTCGCGCCATACACTTTTGCAAACTCGCCAAGTGCATCAATATCTTTACGTGAATACTTATCTGCCGCACCTTTAACGTTGATCAACTTCACCTGTCCGCCCGCTTCAACTGCGCCAGCGAATACTTTGAATGAAGAGTCTTTGACGATTTCCGATACATCCGTCAATTCCATTCCGAAACGAGTGTCTGGCTTATCTGAACCGAAACGCCCCATTGCTTCATCATATGGAATACGTTTAAACGGAGTTTCAACATCCACTTGTTTAACATCTTTCATTACTTTCTTGATCAAGCGTTCGTTGAGTTCCAAAATTTCTTCGATTGACATAAAACTCATTTCCATATCAATTTGCGTGAATTCCGGTTGACGGTCAGCACGTAAATCTTCATCACGGAAACAACGAGCAATTTGGTAGTAACGGTCGAAGCCAGATACCATCAATAACTGCTTAAACAACTGTGGTGACTGTGGCAAAGCGTAGAATTCACCTTCGTGAACACGGCTTGGCACTAAATAGTCACGTGCGCCTTCAGGCGTCGATTTCGTTAGAATCGGTGTTTCTACTTCCATGAATCCTTCGTCATCCAAGAAGTTACGTACGGTTTTCGTAATGTCTGAACGCATTTTGAACACTTTTGCAAGCTCAGGGCGACGCAAGTCTAAGTAGCGATACTTCAGTCGTGTTTCTTCGCCCACATCCGTTTCGTCTTCGATTGTAAATGGCGGATTTTTCGCTTCGTTAATGACTTTCACTTCTACCACTTGCACTTCGATTGCACCTGTTGCGATGTTTTTGTTCTTTGTACGCTCTTCACGTTCGATGACGAGACCTGTTACTTCGATGACGTATTCGTTACGCAATGTTTCAGCGATTTCGAGTGCTTCTTTTGAGATGTCCGGGTTGAAGACCGTTTGGACGATGCCTGCACGGTCGCGGACGTCGATGAAGATGAGCCCGCCTAGGTCACGGCGCTTCTGCACCCAGCCTTTGAGCGTGACTTCTTCTCCGATTTGTAGTTCCGATAAGTTCCCACAATAATGTGTGCGTTGCATAGTGACTACACTACCCTTCTGATGTTTGAGTTTGTTTTTTGTTTTTATTTAATGTAAGAATAAGTAGAAAGTAAAATTAGTGTTGTGGTTGGGGATTTCCGTTCCGAGCGGACGCTTTCCTGCGGGCATGGCTTGAGCCAAGCGAACGGTGAAGGGTTCGCTTTGCCGTATTTCTGCGTACTCTGCAGAAATTAAGGCATCTGCGGGGTCTCAAGGCTCATGCTATTCCCGCGGGAGTCGCCGCTCGGAACGAAAATCCCAAATTAGAACAATGAAATACGTTGTAACTGTACTTGAATTTGATTTTGTAATTGTATTATAAAAAAGTACAAGAACAGTAAAAGAATTCGCTTATTGACTTTAGTAACATTTTCTACTACCTAAAGTCTTTTTGCAGGATTGGAGCGTAAGAGGGGCGACTCCCGGAGGATCAGCCCGACAGGTGAGACAACCAAAGGAAGCGTAGCGACCTGGTTGGCTCACCGCGGGCCCTTGGGAAAGCGTCCCCTCTGGAGCGCAAATCCCACACCCTATCTTTGCACTTACTTTTTCAATTCCTCAACCAATTCTTCAACCGTAACTTTTTTCTGCTCGCCGTCCGCCATGTTCTTCAGCTGGACGACGTGTTCGTTCACTTCGTCTTCGCCTATGACGATGACGTGGTTTGCTTTCAAGCGGTCAGCGGATTTCATTTGGGCCTTCATCTTGCGGTCCATGTAGTCCATTTCGCTGCGTAAACCGTTCTCGCGTAGCTTGCCAAGAATCTCGAAGCCTTTTTCTCGTGCTGCGTCGCCTAAAGTGACGATGTAGACATCAAGTGAAGGTTGGTCTGTAAAGGACTTTCCTTCCGCTTCCAGTGCGAGTAAAAGCCGCTCGATGCTGAGAGCGAAGCCGATACCCGGTGCTGCCGGGCCGCCGATTTCTTCAGCAAGTCCATTGTAACGTCCGCCCCCACAAAGTGTGGTGATTGCACCGAAGCCTTTAGACGTACTCATGATTTCGAATGCGGTGTGGTTATAGTAATCCAGTCCACGCACAAGATTCGGATCGTATTCGTACTCGATACCTGCAATGTCCAAGTAGTTCTTTACTTTCTCAAAGTACGCGCTTGACTCTTCATTGAGATAATCAGCAAGTGAAGGTGCTGTTTTCATCAATGGGTGTTCTCTATCCACTTTACAATCCAGAATTCGCAATGGATTCTTCTCGAGACGGTTTTGGCAGTCCGAACAGAATTCCCCAATATTTGGGCTGAAGTGTGCAATCAACGCTTCGCGGTGTGCATCGCGTGATTCTTTGTCGCCAAGTGAATTCAATACGAGTTTGATATCAGAAAGACCCGTTTTCTTATAAATGTTCATTGCCAACTCGATTACCTCTGCATCGATTGCTGGATCATCACTGCCGATTGCCTCTACGCCGAACTGGACGAATTGACGGTAACGGCCGGCTTGTTGACGCTCATAGCGGAACATCGGCCCCGTGTAGTATAGCTTTACAGGCTGATCTGCGTAGCCAAACATTTTGTGTTCGACGAATGAACGCACGACAGGCGCTGTACCTTCCGGGCGCAATGTCATTGAGCGATCTCCTCGATCGGTGAATGTGTACATTTCTTTTTGCACGATATCTGTCGTGTCGCCGACCGTGCGCTGGAATAATTCCGTTTGTTCGAAAATTGGTGTGCGGATTTCCTTGTAGTTGTAGACATCACAAATCGAACGAGCAATCTTTTCAACGCGCTGCCACTTCCAGGAAACGTCAGGAAGAATATCCTGTGTACCGCGGGGAACTTTAAAATTCATTAGTAAAACTCCTTTCGATGATCTGATAATGGGTGAACATTCCGAGAACACAAAAAAGCTCCCATCCCTAATAAAACAGGGACGAGAGCTTGTAGCTTCCGCGGTTCCACCCAAATTGACACACAAGTGCCCACTCGAATCCGGATAACGGCCGGTTCCGTCCACGCCTACTAATTTCAGCATGAATCCTCCGTGGTGTTGTTCGCTTTACGGTTCTGTCAGGGAATTTCAGCCAAGTTCCCCGTTCTCTTTCCAGCCTATAGTAAAGGTATTTTCCACATCATTGGTGTATGAATTAATTCGATTACTATCTATGTTAGTCGTAACCTCTACTACTGTCAACTTCTTTGGCGAATTATATATATTGGTTGGAATTGGAATGTGCTCTTACAAAACCTATATCCGCTCTATTGATATCCATAAGCGCTCTATGAAACGTCCCGAACGCTCTATCGCACCTGTTATCCGCTCATACACCCACGTCCCGTGCTCTATCAAGCCCCGCAACCGCTCATACACTCTACTCTCACTTACCTAGACTCAATCATCAGCGTCACTGGACCGTCATTCGTCAACTGCACGTCCATCATGGCACCAAACTGTCCTGTTTCAACGTGAAGTCCGAGACCGCGCAACTGTTCATTGAAGTATTCCCACAAAGGTTCTGCTACATCGGTTTTCGCCGCCTCAATAAAGCTTGGACGACGCCCTTTTTGAACGTTGCCATACAAAGTAAACTGGGAAACAGACAGAACCGCGCCATCTACTTCTGTGATTGAACGATTCAATTTCCCTTCGTCGTCTTCATAGATCCGCAAGCCGGCGATTTTATTGGCAAGATAGTTGGCATCTTGTTCGGTATCGTCATGCGTGATGCCGACGAGCAACACATAGCCAGTTGAAATGGAGCCTGTAATGTCCCCACCAACTGTTACGGAAGCGTCTTTCGCACGCTGTAATAAAACTCGCATGTTCACACCTCCTATTTAGTTCATGACCCGTTCTACGGAATAAACGTCTTTGATTTGTTTAATCTTATCCACGGTGCGTTGCAAATGCGCGATGTTTTGGATCTTAATCGACATATGGATATGCGCGATATCATCCTTATCCGCTTTGCCACTCACTGCGATAATTGGCGTATTCATATCGGCGACGACCATCATCACTTCGTTGAGCAAACCTTGTCTATCGAATGCGGAAATTTCAATATCCACTTGGAATTCTTTGCGAACTTGACCGTCTGGCAATGCCCATTGGACCTCTATGATACGTTCTTGCTGTCCTTGCTCAGACAATACGTTCGGACAATCGGTACGGTGTACGGAAACGCCACGACCACGTGTAATGAAACCGACGATTTCATCGCCTGGTACCGGGTTACAGCACTTCGAAATACGGATCAGCATATTGTCGATGTCTTTGACGATTACGCCTGATTCCGTCTGTTTCTCTGGTTTTGGCGTTTGAATGTCCGAGACGATTTTATCAATCGTTTCTTTTTGCACGCGTTCCTTGCGCATTCGCTCAGCTAGGCGATTGACCACTTGTTGCGCGGTAATGCCACCGGAGCCGACTGCAGCATACAGGTCTTCTTCAGAAGTAAAACTGAATTTATCAATGGTGCGCTGCATATTTTCTTTACTCAACGCTTCTTTGATATCATACTCTTCATCTTTCAGTTCCTTCTGAATCATCTCGCTACCTTTGTCGATGTTCTCGTCACGCAATTGCTTCTTAAAATATTGGCGAATTTTATTTTTCGCTTGCGATGTATGGGCCAATTTCAACCAGTCACGACTTGGACCAAACGACTGTTTAGAAGTCAGAATCTCTACAATATCACCTGTCGACAATGACGAATCGAGCGGTACGATTTTACCATTCACTTTCGCCCCGGTCGTCCGGTTTCCAATTTCGGAGTGCACGCGATAGGCAAAGTCAATCGGAACCGACCCTTGGGGCAATTCGACAACATCCCCGTCCGGTGTAAATACATACACCATGTCCGAAAATAAGTCGAACTTCAGTGACTCCATAAATTCCTGAGCATTGGACGATTCATTTTGAATTTCCAATATTTCACGGAACCATGTCAATTTCGAATCAATATCACTCGCTAGTTTCGCGACTTGTTTACCTTCTTTATATGCCCAGTGAGCTGCCACACCAAATTCTGAAATCCGGTGCATTTCTTCTGTCCGAATTTGTACTTCGAGTGGATCTCCTGCAGGTCCGACAACTGTTGTATGGATGGATTGATACAAATTTTGTTTCGGCATCGCGATATAGTCTTTGAATCGTCCTGGCATTGGCTTCCATAATGTATGAATGATTCCAAGCGCCGCATAGCAGTCTTTAATGCTTTTCACGACAATACGTACCGCCAGTAGATCATAAATTTCATTGAATTCTTTCTTCTGGATAACCATCTTTTGATAAATAGAATACAAATGCTTCGGTCTGCCATGAATTTCTGCGGCGATACCCATTTCGTCCAGTTCGACGCGCATCTGATTCATGACGTCTTTCAAATACTGTTCGCGTTCCGTCCGCTTTTGCTTCATCAGATTCACGATACGATAATATTGTTGCGGATTGGAATAGCGCAACGCAATATCTTCGAGTTCCCATTTGATCGTGGAAATTCCGAGGCGATGTGCGAGTGGTGAGAAGATCTCCAATGTTTCTTCCGACACTCGACGTTGTTTCGCTGCCGGAACATGCTTCAATGTCCGCATATTATGCAGACGGTCCGCAAGTTTAATCAAAATGACACGGATATCCTGTGCCATCGCGATAAACATTTTGCGATGATTTTCCGCTTGTTTTTCTTCATTGGACTTAAATTTTAACTTATCGAGCTTCGTTACACCGTCAACAAGCATCGCGACTTCATCACCGAATTCACGAATAATGTCTTCGCGGCTTATTTCGGTATCCTCTACCACATCATGCAAGAAGCCCGCTGCGACCGTTTCCGGATCCATTTGAAGACCCGCTAAAATTCCCGCGACTTGAATCGGATGGTTGATATACGGTTCACCTGAAGTCCTAAACTGTCCTTCATGTGACTTTTCAGCCATTTCATATGCCCGTCTAATGAAGTCGACGTGTTCTTCGTTCATATATTTGGCGACCAGGTCGTATATGTCTTGCTCTGTCAGGTCTTGATTTTTCGCCATCGACTTACCCCTTTCATCCTATTCCGTAAATATTTAGAAAATATTTTTTAGTAGTATATGTATATTATCACCTATATGTAAAGCGAATCAAACCCAGTGCCTATATTTATATAACAAGAATCCTCCGCATTAAGCGAAGGATTCCCCTATCAGTACGTAATTAACGCCTTGATGTTTTCATTCGTCAATTTTTTTCGACCGTTCAAGTACGATAGTTCGATCAAGAATGCACAGCCTGCTACTACCCCGCCAAGTTTCTCAATTAATTCGACTGTTGCACCGACCGTACCGCCAGTTGCAAGTAAATCGTCGACAATAAGCACACGTTGACCTGGTTTGATAGCATCTTTGTGAATCGTTAACTCATCTTGTCCATACTCTAAGTCATAAAAGACGGAGATGGTTTCACGTGGTAATTTGCCAGGCTTACGAACCGGTGCGAAACCGATTTCAAGCGCATAGGCAACAGGACAACCAATGATGAAACCGCGTGCTTCCGGTCCCACGATGATATCTACGTCCAATCCTTTCGCATACTCGACAATTTGGTCTGTCGCATACTTATATGCTTCTCCGTTATCCATGATCGTCGTGATGTCTTTAAAGCTCACACCCGGTTTCGGATAATCGTCTACAGTCGTTACAAACTTTTTTAAGTCCACAATTTTTCCTCCTCAACAGCTTTCGTCTCACGCAAAGAGTCGAATACGTTCTTTAAGTCCTGATACGGAGCATAAAGCAATAACTCTTCTAGTTTGATCTGCTGTTGGCGTTTTTTATAAGATGGCGCTTCTGCCAAATCTCGTTTGCCGGCAGAAGTAAGCATCGTCACCTTACCATTCTCTAGTGTAACAAATTCTAGTTCATAAAACACTTTTGTCATAAACTTTATCACATCTTTTTTCCAACCTTTATGTTTGGAAAGCATATCGATTTGATTGTATATATCAAATGTCTCACGTTTCTTCAAAAAGCTGTAATACCAACCAAATTGTTGGCGATCTGGTATTTTTTCGAAGTACATCGAATCATGCACATGCAGATGAAGATACACTCGGTCAGCAAGCGTTACGCCCATCACTTGCTTCAACTGTTCTTCTGCCTGAGGCATATCGAGCAATACGATAGCAGAAGATGGATGAAGGGTATCGCGTCCAACTAAAGCAATCGAAATGTCTTTAAAGAACGGAGTAAAATGTTGGATGGCTTCTTCACTGAACGCAATAAATTGGGCTTGATCCGGAATCATCGGTAACCATCTAGCAGGCTCTCGGATTCCACGGTAATCGAATAACTGCCACTCGTCACACTTCACATCTTCGACAAGTAGCTGTGCTTTCTTATTACCGTTCCATTCATTAATCTGTAAATCACCTGTCAAACTCAGCTTACTTTGTGGTGCCATTTCGTCAGCCAGTGCCCCCGCACCGAAATATATTGCATCTAGCCGCTCATTACGATCGCCCATTTCAAGCTTTAAATGATCTTTCGCTGAACCGATTTTACGGACAGAGATCGTGTCAAGCTGTTCCAATAAGAAAACAGGTTTCGGGAATCCCATTCCGAACGGCCGGATTTTCTCTAGCGCTTCAATAGAGGCAATATCAATTTCATCCAATGCTAGTGGTACATCGATGGATAAAATAGGTTGTAAATCCTCTTTCCTCAATACTTCTTTCGCCTGCTCATTTAAATTCGAACGCAATAATTCGACGTCCTCTATTTTCAATGACATCCCAGCAGCCATCGCGTGACCTCCGAAGTGTGGCAGAATCGACGCATTCTTTGAAAGTTCCTTATACAAATCAAAGCCCTCAATACTGCGAGCGGAACCTTTCGCCATTCCCGTTTCACGATCGAGCGACAAAATGATCGAAGGACGGTAGTATTTCTCCGTCAGTCTCGATGACACGATGCCCACGACACCTGGATTCCAGCCTTCACCTTCTATGACTAGCACGTGAGGCACATGATCGCCATAACGAACTTCCACTTGCTCTTGCGCTTCCTTTGCGATTTCTTTCACTAATTGTTGCCGTTCTTTATTCAAATCATTCAATTCTTCCGCAATTCCCAGTGCTTGCTGCTCATCTTCCGCCTTTAATAACTCAACCGCTGGATCTGCATCACCAAGTCGGCCCGGCGCATTTAGACGAGGACCGATCGTAAAACCGATCGTTTCTTCCGATAAAGCATTCTGCTCATGACCGCTCACTTGCATCAACGCCTTAATGCCAGGACGTTGTGTTCGGCGTAATCTGCGGATTCCTTCTTTCACCATATACCGATTTTCATCTTCTAACGGTACCAAGTCCGCGATCGTACCGATAGCTACGAATTCCAACAAGTCTAGCGGTGGCTCTCCTAGTAAGGCAGAAGCTAGTTTGAACGCCACACCTACACCTGCAAGTTCTCCAAATGGATAATTGCCTTCCGGATGACGCGGGTGAATAACCGCATCCGCATCAGGTAGGACATCGCCCATTTCATGGTGGTCCGTCACGATAATCGTCATTCCAAGCGACTTCGCGAATGCAACTTGCTCAATGCCTGAAATTCCATTATCTACTGTGATCAGAACTTCTGTGCCTTCTGTATGTAGTTGTGCAAAGAAGTCGCTGTTCGGTCCGTAACCGTGTTCAAAACGGTTCGGGATGGCAAAGTTCACTTTTGCACCGAGACGTTCGAGCGCTGTCATGAGCACCGTGACGCTTGTTACACCGTCCGCGTCATAATCTCCAAATATTGTAAGTTGCTGTTGTGTGTCGATTGCATGCTGGATGCGATCGACGGCTTTTTGCATGTCATGTAATAAAAAAGGATCATGCAAGTTGGACTCGTCCATGTGCAGGTACGCGTTTGCTTGTTCGCTTGTGGTGATTCCGCGTGCGACGAGTATTTTCGTTAGCATTGTGGAAAGCTTCAAGTCCTTCGCGAGCTGGTTGACGAGTTCTTCATCTGGCCGATCAATTTGCCATCTTTTTTTGGATTGTATCAATGCTCTCACATCCTCTGTTCTTATTATAGCTAATGAAGATGGAGACTGAAAGGAAACGGGATGGAAAGATGGGGAGTAAGAACAGGATAGCATCGTTTTCTTCCTATAAGACCTGCAGAGGTAGTGATATAAAGAGTGAGAGATAGCAGTTAGCGTCATAGGCATAGTAGGCTGTTGCTCGAGTGGGCTTCGATTTGCGAATTTGAGAGTGCTGTAGTTGTACTTGCGCTACTGAGTGGTCATGATGTAGATTGTGGTTCTAGCAAAATAAGAAATTTTGTATATTACCCAACAGAGAAATCCTTATGGCAGAGCGACTACGCGGCTGCCGGTCTTGCTCACATTTTGTTGGGGACGTGGCTCGACTGATTATCTGGTACTAAAATTAGCGAGTGTTCACTTTCTGGACTCGCGCAGGCACGTGGGGGATTGCCTCCAGCCCTGAGCCAGCTGGCGATAGAGCTGCCAGTTGTCTTAGGGCCACGGCCTACCCCGCAGTTGTGCCTGCGCTACTGCGGGGTAATGATATAAGTTGCGGTTCTAACAGAAATAAAAACAGCGACATTGTGATACCTATCACTTATTTCTTGCGAGTGAAGTGTATGAACTGTCCTACACACAATCTAACGAAGGCGCCTGCTGTGGTAGGCGAAGCAAGGAGACAACCAGGCGCAATTCCTGTCTCGCTCCTTGCGAAAGCCATCCACCAGCGTCATAGTGGGGACAATGAACGCCCCGCCTCCATTGCCAGCAAAATCACACCCCAGCTCCGCTTATTACGCACTCCTAACAGAAACATAATCCAACAAGCACTTAAGCACTTAAGCACTTAATCGATAAAAAACAACTACCAGCACTGCCCTACACACTTTCCAACGAAGGCCATCCCCCTGCCACTTCTTACTTCCCAACTAAAAGCACATTAAAAGAAACAACAGCAAAAAAAGCCACAACAAGTCGCCAATCGCGACCTACTGCGGCAACACCTATTCAATACAACTCTCGCGGCGGAATAATCTCCGCCTTAACTAACGGTGGCTCCATCAACGCGTCGATTCGGTCCTCCATCTCCTGCATCTGCTTACGCTGCGCAGTCAATTCCTTCTCCTTCAATTGCAACTGTTTCTCCAATTCCTTAACACGTCGTCCATTTCGGTAGGACTTATAAATAGTAAAGAAACCACTAATAATCGCACCAAGCAACGCTGATCCAAGAATAATCAACACCAGCGGAATCATCTCCGTGCCAAAGAAATAATTAACTGGAACAGATTCTACATTAAAAACAGCAAATAATGCAATGAACACAGCAAATAACAAACCGACTAAAACCGTCCACTGGAATTTCATATTGATCGTTCCTCCATTCAAAAAAGCAGGATATACCGAAGTATACCCTGCTTTGAATATGGTTCAAACGTATTATACAACCGGTTCGTCTGAGCCCCATTGTTTTTTCTCTTTTTCTACTTTTATTCCGCCATTTTTCAAAATTTGCTTTCTCTTTAAATCGAACCAAAGTTGTGCAGAGATGAAGATGGAAGAATACGTACCTGCAAGCAAACCGATCAATAATGCGATGGAGAACGGTCGAATCGATTCTGCACCGAGTGCCATCAACGCCACGACAACGAAGACTACTGTCAGAACTGTGTTAACTGAACGGCCAAGCGTCTGTCGCAATGATTTATTGACAATCGTTGCCAATTCATTTTCTTCGCTAATATGCTTCGAGCGATTTAAGTTCTCACGAATTCTGTCAAAGGTGACGATCGTATCGTTAATGGAATAACCGACAATCGTCAGTACCGCCGCAATGAATGTGATGTCTACTTCGAGTCGCAAGATACTAAAGACGGCAATCATGAAGAACGCGTCATGTAGTAAACCAATAATCGCCGCTAGACCCATGCGCCATTCAAAACGTAACGCTACATAGATGATGATCCCAAGAGCCGCAAATGCCAGTGCATAAATCGCATTACGTACGAGCTCTTTACCTACCTTATTGGAAACTGTTGAAACGTTCGGCTCTGAACCAAATGTTTCAGATAACTCTTTTTTGATCTTATTGACTTCTTCTTGTGTGAAGTCTTCTTTATATCTCGCAACCGCAATGTTCTTTGCATCGCCCGAAATGACGACGTCAGACGTTGGGTGGCCGATGTCTTCAAGAAGATTCGTTACTTCCGTCTCATCTAGCTGTTGTTCAGCAAGTATTTCCACACGTGTACCACCAGCAAAGTCGATCCCCAAGTTGAGCTTAAAGACACCGAGCATGATCGCACCGACAATTAATAGGATAATAGAGAGTGTATAGAAACGTTTTCTTGAATGAACGAAATCGAAACGGTCGAATTTGGTTGTGAGATCAAGTGTCTCATAGCCTTCATCTGCCGAATGAAGATGTTTTTTGTTCAATCCGAACCAGCCAACTTTATTGTCGAGGTATCCACTGTGAACGAGTAGTCCGAGCAATAGACGCGATCCCCAAACCGCTGTCAGGAAACTGACCAAGATACTAATGATGAGCATCGTTGCGAAACCTTTAACAGAGCTTGTTCCGAAAACGAACAATACAACTGCCGCAAGAATTGTCGTGACGTTCGCATCGAGTATTGCGGCGAACGAAGACTTCGCTCCGGCTGTGAAGGACGTTTTAACTGATCTTCCGACACGTAATTCTTCTTTGATCCGCTCATAGGTAATGATATTGGCATCGACTGCCATACCGACCCCAAGCATTAATGCCGCGATACCTGGGAGTGTCAACACCCCATTGATCAATGTAAACACTAGCAAAATTAAGAAGATATAAACAGACAAAGTGACAACTGCCACAATCCCTGGCAAACGGTAATAGAGTACCATAAAGATAAAGATTAAGCTGATACCGACAATTCCAGCAAATATCGTTTTATCCAGTGCTTGTTCACCAAACTGCGCACCAACAGATGTCGAGTAAATTTCCTCTAAATGAACAGGTAATGCACCTGCGTTCAAAATACCAGCCAAGTTTTTCGTCTCTTCAATAGTGAAGTTTCCTGAAATTTCGACATTTGAAGAGTTGATGGTGCTAGAAACATACGGAGCCGAAATAAATGCGGGTTCCGGTTTTGCAGCTTCTTCAGCAAAGGAGTTTTCACCTTCAATGAAGTCCATCCAAATAACTAGCACGTTGTTTGGCTTCATGGCTGCAATTTCAGATGTAACTTCTCCAAATTTATTTGGATCTTTCATTTCCAATGTAACAACAGGATTGTTATTTTCATCGAAATTGGCTTTTGCTTTACCTGCTTTCAAATCATTACCGTCTAGCATCAATTTGTCATCCGCATTACGGAAGGAAAGATTGGCTTGAGTGGATAATAATTCGCGGGCAGTTTTCTGATCTTCTACCCCAGCAAGCTGAACTCGGATTCGGTTGTTTGATTCGATTTGAATGCTTGGTTCATTTACACCGAGCACGTCAATACGATTCGTCAATGCACGGGCCGTATCGGCAACCGTCGACTCCGTAATCTTTTGTCCTTCTTTCAATGGTTCCACTTGGTAAAGAACTTCGAAACCACCCTGCAAGTCAAGACCAAGCTTGACATCTTTTAAAATCGGACTCGTCGTGGAAAATATCGTTGATGCCAAAATGACGATAAGCAGCAAAAACGCGACGATCCTTCCTCTGTTTTTCATATTTCCTTTTCCCCCTCATATACTAGAGCGGCATAGCACCTGTTATGTACTTTCTTCTCTCATTGTACAACATACCAATTATGAAACAGTAGGTTGTCCGTGTCAAATACTTCATGATAAGAATTGCAAATCAATCCATTTTTTTGGGCGAAAATAAAACAGACCATTCTTCTTCACTCAATTCCAAAACGTCTTCACTGTTCCGTTGAGCCTCTGTTTGCTTATGGGTCATGAACTGTGCCGCAGTAATTGCCAAAACATCTGAAATCATTTCATACGAACGCATCGCAGAAACTTCTTTTTTCCGCCACTTCTTCTCCACTAAATATTTCAGTAAATCTTCTTCCGTAATCTCCGAGTAGCCATAAAACGTCAATTCTTGCTTTTTGCTTTCTAGTGCAGGGAGCAACTGTCTGTATAAATCTGTCAACTGTTGATCCAATGCCACTTCCCCCCTCGTGAATAGTTCCGGAATAAAGTTAATTATATCACATACACTTAACTATATTTGGGTTTTGCACAAGCATTCGTATTATATCCGAAAACGTGGCAAATCAGAAGGAGTGGTGTAGGGTGTCATCATTTATTCGGGGGACGATCTTTTTGATGGCGGCCGTGTTTTTATCAAAATTACTCGGCTTCGTCTATCGAATTCAATTTATGCGGGTTGCAGGAGAAGAAACCGTCGGGATCTATATGACCGCATATCCGGCGTTCATCTTTTTCCTTTCCTTAGTACAGCTTGGCGTACCCATTGCGATTGCGAAGGTCATAGCGGAAATAAAAGCGCAAGGTGGTACGGTACAATTACGACAAGTTATGAGAACCGCCACATTTATCACCATTTTATCCGGTGCAGTCTTCATTCCCGCATGTATTCTGTTCATTCCTTTTCTAGCCGAGACTTTACTTGGTAACGGCGCGACTTCCACTGCGTTATATGTAGCCCTCGCCATCGTACCTATCGCTTCACTTGGTGGGTTAATCAGAGGATATTTCCAGGGGATTTCCCGTATTGAAGAAACTGCCTGGGCACAAGTCATCGAACAAATCTTCCGGATTTTATTGATCACATGGATGCTTCCGTACATTCTAGCTCCTAACGATCCGATGATGAATGCAGCGTATGCTATGGCGGTGACATTCCTCGCTGAAGTCGTATCGGTACTTTATCTTCTGTACAAATACCGTCAGCAGCAAAAGAAAGAACCGAAGCCACAAAAAAAAGAACCGCGATATCCGATGGAGCCCATTCTTGAGGTGGCACTTCCATCGTCAGGCAGTCGTCTATTCGGGACGTTCACATGGTTCCTTGAGCCTATAATCTTTTTACGCGCTCTCTCTATGGCGGGCGTCGGAACAGTAGCCGCAACATCCTTGTACGGAGTAATTTCCGGGGTACTTATTCCTCTATTATTGTTTCCCGCATTCATTCCGTATGCATTATCTGTCGTGCTCGTTCCAGCGGTCAGTGGCGCAGCCGCTTCTAGCAACGTCAAAAAGTTGCAAGAACGTATTCATTTAGCATTGCGTTTATCCGCCTTAACGGGCGCATTTGCGGCTACAGTTTTTTATATGCACGGGCAAGCACTTGCTGAAAAACTGTTCCACATTGTAGATGGCGGCAGCTATATGACATTGCTTGCACCGATCTTCTTCTTTTATTATATACAAAGTCCACTTTACTCGATTTTACAAGCGACGGGCGATGCGAAGGCCGGTATGATGAACTCGGTTTACGGGGGGATTGCAAAACTTGCGGTAATGTTCATCTTGGCATCGCAACCAGGACTTCAAGAAACTGGCGCAGTTCTCGCAATCGGTTTCGGTGTACTCGTTACATCTTTCCTGCATATTGCCACACTCCGTCAAAACAAATCGACTGCCACTGGATTTTCAATGTTCGCGATGACCTATATCGTATTCTTGCTAACCGTCATCATCCGCCCGATTTTCATTCCTGTCGGTTCGCATCATCTATTTATCGAATGCTCCATTACGTCGGGTATCCTGTTCGCTTTATTATTGCTGACAAGACAAATCAAAACACAGGACTTTGTCATGCTACGAAATTTAGTTAAACGCTATTAATCACGTTTCAATTGTACTCTTATTTGCCCTTGTTCATATGAGCAATAGAAAATCCTACTCAAATCGGTGATGTTTTTTGCATGCAACTCTTGCAACAGCCATTCTTCCGTCTTGCCGATCAACTCCAGATGATCGGGCTGAATTTCACCGTCGAGCACGATTCCGACAATCGGCAAGTCACCGTCTTTTGTGAATACAGATAAATTTCCGGAAGATTCGAGATACGCAAACGTTACATTGTGAATCGAACCGACTTGATTTTCGCGTAATTGTTGAAACAAGTCATCGAGATTATAACGCTGTTTACGCATCTCTTCTTCTTGGATTACCCCATGTCGAATAATCAGCGAAGGATCGCCATCGACTAGATCTCGAAACTTTTTACTTTTTAAAGAAATCATCGACGAAATATATTGAATGATCAGCAATAGAAGTATAGGCAGGGCCCCTTTGATAATCGGTTTATCGGGAGATTCCACAATCATCGCAGCTACTTCCGCCATGATAATGAAGACGACGATATCGATAACACCCAATTCACCGACTTCTCGTTTCCCCATAATACGTAATATCACAAGAAGAAAAATATATAAAAATACCGTACGTAATCCGATGATGAGTAACTCGTGCACAGTCTATCTGCCTCCTTCACACTTAGTGTGCCGGCAGATCTTTTTTCTATACGTACACAAACAAAAAAGCGGCAATCTATGGATATACCACTAGATAACCGCTTTTACTTATGACGCTGTTACAACTCTGCCTACTGCTTGCTTGTCAAAACGCAAAACTGTAGTGTCAGATACACGCAAGAAAACAGAAGTCTCATCTACTGCATCCACAGTTCCGTGAATACCACCGATTGTCACTACTTCGTCTCCACGTTTTAAACTAGTTTGCATCTCTTTCGCTGCCTTTTGTCTCTTTTGAGCAGGACGAATGAGTAAAAACCACATAATAGCTACCATGATTACTAGTGTAAAAATACCACCGTATTGTTCCATCATTATACATTTTCCCCCTTCCTGATGCATCATTTTTTATTATACAAGATTTAAAAGTTTTTTGCATTCGGTTTGTTAAAGCCGTATTGCTCAAAAAACTCTTCACGGAAATCACCGAGGCGATCTTCACGTATAGCCTGGCGTACTTGCTCCATTAAATTCAGCAAAAAGTGCAAGTTATGGTAGGACGTTAAACGTATGCCAAATGTTTCACCCGTACGAATTAAATGACGAATATATGCCCGACTATAGTTTTTGCACGCATAACAATCACAGTTCGGATCAAGCGGACCAAAATCTCTTTCGTACTTTGCGTTTTTGACAACTACGCGACCTTCACTTGTCATCAACGTACCGTTACGTGCGATACGCGTCGGCAAGACACAGTCAAACATATCGATTCCACGCATTGCACCTTCTATCAACGAGTCCGGTGATCCAACACCCATCAAATAACGAGGCTTATCTTGCGGAAGAAGAGGTGTCGTGAAATCCAGCACATTATTCATAATATCTTTTGGCTCTCCGACAGACAATCCACCGATTGCATAGCCTGGGAAATCCATGGATACTAAATCACGTGCACTTTGTTTACGTAAGTCTTCAAACTCTCCGCCTTGTACGATACCGAATAATCCTTGATCATGAGGACGTCCGTGTGCTTCTAGGCAACGCTCTGCCCACCGTGACGTACGCTCGACACTTGCTTTCATATACTCATGCGTCGCGGGGAATGGAGGACATTCGTCAAACGCCATCATAATATCGGCTCCAAGATCATTTTGGATTTCCATCGCTTTTTCCGGACTTAAAAACAGCTTATCTCCATTGATATGATTACGGAAATGAACGCCTTCTTCTTTAATATCACGGAATTTACTAAGTGAAAACACTTGGAAGCCACCGGAATCCGTCAAAATCGGACGATCCCAGTTCATGAACTGATGTAGTCCGCCCGCTTCTTTGACGATTTCATTACCTGGACGTAGCCATAAATGATACGTATTACTTAAAATAATGCCTGCACCCATTGCTTTCAATTCTTCCGGAGCCATCGTTTTGACCGTAGCTTGTGTTCCGACTGGCATAAAAGCAGGTGTTTCAAATGAACCGTGTGGCGTATGAACCATTCCAAGTCGCGCACCCGTTTGTTTACATGTTTTGATATGTTCGTACGTAATAGCTGCCAATTAATCTCATTCCTTTCTTGTAGCAGGGCGGATGAACATCGCGTCCCCAAAACTGAAAAAGCGATACTGCTCTTCCACTGCTTGTTCATATGCATTCATCACATGATCGCGTCCGGCAAATGCCGACAACAGCATCAATAACGTAGATTTAGGTAAGTGGAAATTCGTCACCAACCCGTCAATCGCTTTAAACTCATACCCAGGATAAATAAAAATCGAAGTCCAGCCACTTGCTGCGACTACTTCTCCATTATTCTCCGAAGCAATTGTCTCAAGCGTCCGAGTAGACGTCGTACCCACCGCCACTACGCTGCCACCACTAGCTTTTGTCTTTCGAACCAGTGCCGCCGTTTCTTCCGTCATCACATAATATTCCGCATGCATCGTATGGTCTTCAATGGAATCCACACTAACGGGACGGAATGTACCCAGTCCGACATGCAATGTAATGAAAGCGATTTGAACACCTTTTTCACGCAATGCATCTAAAATTTCATCCGTGAAATGCAAACCTGCTGTAGGTGCTGCTGCAGAGCCGCGCTCTTTTGCAAAAACCGTTTGATAACGCGTCTGATCTTCCAGCGTCTCAGTAATATAAGGCGGCAACGGCATCTGTCCGAGCTGATCGAGTAGCTCATAGAAAATACCGTCATAACTAAATTTGAACTCGCGCCCACCTTGTTCACCGAGTGCTGTACATTCCGCCTGCAACAAGCCGTCACCAAACGTCACGACCGTCCCCACTTTTATACGTTTTGAAGGTTTGACCAACGTTTCCCAGCGGTCATCCCCTGTTTCTTTTAACAATAACACTTCAATCGTCGCACCGGTTTCTTCTTTCGTACCGATCAAGCGCGCCGGCAATACTTTTGTATCATTCAACACTAGCAAATCCCCTGATTCCAGTTCATCCACTAAATCACGGAAATGCTTATGTGTCACGCTACCGTTATCGCGTCCCATGACAAGTAAACGGCTCGCTGTGCGATCCAAAAGCGGGGTTTGGGCTATTAACTGTTCTGGTAAATCAAAATCAAAGTCTTCTACTTCCATCATGCTAACTCCTATCTGTCATTCAGGAAGCGGATAGCCGAAATGCTCGTAAGCCTTTTCCGTCGCCATCCGCCCCCTTGATGTACGTTGAATAAATCCCATTTGTAATAAATATGGCTCATAAACGTCTTCGATCGTTACGGACTCTTCGCCAATACTCGCTGCGAGAGTATCGATACCGACCGGACCGCCACGGAACCGTTCAATCATGCTATGGAGCAACTGATGATCGATTTGATCGAGTCCATGATGATCTACTTGTAGCATATCAAGTGCTTCTTGCGCAATGGAAAGCGTAATGATTCCGTTACCGCGCACTTGTGCGTAATCGCGCACTCTTCGCAGTAGACGATTCGCAATACGCGGCGTTCCGCGAGAGCGTTTCGCTAGTTCTACAGCTGCTTGCGGATCGATGTGCACGTCAAACAAATTAGCACTTCGAATCACGATCTCAGTCAATGATTCCACTTCATAATACTCTAGTCTAAGCGGTACACCGAAGCGGTCACGTAACGGTGCAGACAATGCCCCTGCACGCGTCGTTGCGCCAATTAATGTAAACGGCGGCAAATCCAGTCGCACAGAACGCGCTGTCGGACCTTTCCCAACCATGATGTCTAGACAAAAATCTTCCATCGCTGGATACAACACTTCTTCAATGGCCCGGTTCAGCCGGTGGATTTCATCGATAAACAACACGTCACCCGGCTCCAATGAAGATACCACTGCCGCCAAGTCACCCGGACGTTCAATTGCAGGGCCACTCGTCATGCGGACATTGACACCCATTTCATTGCCGATGACCGTAGCGAGCGTTGTCTTTCCAAGCCCAGGAGGACCATATAGCAACACATGATCCAAACATTCTTCCCGTTTTTTTGCCGCCTCGATAAAGATGGATAAGTTATCTTTCGCCTGCTGCTGACCGATATATTGTTGCAATAATTGCGGGCGTAATGATTGTTCAAAGCCTTCATCAAAATCCGTCACTTCATTCGTCAGTATGCGTTCATCCATTGGAACCACCTCCATCGTATTAGCCTTGTTTCAATAGTAATTTTAATGCCAGTCGCATATAGCCTTCTGTATCGAGTTCTTCTTTCTCGAGTTTAGGCTTCACTTTCTTCAGTTCACGATCAGAATAACCAAGTGCAGTCAACGCAAGCATCGCTTCATCGAGCTCATCACTCTCCGCAAGCGTTAGCAGTGTGTCTTCTGAATCTGGCAAATCAATCTCTGTAAATAGATCATGCAATTTGCCTTTTAAATCCAAAATCATTTGACGCGCTGTCTTCTTGCCGACACCCGGAAATTGCACGAGGAATGCTTCATCTTCACGCTCAATCGCACTCACTACTTGAGAAGGCAAGCCGTTCGCAAGAATTGCGAGCGCGCCTTTAGGACCGATTCCCGAGACGGTAATCAGTTTACGGAACAGTTCACGTTGTTCCAGCGTCTTGAAGCCAATCAATAACTGCGTATCTTCACGCACATGCAAATACGTAAACACTTGCTGCACCTCGTCGGTTATGTGGAACGCAAATGGATTCGGCGTCATAACTTGCCAACCGATTCCCGATTGCTCCAGCACAACATATTCAGGTGTCACGCGTGTTACATGGCCTTTTATGTAATCGTACAAATTATTCTCCCCCTAAAGTATACCTGCTATTATAGCATACGAACGGGTTTTCTACTTGTTCAACCTCTAGAAATTTGCATAAATAAAATAGGAATGTACTTTCACTAATTTACGTTCAACAGCGAATACTTTGGAGTGGTGAGGAAATTTGTGAGGGTGATGGGATGGAAGCTCCAGTTGGGGACGCTTTTCCATGGGCTCTCGGTGAGCCAACCAGTTCGCTCCGCTCTCTTTTGGTTGTCTCACCTTTCGAGCTGATCCATCGGGAAGAGCCGTAACGAAGAACGGCTTTTGCGAGTAAAAGCGAAGCGTTAGGAGCACATCTTTGCACTCGCTGCCAACTTCCGCTTCCATCCTACGTGGATAGTAGGGGTACTTGAATTACTTACTGGAGATAGAGTGTTAATTATTGTTGTCTATTGAACATAGTTAAGTTCAAAAGCAAAGTAGTAGACTGATGAGTGAATTTGTGAGTATGAGGGGATGGAAGCTCCAGTTGGGGACGCTTTCCTGAGGGCGTGGCCCGAGCCGCTTCCCTCACTTCGTTCAGTCCAGGGTCTCGAGCTCACGCTGATCCTCCAGGAGTCGCCCCAACTTCCGCTTCCATCCAACGTTGATAGTAGAAGGAATCTAAACTACTTACTGGAGTTGATGTGTGAACTGTTGTTGCTTTTTGAATTATTTAAGTTCAAGTACAGGAGTTCAATACCAATTACAATCCTAGCTTCAATAGGCAACAAAAGTATCATCCGCTCCCATTGCAAGGGATTGCGCGGGCCCTCTAGGATAGCGTCCCCTCCGAAGCACCAATCCTTCCCCTTAGTCCTCTGCCAGCCTTTTGTTTTTCTATCGCATACTATTTCGCGCCAAAAAAGAGCTGTCACCAGTCGTCATTTAAAATAATGACGACTTGGACAGCTCCATTCATCCTACTCATGCGTGAGCGATTGCTTGTTGTTTCTTATGGAATTCGATGAAATTCTGTACGACAGTATCAAGGAATGCGATCGTGGCTTCATCCGTGATATTTCCTTCTTCATCCATTTTTGTATGAACAGCACCGATATATACTTCATTACCTGGCAATAAGTTTGGCGCTAGTGCTGGGTTAGAAAGAATTTCGCGTAAGTGGATCTGTGCTCTCACTGAACCGAAAACTCCCATTGATGACCCAACAATAAAACCTGTTTTGCCGTGTAATGTAAAGTCGCCGCCACGTGACAACCAATCCAACGCGTTTTTCATTGCGCCTGGAATAGAGAAGTTATATTCTGGTGTCGCGAACATCACTGCATCTGAATCTTTCACGTCATCTTTGAATGTTTGTACGGCTACAGTTGGTTCGCTTTCAATATCAATAGAGAACATTTCTAAGTCATTGATGAGAACCGGTGTAATTTCCAATTCCTCTTTATAACGCTCCGCCATGAATTTCACTAACTTTAAATTGTATGAAGTGGAACTTGTACTTCCGATTACCGCTTTGACTTTAATTGTCATGATGAAAATCTCCCTTGTGTTTAATCTCTGCAGGCTTTATCATAGCGCTTGCTTATTTTTATTTCTAATGATTTGCTTAGCTGTTGAAACCTTGATCACCATGTAAACGTATACATATAGAAGTGCCACACCTCATCTTAAAGGAGGAAACCCTATCCGAAAAACTATTTACGTAAGCTTTGCTCTGTCGCTGCTACTAGTCGGTTGCAATTCAGAAACCAAAAAAACTACTCATGAAGTGAAGCCATCCGATGAAACGGTGATCGAAGAAATAGCTAATGTTCCTACATCATTGCCAGAACGTGAACCGACGAAGGATGTTGTACTATCTGTCGAAGGTGAAGACACCACTATCACAATGAACCTCGTCGAAGGTAGCGGTGCACTGTATTCGTTTTATATCGATCCCGAGCGTTATACGTTTGAGAACGGTGAGAAAGAGGATAAACTCACCCCGATTGCCAAGACGCCTACTGATTATCCTGAGGTACATATGACATTTCTATACCTCGAAGATCAAACTCCAGAAAATGTAAAGGAAGATGTGAAACAAGAATACCGGATGCCGCTTGAAGAACAGACTATTTCCGCACCGGTACACGCCCTTTCATTGCACGGGACTGCAGGAGAAAAATCCGATAGTGAAGTCGTGACGATCTATATAATAGAAGTAAAGGGAGGCACATTGCTTATTAAAGAGAACTATTTCCTTGAAGCACAAGAAGGCCATGGTGCACGATTCGAACAGATGTTGGAGACATTAGAAGTGCGTAAATAGCAAAAAGTAACCAAAAGAATTTCTTGACCTCTTTAATTGATTCGTACACATGCAAGCCACTAGGATCTACCAACTCCGAATCCTCTTCTACATAGACTATTCCTCTCTTTGAAGTAGCTACGTTTTCTTCTTTTCTATGTCCTATCGCTATTCTATATTTGTATTCAATCTAGTAAAAGCTTCAATTGAATGAAAGAGGTACTATTTTATATGGCAACCATTCATCACATATGACACTTATCATTTCCCCACTATTTGGTTTTTTCATTAATCGATCTTAGATTTACAATTAGGCAAGATATGTCATTCGCCAACTTCAAAGCTGCCGTTACTTCTACTTCTATGAATATCTCAAGGTATTCATAGTCAATTACTTATGCAGACTATTTCATGTATTCATACAATAAAAATACGTAAAATGCTTTGTAAAATTACTTTGCATTTTTTGTCGAATAACACTATCATATATGAGGGCCAGAATTCCTATACGAATTTAGCAAACTAGCCAGAGCTCTACCCATACATTATAAATATGTAAAACTACTATTAAAGGGAGGGAGTTAGATGAGTTTGGCGTCCATCGGTGTACCAGGATTAATAATTATATTAGTAATTATCTTAATTTTATTCGGACCGCGAAAATTGCCGGAAATTGGTTCCGCTGTCGGGAAAACGTTAGCAGAATTTAAAAAGGCAACAAATGACATTTTAGAAGAAGACGACAAAGACAAGAAAACTGAATTGGTAAAGTCTGAGTCAATAAAGTAAGTAGACGGTGCGATTACACTTGCCTCGGCAAATGTCGCCACATTTAATGACAAATGTGAAGGAGGAACTAAACGATGACGAATAATAAAAATTCCAATCAAGATACTCAAGATTTAAGTCGAAGAAAGTTTTTAAAGAGTGGCGGTCTTGTCGCTGGTGGACTTTTAGGCGGCTCTCTCTTTGGTGGCTTACTAACAAATCAGTTCCAAAAAGGAACGAAGGATGAAGCGACACCACAAGCAGACAAACCAGTTTCGTTTGATGCACGTACGTTTTTCAGTCGAAATGAAGACTTTGCGTTGCTATCTGCTGCAACTGAAAGAATCTATCCAGAGAATAAAAATGGAATGGGTGCAATTGAACTAGGTGTGCCGTACTTCATTGACCGTCAATGTGCGAGCAACTGGGGAAGAAATGCGGATGATTATATGCACGGTCCTTTCCCAACGGTCATAAAAACTGACGGATATCAAGAAGAAAAACGACAAAATAACGAAGTCATCACATCGTCTTCCGTCGTGAAAGTACCTGCTGGAACGGCTAACTATCAAACTAAAATGACAAGAGGCACATTTTTCCTTGAAGGGCTTACCGCTATGGAGAAAACTTCACAAGATAAATTTGGTGATCGATTTGTCAATCTTGAACCTGAACAGCAAGATGAAATTTTACACATGTTTGAAAAAGGTGAAGTGAAGTTCAGTGGTGTAGATTCCTCAGACTTCTTTAGATTGTTGCGTCAAACAACTATCGAAGGCGTCTATGCAGATCCTGTTTACGGTGGAAATCGTAATATGGAAGCTTGGAGGATGAAAGAATACCCTGGGCCAATCATGAGCTTTTTAGATAAAATTGAAGAAGAAGAGTTTATTGTAATGGAGCCTTCAAGTTTACGTAACTACCAAGGGCTTTAATTGAGGAGGACGCATAAATGGCTAAAAAATTAGAAAAAGTAGACGTTGTAGTCGTTGGTAGTGGTTGGGCTGGCGGTATCGTTTCAGCTGAACTTTCCAAAGCAGGCTATCAAGTCGTAATGTTGGAACGTGGTAAAGATCAAACACGTTCAGATTTTATAGGTGTTAAAGACGAACTACGTTATTCAAATAGATATGAAATGATTGAAAAATTAACTGGCGATACGATTACGTCTCGTGTTTCGATAGGTGATGCTGCATTACCTGTACGCTTACAAAAAGACATGAATACGGGGACGGATCTTGGAGGCGGAAGTATGCACTGGGCAGGTTCCGTATACCGCTGGCGTTCTTATGACTTCGAAATTCGTTCAAAAACCATTGAACGTTATGGAGAAGGTAAAATTCCAGAAGGGATGCAAATCCGTGACTGGGGAATTACGTATGATGAACTAGAGCCTTATTATGCGAAATGGGAACAAACCGCTGGGATTTCAGGAGAACCAGATCCACTTGGCGACAAGAGATCAAACGAGTATCCAAACCCACCAATGTTAGCTTCACCTGCGATTAAACTATTTAAAGAATCGGCAAAAGAACTCGGCTTACACCCGTATCAAATGGCTTCTGGAAACATGTCGCAAACTTATACGAATCCTGACGGTGAAACATTGAACCAATGTATGTTCTGTTCATTCTGTACGATGTACGGCTGTGACTTCGGTTCAAAATCGGATCCTCTTGCAACCGTTATTCCGACTGCTCGGAAAACAGGTAACTGTGAAATCAGAACCAATTCACTTGTCCGAAGAGTTATACATAAAGATGGTAAAGCGACGGGCGTTTTATATACGGATACAAGAACTGGTCAAGAATTCGAACAACCAGCTGATGTTGTCGTTCTTGCGGCATTCACATTCTCAAATAACCGCTTACTGATGTTATCGGATATCGGTGAAATCTATAACCCTGAGACTAGAAAAGGAACAATTGGCCGTAACTTTACGGGTCAATTCAACAGTACTTTCCTAGGCGCTACAGGATTCTTTAACGAGAAAAAATTCAACTACTACATGGGTGCTGGTGGATTAGGTGGCGCTTTAAGCGATTATGACGCTGACTTATTTGACCACACTAATTTAGACTTCATTCACGGTGGCGGAATCGAACTTCGTCAATACGGAGATGCGGCAATTAAGAATAACTTTGTTCCTAAAGGCACACCAACATGGGGTGAAGAATTTAAAGAGAAATCACTCTTCTATGCTTTCCGCACATTAACGGTGTGGTACTCGGCAGCAGTTATGCCTTGGTGGCACAACTATATGGACTTAGACCCTACTTATAAAGATGAGTTCGGAGATCCATTATTACGTATTACAAACAAACTAACAGACCAAGATAAGAACATTGCGAAATTCGGTATCGAAAAATGTGCTGAAATCGTTGAAGCAATGGGTGCGGATATTATTGATAAGGACGAATTACCAGACCAATTTGACCACTCTTACTTCGGTATGCACTATATTGGCGGCGTAGCTATGGGTGAAGATCCAGAGACGTCTGCGGTAAATAACTACTTGCAACTGTGGGAAATGGAAAACTTATTCGTCGTTGGCGGATCTGCTCTACCTCACTTTAGTAGTCATCACCCTACACCAACAATCGGTGCGCTTGCATACCGTGCAGCTGAAGGTATTGATAAATACTTAAAAGAAAACGGCGGTCTCTTAACGCAACCAAAAGCATCTAGCGTCAAAGCCTAATAGCTACAACACAACCCCTCACTTGGCAGTATGAAAGTGAGGGGTTATTTTTTTCGACTCCACTGCACATTCATCTGCCGGTCCATTCAGAAGCAATTAACTCGGTCGATAATGAATCCCATTGTCCTTGTGAATAACAAAGAGCCCGTCAACAACTTTACTTACAAGTTGTTGACGGACTAACATTCCTTACTCATCCGATGCATTAGAATAGACGTTCTGGACATCATCGTCATCTTCTAACGCATCGATCATCTGCATAAACTGTTCTTGCTGCTCTTCACTCAAATCCGCATAAACGGACGGAACCATATCTACTTCTGCTGAAATAAATACTAAATCTTCTGCTTCGAGCGCTTCTTTTACATTCAGGAATTCAGAGGATTCCGTCAGAATTTCAAATCCGTCTTCTGTCGAAATAACATCTTCAGCCCCTGCTTCCAAAGCCGCCAGCATGACTGCGTCCTCGTCCGTTTCTTGCGTACGTTCGATGAACAGACGGCCTTTGCGTTCAAATAAATAGTTGACGGAGCCAGTCTCTCCTAAACTACCGCCATTTTTATTGAATGCCACGCGCATATTGGGTCCCGTACGATTGCGGTTTTCTGTCAAGGTATATACGAGGACCGCAACACCGCCCGGTCCGTACCCTTCATAGATTACTTCTTCATAGTTTTCATCCGCACCTGAACCTGTTGCTTTATCAATTGCCCGCTGAATCACATCATTCGGGACATTCGCACTCTTTGATTTATCGATTGCTAGACGTAAAGCTGGATTCGTGTCTGGATCATCTCCGCCAGACTTTGCTGCCACGTAAATTTCACGCGACATCTTCTGAAAGATCTTTCCTCGTTTTGCATCCTGTGCGCCTTTTCTATTTTGGATATTCTTCCACTTTGAATGGCCTGCCATGGATCAAACCTCCTACTTCATCATTCGCTCTATATCATACCATAATCTTGGCCAATGTGAGAGCGCAGTATCTGTGAAATGCAGAAGTTTGCTAGCCATCCGTTGCTGTTGCACTAATGGCAACGACAACAGATGTAACCATTCGCGAAGTACTTCATTCGGATATAATAGCTTCGCAAGAGACTGGTTTGATAAAGTTTGCAGCGCCGGATGCTCACCCATCAAAAAAGTCGGATTATAGGAAATCTGTGGCAACACACGATGCATCCACAACACACGTTCATCCTCTTCCGTTCCAAGACACGCTAAATCAAAATCGATAAAGCGGATATTCCCGTTCGAGTCACGCAAAATATTATGATGTACGACATCACCATGCAGAAGCGTCAAGGAATGTACAGGAGGCGGTTCTTTCTTTGCTATGTGCAACGCATCCTGTCCGTACTTTAACAACTGGTCAATCGTTGTGGAAGCGAGAAACGCTCCACACATTTCCCGCAACTCTTCAAATCGCGCAAGCCGGACTTCCCACTTTTCAATCATATGATAATGCGGTAGGCAGGAAATCGATTGCCAATCAATCGTATATTTCGTATCATGTAATGCTTGCAGTGCACGGAACGAATCAATACGGTCAATTCTGCGCTTAAAGTTGACCGCTTTCGCATTTTCCAGCCACGGCTGCATGATCAACAGTGGATCCGATTTATCGACAATCGGCAAGATATACGGAAAATGTTGTGCACTAAGTAATTGATGAACTTGCCGAACTTTCACAGCTTGAGCAAGTGATGCATACTTTTTTACAGAATACACCGCTCCGCCGGTTTCCATTTTCCAGACATTCTTTTTGATTTTTGTAAATCGTTGATTGTCTGCCATACGCGGTTACTGGTTTCGGTGCCAGTCCTCCTGTATTGGCATCGGTTGATGTGGAGGTGTATTACACCCACAATCACCCTGATAACCTGGAGGTTGTTGCCACATCGGAGGCATTGGCATTGGCATCGGCATCATATGCGGACACGGCATCCACTGCATCGCCGGCATGCATTCCGGTTGTGTCGACCATTGAGGTTGAACCGGCCAATTTGGTGAGCAATGTGGCTGATTTGACGGACACCATGATGGCGGTACATCTGCTTTAGGCGGCATCGTCGGTTGTTGCGGCATTGGCATCGGTGCAGGCTGTTGAGGCATTGGCTGCATCTCAGGCGACTCCGGTTGTGGTATTGGTTGTGGCATCGGTTTCATCTGTAATGAACTCGATTCGATCAACTGCCAGCCATCTGGCATAGGTGCGGGCACTGGTTTATGATGATGAGATGACTCTTCACACCACTCTGGTGACTCTTTTGGCGGCATCGGTTTGATTGGCGCCTGTATTGGCGGTGGCATCGGTGGCATAGGCTGCATCGGCGGCATCGGCTGTTGAGGCATATGTGGATGGCAGTCCGCATCAAAAATTGGCATCCATCCGCAAATCGGGAATACTGCTTGCCACATCGGTGGAGCCGGCATACTTGGCGGCATCGGCATATGAGGCGCCGCCGGTGGAGCCTGCTGTTGCGGCATCGGCGGTGGTGGCGGTGCCGGCTGTTGTTGCATTGGCGGTACTTGTGGCAATGGCTTCTGCTGCATCGGTGGCATCTGTGGCGCTTGTGGAAGCGGCGGCACGTGATGCTTCGGTGGTTTCGTTTGTGGAGGCGCCGGCTTAGAAGGCTTCTCCTGGTGTGGCGGCTTCATCGGTGCTTGGTGATGTGGCTTCTCATGAGGCTTTTCATGGTGTGGTTTCTCATGAGGTTTTTCATGGTGTGGCTTTTCATGGTGTGGTTTTTCATGCGGTTTCGTGTGATCACCTTTATGATGAGGTTTTTTCTTATCCATCGGCAAAAATATTTTCATGCCGGGAACGATATAGTCAGGATTCGCCAGGTGCGCATTCACCCGTTTCAATTCCTCGAACGGTATACCGTATTGTCTTGCGATCTTCCATAATGTATCACCCTTGACGACAATATGAACTTCCACTAACAATTCCCCCTTCCATCAATCCATCGTATGAACGGACGCCTACTTTTGTGACAATATGTGTAGGCTTCCTCTCTTGTTATGTATATTCATCAGGGACTTGTTTATTCCAAATAAAAAACCATCCACGGTAATAGAGGATGGTTGCGAATTAAGTCCGTTCATATAAGGAGTACTTGAGATTTCTGATCGAGTTGGCGGACGCTTTAATCCTACTACTGTAGTGGATGGACGTAGAACACTTATTTATGATAATGTGTGAATTAGTAAAGCCCTTGAACTTAGTTAAGTTCAAGGGCAATTCTGGTAAAGGTATCTACCACAAGCCAACCTACCATGAACGTCGATAGGTATTATCTAGTCCCAATGCAAGGGATTGGTGCTTAGGAGGAGAAGATCAGTCCAACTAAAGAGAGCCAGAGCCGTTACGAAGAACGGCTTTTGCGAGTAAAAGCGAAGCGTTAGGAGCATGTCTTTGTACTTGCGAACTGGTTGGCTCACCGCGGGCCCTCTAGGAAAGCGTCCCCTCCGAAGCGCAAATCCCCTACACAACACCATGCCAGCCTATCCTATATCAGGAGATAAATTCCCCAGACTCATAGACATAATACGTACCTAGGGAACGCGCTGTGCAGCCGAGTGCAGCCAGCTCTTCCATCGCACCCTTCATCATCGGATGCTCTTCTGACTCATTAATATCAATAATAAAGAAATAATGACCAAGACCCGTCTTCAACGGTCGTGACTCGATCTTGCTCAAGTTCAACCGACGCCATGAGAATACCGACAGAATTTGATGTAGCATCCCTGGACGGTCGTCTTCAGGCAACTTCACCATCAATGTCGTCTTAGATGAAGAAGCATGCTTCGAATGCTCCATCTTCTCCTTACGCAGCGACAACACGACGAAACGAGTATGGTTGAAGTGGAAGTCATGAATATTCTCTTCTGCTATATGTAAACCGTACGTTTCTGCCGCCAAACGGTTGCCAATTGCTGCAACACGCAGTTCTGGCTGCTCAGAAATAGATTTTGCTGCCGCTGCAGTAGACGTCGTTTGAATCAACGGAATCCTGCGGTAACGATACTGCAAAAACTTATGACATTGTGCCAACGCATGCGGATGGGACTGAATCGAATCCAATTGATCCAAATGGTCCTTCTGCGATTTATTCACCAACATATGCTGCTCAATTGGCATGGAAATTTCAGCAGTAATAAACAACTCTTCACTATTGAATAAATAATCAATCGTCAACGGTACAGAACCTTCGAGTGCATTCTCCAATGGAACGACCGCATACGCGACGTGTCCTTCTGTCACTGCCTCTATACAATCCGGAATAGTCGGACGTGGTGTTAAGCCTTCCATGCCGAATAAATCGGACGCTGCAATATGGGTGAAGGATGCTTCGGGTCCCAAAAACGCAACGGAAGGTACATATTTCTTTTCAGTCATCATTCTTTCATCTCCCCACTGATTTAAGAGGTCAGAAAACCCCTGAACTAATTAAGTCAACGGAATCAATAAATCGAGGTGCTTTGAGTCGCTGTAAAAATGCTTCTACTTTAATTTCCATTTCCGTCACATCCAGCGATAATGTAATATTGGCGCGCCCCTGGACAGGAATCGTCTGGTGGATCGTCAATACATTACATTTCGCCTCTGAGACGACTTCCAAAAGCACAGCTAAAGAACCCTTTAAATCTTCCAGTTGAATAAAAATCGTCAAAATCCGGTCCCGTGCGATTGATTCGAACGGGAACACGGCATCACGATATTTATAGAAAGCACTCCGTGACAGACCGACCCGTTTAGTTGCTTCTTGGATCGTTGTCACTTCGCCCCTTGCCATCATTCGTTTAGCTTCGAGCATTTTCTGCATCGACTCGGTCAATACATCTTCGCGCACTAAATAAAACTGGCCTTCCCCGATTTGTTCCATTTCGCTCCCCCCAAAACGAGCCATTTCGACCTTACTCCAAGAACTCGAATTCGTAACTCATGATACGTACGATATCGCCGTTTTTCGCACCACGTTCACGCAATGCTTCGTCGATTCCCATTCCACGCATCTGACGAGAGAACTTGCGAACTGATTGATCAAAGTTGAAATCGGTCATCTGGAACAAGCGCTCCAACGTATAACCAGACAACATAAACGCTCCATCATCGTCACGCGAAATAATGAAATCAGGTCCAGTTGATTCGTGTTTATACAATACAGAATTGCTTGTTTCCTCATCCGCATCTGTCAACATAGGGAATTCCGGTGTGGTTTCAAGTAGGTCTAAAATGGCATACAGTAATGGATCTAAACCTGTTCTTGTCAGTGCGGAAATCGGGAACACTTGAATCTCTTCATCACCGAGTGCCTCTTTGAATGCCTCTAGATTTTCTTGTGCATCTGGCATATCCATTTTATTCGCCACAATTATCTGTGGACGTTCAGTCAATCGCATATTGTACTGTTCCAGTTCTTTATTGATCGTCTGATAGTCTTCGAACGGCTCACGGCCCTCAAGTCCCGACATATCGATCACATGCACGATAACACGTGTACGTTCGATGTGACGTAAGAACTGATGTCCAAGTCCGACTCCTTCATGTGCCCCTTCAATCAACCCTGGCAAATCCGCCATGACGAATGTACGGTGATCATCGGTTTCAATCATTCCGAGATTAGGAACTAGCGTGGTAAAGTGATAATCCGCGATTTTCGGCTTCGCTGATGAAACGACCGATAGTAACGTCGATTTCCCAACACTTGGGAATCCGACAAGACCCACGTCAGCGAGAACTTTTAATTCAAGGATGATATCCCTACTAACACCCGGCTCACCTTTTTCAGAAAGCTCTGGCGCTGTGTTCTGCGGCGTAACGAAACGGCTGTTTCCGCGTCCTCCACGCCCACCGCGCGCGATGACTGCTTGCTGGCCATGTTCAACCAAATCTGCAATAATCGTTTCAGTTTCCGCGTCTTTGACGACTGTGCCAGGCGGAACTTTAACGATCATATGCTTACCGCTACGACCATGCATATTCTTACTTTGACCGTGTTCTCCACGATCCGCTTTAAAGTGACGCTGATAACGGAAATCCATTAACGTACGCAACCCTTCATCCACGACAAAGATAACGTCTGCGCCTTTCCCGCCATCCCCACCGGATGGTCCACCATTGGCTATATATTTTTCACGACGGAACGAAACCATACCATCGCCACCGTCGCCACCTTTTACAAATACTTTCACGTGATCCACAAACATAATTTATAATCCTCCTAATTGTCCACTGATGGTAAACGTCCATTGATTCGGTTCACCGAGGACTTCGACCGTAAGCTGAGATGAATGTTCTGGGATGTCTAGTTGCTTTGCGTACAGCTCGGTAAATGTCAGTTGCATACTCCAAGATGCGGTTTCTGTTGTGACTTCAATCGTCACAGGACAATCTGCATAGCGCTGAATTTGCGCTTCCACTGCCAGCACGACTTGTTCCAAGTAGTCGACCAACAATTGGTCCATTTCACTTGAATCAATTTTTTCAGTAATATCACAATACAGTTGCATCTTTAAAACCGGATATCGCCACTCAAGTGTCGTGATCCACTCCTCAGTAAGAGGCATGTCTAATCTCTGAAGCAAAGCTTGTCGCTGCATGTCCGCTGTTTTCTCAAGTATACAGTTTCGCGCTTCTGTATATTTCCCCATATCAATATTCATAAGGATCAATTGCAGATCATTCATGTGATCGTGTCGACTATATCTCACTGCCTGCGACACATTTAGCTTATTCTTCCCCATATTTTCACCACCAGCTGTTTTCGTACTTCTTAGTATAGCATTTTCGCGCGCAAATCACTAAAAAAATCGTTATGGAGGGACAAATTACTTGAAATGTATGTCCAATCATCATGTTAAATTGGTCAAGCGCTCATTATTCCCCCGTAAGCGATCAATAAACCCTTTAGCCGCTCATAACCGTGATCAAGCGATCATACATACTTGCTATCCGCTCTATCAACCAGGCTAAGCGCTCATACTTTCCTGCCGTCCGCTCATACCCCGATAATCTTGACATAAGAAAAAGGACTGCAACAAGTGCAGTCCTTTTTCACATTGTCATGCTATCCAATTAAGCTTCTTGCGTTGCTGCTGGGTAGACACTGACTTTCTTTTTATCGCGGCCAAGACGTTCGAAACGAACGACGCCATCGATTTTTGCGAATAGAGTATCATCTCCACCGCGTCCAACGTTTTCACCTGGGTGAATTTTAGTTCCATGCTGGCGATAAAGGATTGATCCACCGGAAACGATTTGTCCATCTGCGCGCTTAGCACCAAGACGTTTCGAATGTGAATCACGACCGTTCTTAGTAGAACCTACACCTTTTTTCGATGCGAAAAACTGAAGATCTAAACGTAACATAGCTGCCACCTCCTACTTTTCAAAGGATAATTTTATATAATCTGCATAGTCTAATTCAATCGTTTGTAAAGAAATAATCATTGCTTGCAGGAGCAGCTGAACTTGCGCATCTTGTTCCGTTACCGGAAACGCCACACGTAAGTATCCACCATCCGCACCTTGATCCACATCGGGTTCAATCGAAGTCAACTGCATAATAGCATTTACCGCACCAAATGATACGGCAGAAGCACCAGCACAAACTAGATCTTGTCCGTGTTCAGCAAAGTTTGCATGACCATCCATCTCAAAAACTGAGATGCGCCCAGAAGGCTCTTTTATAATTCTGACATGTATCATGCCGGATTATAGATTGATTCCGTCAATAACGATTTTCGTGTATGGCTGACGGTGTCCTTGTTTTTTGCGATAGTTTTTCTTCGCCTTATATTTGAAAACAACAATTTTCTTTGCGCGGCCTTGCTTGACAACCTTACCTGTTACAGTTGCGCCTTCTACGAATGGAGCTCCGACTTTAACGTCATCTCCGCCCACCATTAGCACCTTGTCAAAAGTTACCACTTCATCAGCTTCACCAGCAATCTTCTCAATGAAGATCTCTTGGCCTGCTTCAACTTTGATTTGTTTTCCACCAGTTTCAATAATTGCGTACATACTTGCACCTCCTCTAATTATACAGACTCGCCTTGACAGGTGATTCAACCTACGAATACTTGGACCTGTTTAGTGCGGTTGTAGCACGGGTGCTACAATCAATAACAGTAAAATATTATCACATAGAAAAGAGCAGGTCAAGCATTCTTCCTAGAATCTTTTAAAAGAAGGAAGTTTCTTTTTTAGTGAGCTGTTCAAAGACTCGCTCATACCTTCTAAAACGATAGGAAATAATGTTTTGCACTGCTAAAAAAGAGGTGATGATTACGAGTGGCAAACTATCGGGCAAGTACGCAATTAAAAATGCACAAAGCGATGCAGACACAACGATAGAATACAGTAGGAAATTTGAGCGAGTGGTGTATTTCGTTGCTTCCGTCTCTAACAAAATAGACACGACTTGTCCACCATCAAGTGGCAGAATGGGTAATAAGTTCACGCTTAGCAAGATCATCTGAATCCTTAAAAACTGCGTTTCACCCGGGAATGTCAAACATATGCCAAGTACTAATAAAACGGCTGTCGCGACAGGTCCACCTAGCGCCACGATCAGCCGTTGCTGTTTATTTGCCAACTGCCGATTAACAAATTGCAATTCCCCTCCATACGGTAAGATGGTACAACTCCTAATTTTCATTCCGACGTGTCGTGCGGCCAAAACGTGTCCAAGTTCATGAAAAAGTAAAGAGAATAAGAGCATCGCATACAATGACACACCACCGACAATCATGAAAAATAAAAAAATCGGCAACAATACCGGATGAATACGATACTTCATTGCTGGCCGCCCGACATATACGTTGCCAGCACGGTAGGCTCCAGCGGTATCCCATTACGTTTCACGCGGATATATACTGCCTCCTCGGCCATTACCGCAATCTCATCCCCAAGTCTCACAGCTGTGTATGGAAGCGTTGAGAACGAGCCTACAAACCCATACGTTACTTCATCACCGTTATCGTACTGAACAGTCACCGTCTTTCCTGACTGCCTGGTATAGCCTGTAAAGACGACTAGTCCGCTTCCTTGTGAAGTAATCGACATAGGTTGTGTATACGAGATAATAGCTCCGTCTTGATAGGGTTGGAACGATTCGTACGTCTTTAATGGATTAAATGCCGAATTCCCTGATACCGTGATGACTTCATCTTCTGATATCAAGGAAGAAACCCACTTCTTCATCACCACAAAATCTTTCCCTGTCGTCACATATTGCGTAATAGGTATATTGATTAGCTGACGTTCTTCCAGTTTTGATAAACCTACAACAGACACCAACAGCACAATGGCCATGATCCATTTTGTTTTCCACTTCATCACGTCCCCTCCCTTACCTGCAGTGTATGAAAAGAAGGAGAAATAAATGACGAATGAAAAAACTCAGCACCGTAAAAGGCACTGAGCTTTGAGTTTGTATTATTTACTGAACATATTCTTGATCTTGCCGAAGAATCCTGCTTTGCTTTTCTCCATTGTCATCAATGGCACAGACTCACCTAAGATGCGTCGTGCAATGTTGCGATAACCGATTGCAGCAGGGTTTGTCGGGTCCATCACGACAGGTTCGCCTTTATTTGAAGCAGAAATAACGTTTTGATCATCCATTACGATACCTAATAAATCAATCGATAAATGCGTCGTGATTTCATTGACATCCAATGTTTCGCCGCTTTCCATCATACCACTTCTAATGCGGTTGATAATCAATTTCGGCGGCTCAAGTTCTTCTTCCGCTTCAAGCAGTCCAATAATACGGTCTGCGTCACGTACAGCAGAAATCTCTGGAGTCGTCACGACAATCGCGCGGTCCGCACCAGAAATCGCATTTTTGAATCCTTGCTCAATTCCTGCTGGGCAGTCAATTAAAACATAATCATAATCCTGTTTTAATTCTAAAACGAGCTTCTTCATTTGTTCCGGATTCACGGCACTCTTATCAGTCGTCTGTGCTGCTGGCAGCAAGAACAATCGATCCTCGAAGCGCTTATCTTTCACGAGGGCCTGATGTACTTTACAACGCTCTTCCACCACATCGACCAAATCATAAATAATCCGGTTTTCCAGGCCAAGAATTACGTCCAAGTTACGCAGACCGATATCTGTATCGACTAAACACACTTTTTTCCCTTGTAACGCAAGAGCGGTACCAAGATTGGCTGACGTTGTGGTTTTTCCAACGCCACCTTTACCAGAAGTAATGACAATTGCTTCTCCCAAATTATATACCTCCCTTAAATGTAGCAAGGTCCGGACGTAAATATCGGAGCTCCTGAAGACGGTCTATCGCAATCTGCCCATTCTTTTGAAGATACGCACATTCCATTTCAGGTTGCTCAGAAAGAATCGTCAATTCGTCGGTCATGATTTCGATCTTATCCGCAATTTTCAGATGCGTCGCCTCCAGCCAAGATGCAGCAATGACTGCGTCTTTATTGCCTTGTGCTCCCGCATGTGCAATGCCTTTGACACGACCCAGTACATAAATACTGCCGCCCGCAATGACTTGCGCACTCTGATTCACATCACCGATAATGACCAAATCGCCATCAGCCTTTACGACCTGACCCGATCGAACGATTCCTATATAGGTTTCGGACTGCTTCTCGATCAACTTTCTCTCACACTCTTTTAACGAAATGACGTCACTATGTACCTTCGAAACTCGCAAATGAGGGGAAGTATGAATGACCGATTGAATCTTGTTCATGTCTTTCTCGTCACAATAACGATGCCCTAGATGCAACTGTACTTCAGATACACCTTCAAGTACGCTGCTCTGAACTTTTTCTTTCAACTCACTTAGCAATTCGGTAAATGCGCAATGGTCATCCAATCGTAATACTAAGCCGTCTTTTGTTCCTTTTATCGTTATCAACTGTGATTTCGTCACCTACATCACCTCACAATACTTAAAAACCTGCTTGTTTTTGAAAAAATCTTTTCTCTGTAATCTGTTTGAACATATAGCCGAACATCACGATAAATAATGAATTCGCAATCATTGTCGGAACGAGTCGACTCGTAAAGAATTCGCCGAAATCAATGGACGTTAACGCAATCACACTAGCAAAAAAGTACGACAACAATTCCAGTAACACAATCATTACTACTGATAATACCATAACCGTCGCGGTATGACGCTCAATTTGTCGAATTACTAACGCCGCAACATAACAAATCAGTGGATACATGAATGTGTATAATCCAATAATATCAATATGATACATATCATACAACAGTCCAAGGACAAATCCGTAAATAATCGCTCGCTTGCTAGTATAATACGTCGCAATGAAAATTAAATAGACAATTAGGAACCTAGGGACCGTGACATATAAATTACCGTTAATTTCAATCGGTGAAAACAGACTGAAGATAGGTTCTAGGAAAAATAATAGGATAGCAATTATCGGAATGATGAATCGGATCATGACTCATCGTCTCCTTTAGTCGTTGCGGAGTTGCCCCCGTCAGTCCCATCGACAACCGTCATGGAACGCTTTGCGATCATCACATGATCTAGTTGCGAGAAAGTAGCTGCCGGTTTTATATAGGCCAGTTTCGTCAGTCCGTAGTCGTCCGTGGAAACTTCGGTTACTTCCCCTATTAAAATGCCTTTAGGGAAGATTCCTCCAAGCCCTGAAGATATCACTTGCATCCCTTTTTTTACATTGAAGCTCGAATCTAACCTCTTCATGATCAATTGTCCCGAAGTCCGATCGTATCCTTCGATTAAGCCAAACATTTCTTCTTCGCCAACTACCATAGCCGCCACACGGAAATCGCTATTTTCCGTTGAAATCAATTCGACTGTTGACGTGAATGGAGTCGACAAAATGACTTTACCAATCAGACCTTGCGCCGTCATGACCGCCATATTGACGTCCACTCCAGCTGCCGTTCCTTTGTCTATGATGATCTTCTCTTCCCATTGATCAGGATTGCGTGAGATCACCGTGGCTTGTATCGGCTCAAATGCGCGCAGATCTTCTTGCTTATCAATAATTCCACGTAGCTTCACATTATTCGCTTTGACATCCACCAACTCCGCTTGCATGGCGGCATACGTTTCCAGACGCTTTTTTAATCGTTTGTTTTCTTCGTATGTATTAAGCATCGTATCAATATTTTCAATCAGTCCCGTCACAAAGTGGGCTGGTTTCGTAACGAGCGACTGCCCGAAACCTACGACATCCTTCACTGCTTGTTCCGGTACATTTGCATGATTTCGGTCGCGAAGTGAAAATGCAATTAATGCCACAAGGACGATTACCCCTACTAATAAAATGATTAATCGTTTATTGGAAAAAAAACGCGGCATTGCCTACATCTCCTCCAATTAATATTATGATTGAATTTTTTTAATGAGTTTTAAATTATCCAAAGCTTTACCTGTCCCAATCACTACGCAGTCTAGCGTATCTTCTGCTACAAATGCAGGCATTTTTGTTTCTTCAGAAATTGCTTTATCGAGATTACGAAGTAATGAACCGCCACCTGTTAAGACAATTCCACGTTCCATGACGTCTGACGCCAATTCAGGTGGTGTCTGTTCCAGCGTCTTTCTCATACCTTCAATAATCAAATCCATCGGCTCACGCAACGCTTTCGTGATTTCCTGCGAATTAATTTCCATCGTTTTCGGCAAACCTGTCAATAAGTCACGACCGTGGATGTCCATTTTCTCCGTCTTATCCAAATCAAATGCCGAACCGATTTGCATTTTGATGTTTTCGGCAGTACGTTCACCGATCATCAATTTATATTCTTTACGGATATACGTTATGATAGCTGAATCCATAGAATCTCCACCAACACGGATCGAAGTACTCGTCACGATGCCGCCTAGAGAAATGATGGCTACTTCCGTCGTACCTCCGCCTATATCGACGACCATACTGCCCGTTGGTTCCCATACTGGCAAATTCGCACCAATTGCAGCCGCAAAAGGTTCTTCGATCGTATACGCTTCTTTCGCACCCGCTTGACGTGCAGCATCGATCACCGCGCGTTGCTCAACCGATGTAATACCATATGGCACACAAACCATAACGGTCGGTTTCGTCCATGAATTTCCTGCTGATTTTAGCGCTTCTTTTAAATAATGACGAATCATGGCAGTTGTTGTTTCAAAATCTGCAATGACTCCTTCTCGCATCGGGCGAATTGCCACGACTGAAGTCGGTGTACGTCCGATCATGGCATGCGCTTTACTGCCTACCTCTACGATTTCACCGGTCGTCGTATTTTTCGCTACGACAGAAGGTTCCCTTAGCACAATACCTTTATCCTTAATGAAAACTAGAGTATTGGCTGTCCCCAAGTCAATTCCTACGTTTCTTGATCTGAAACCAAACAAGTCAATTCTCCCTTTCTATAAAACCATCATCGGTATTCTTAAAAGCATACACCACATTATAACGGAAAGGTAACTTAATTTACAGCGTCACCCGGCCAGTTTGCAAAAAACATCGAAAAAGAGACTGATTTCCCAGTCTCTCCACTTTTGCGCGACAATATTCACGTTTTTAGATGTACCCTTTGTCTTTTAAACTGATGAATTTCTGATCACCGATAATGATATGATCAAGCACATCCACGCCCATGATCTGACCCGCCTCCATCAGTCGTTTCGTCACTTCGATGTCTTCCCTCGAAGGTGTCGTGTCGCCACTCGGATGATTATGCGAAATAATCATCGATGCGGCCGACCGTTTAAAAGCTTCACGGAACACTTCACGCGGATGTACTATGGAAGAATTCAAACTGCCAATGAAAATCGTTTGCTTATGTAACACTTCATTTTTTACATTCAAAAATAACACCACGAAATGTTCTTGATTCAACGACGACATATCCGTCATTAAATAATTCGCGGCATCTTCCGGTGAACGAATCTTATAGCGTTCGTGCGGGGCCGTTCGATACAATCGCTTGCCGAGTTCTGCGGCAGCCAATAACTGCACCGCCTTCGCTTCACCAATCCCTTTAATCTTGGTCATCTCGTCCACTGTTAACTCTTTCAAATCTTGTAAACGGTCAATTGTCGACAACACACGGTTGGCGAGTACGAGAACAGATTCCGAGCGGGAGCCGGTGCGCAACAGAATCGCCATCAGCTCTTGGTTGGATAAACTGCTCGCCCCTTCTCGTATTAAACGCTCACGAGGCCTGTCAGCGATATGCACATCACGGATCATCATTTGCGGGGCTAAATCAAGCGGCATTATGCACCACCTTCTAAAGTCAGCAACCCTTCTTGACGCATACGGTTGACTAGATCACTGATCGGCAACCCGACGATGTTTTGATAATCGCCTACCATATTTTCCACAAACAGCATCCCTTGCGTTTGGATGCCGTACGCACCTGCTTTATCTGAAGCATCTCCTGATTTCACATAGGCACGAACGAGCTCTTCATCCAGTTTCCTGAACTTCACTTGAGACAAACCAGCAAACTGTATCGTCTTCCCGTTCGCAAGGATCGTCACACCTGTAATCACTTCATGTAGCTCTCCAGACAGCTCCATCAAGAAATCAATGGCTTGCGCGTCATCTTCTGGCTTTGGGAATACCCTGCCGTCTTTCACCACAATCGTATCTGCAGCAATGATGATTTCTTCTTCTGATTCAACTACCGCAAGTGCCTTTTGCTCAGACAGACGAACCGCATATTCATATGGCTCTTCTGGTGTAAACGGTAAATTCTCGTCTACATCGCTCGGTCTCACGATAAAATCAATTCCTGCAAGCTGTAATAATTCTTTACGTCTCGGCGAGGAAGATGCGAGCACGATAGGTTTTAAACTACTAAATTTCATTGGAACAACCCCCTTTTTCCTAGTGTACGCTATTCCACGCGATTTGAAAAAAGGGCAAAATTCAATTCTCCCCCCGTATATGGAATCAAAATTGAATTTTGAAGCACGGGTCTTGATTCGAGTAATGCGCCAACAGATGCAGTCTCGCGACAGAGGAATCCTTTGTAAATGCAGTAATGGCGGTCATTTTCTTCGCAAAGTCTCCCCCTTTTTTCGCGTCTTTTGCATCTTTAGATAATTCAATCTTCGATAGATCCTCAGCAAGCAGCGCTTTTTTCACCTCGCCGGCATCCGCAGACTTGCAAGTGCCCGGTACGACTGTAATTCTCTTCTTAAATGCATCTTCGCCTTCCTTCAACATTACATCACTCTCGTTCAGCCAAACCGCTCCCCAGACATAGAACTGTCCCCCCGCTGGCACGATAGCCGTACTTGCGAGACTCGGATTGTCCGCCACGAAATCCGTCGCTGCCTCCTGACTGGAAAACACACCATGCTGCTTAACGAACATAGTATCTCCACCCTCAGCCGCTCCGCCTTGCTCGTCTGTCTTCGGCCCAGTCGTCGCTACCGTCTCATTCGCCTTATCCTTTTTCTCTCCCGTAGTCGATATCGTCAGCCCGATCACTAGTACTGCGACCAAGCCGATCGCTACCCCTTGCACTAACGCCCGAATCACAATGTTCTTTGAATACGTCCTGCGGAAATTCATTCCATCACTCCACTAGTTTTCTTTCACCATATCAAAATGAACGTAAAAAAAGACGAGACTGTTGTCGTCTCGTCCATAAACATTTACCGATTTAGTTCAACAAACCTGTATACCAACTGACAAGCTGCGTCCCATAGAAATAAGCAATGAGTGCAGCGACCGCAATCGAAGGACCGAATGGCACAGGTGTTTTACGTCCTTGCTTCGTCTTTTTTAAGAAGATCATGCCGACAATCGCGCCTATCAATGAAGCGAGAAACAGCGTCACTAACGTCTGCATCGTTCCGAGCACCAAACCGATAACGAAAAACAACTTAATATCGCCACCGCCCATACCACCGTTCGACACGATGGCAATCAATAGCAACAAACCGAACCCCACCGCAGCTCCAAGCAAGCTATCCCACCAGGGCGTCAGCGGACTGACGAAGCGCAAGATAAAAATTGCAATACCAAACGGCAATAAAATTTTATTCGGAATCAACATATACTTTAGATCGGATACCGTTAAAATAACCAACATGGAAATAAGTAACAAAGCCACAACGAATTCCCTTTGAAATCCGAAGTGTAAATACGCACAGACGAACAGCACACCCGTGATCAGCTCCATCACGGGATATAGAGCACTGATCTTCTCTTTACATCCACGGCACTTCCCACGCAAAAACACGTAAGAGAAAACCGGCACCAGATCCACTGCGGTCAGATTACGATCACATGTCGTACAGCGAGAAGGTGGTGACACGATGGATTCCTTTACCGGCAAACGTATGCCGACTACGTTAAAGAACGAGCCGAACGTAATGCCATAAAGGAAGATAAAACTACTATAGAGCCATTCCATGGATTACCTCCTTACTCCGCTTTCTCAGTACCTGTCATTTTATTGATCGTCGTTGGATCGAATTTCATCGCAGGTGGCGGCGCGTCTACTTTCGGCGCCTCATTTTGTAAATTGACAAGATCCGGACGGAAGTACGCATGGAATGAAATCACAACTTTCATTTCACCGATATCCGATTCCTCTTCCGTTTTCTCGGCAGTCGCTTCGAATTGAATCGTCTCTACATTTATCAGTCGAATCATTTCTTCAATCTCGTAAATGAACGAATCGACTTGCTTATATGTATCTGCAGCGAGTGTCACTTCCATCAACACGGTTTCGAGATTTTGTACATTTTCCGGCAGTAGTTCTATATCGAATACTTCCTTCGAGAAATTAATTTCTTCAATTCGACTATCGGACTTTACTTCCGCCTTCTCCAGACGAATCAGCAATGCATCTTCTAACGGAATGACAGGCACAACTTTTTGAAGTGGTGCAGACGTTACAGTTTCATTTACATCTCTATTCGCTAATTGTTTTTGTAAGGAAAACAACACATCACGTTCTGAAGCAAACTGAGCCGCCGTCTGATCCTTCATTTCTTTTGCCGGCAAAAAGACGTTCGTCACCGTGTAATAGACAAGTGCAATAAGGAAAATGGAAGCCAATACGACTAAACCAATCTCCATCTGACGTTTAGACAAATATTTATTCAACCGTATCGCCTCCTTCCGTATTCGCATCTACAGGAGGTTGTAGTTCTTCAGAAGGTTGCTGTGGTTGCTCTTGCGGTTCTTGAATCACATCAGAATCAACGTCTGCGTCTGTTCCTGGCAATGCACGCTCATCAACAAACTGAATAAAATATGTAGCGAAATATCTAGGCAAGACATTCTCCCGCTCATCGATGTCTAATTTTTCCGTTTCAATTCCTTCGAACGTCGCGTCGATCACTAACGACGAAGCTTTCATTCGGGTTAGATAAAGCGCCGGCTCCATCAAGTTATCAAACTGTACTTTCAATGTCACTTCATTAGGCGCAGTGAACGTTAGCTCTTGGAAAAACCCTCGATCTGGCAAGGCTTTCGAAAGATCTTCTATAAGAGGTTGTGTTTTATATTGGTGCCCTTTTAGAAACTCTACAGTCGCTGCTAATTGTTCTTTTTCCTGACCAAATGCAGACAAATGCATTTGCGACGTGATACCTTCTTGTTGTTTCTGTATTTCATACGTGGATTGTTGCAACCTCGCCGCTTCATCATCATATTTTTGCGCAATGAAATAAAGCACAACCCAACTAATAAAAGCGACTAAAAGTATCGCAATCGCTATCCAAAGAAAAGTAGCCTTCTCACGGATCTTTTCCGGAAGTAGATTTATATCAACTAACATATTACACCTCTTCCTTCAGCGCGAGACCAATAACTCGGTGGAAATCCGCAGTAATCGCGGTTCCGTCCACACAACTAATCGGCTTTTTCACTAAGGGAAGTGCTTCGATCGCTAAACGTTCTCGTACCATCTGCAATAATTCTTCTTGTTGTGTATATGTACCATTCCACACTAGATGGGTAATAGTGGAATCATTTTCCGCCAAATTAAAGCGATAGAAGTTTGCTAGCTTCTCAAGTTCCATGACAATCGTATCCAGCTCAACTTGTTGCTCTAGCTCTTCGCCTGTTGCCATGCTAAGCGGCACTTCCAGTTCCATCGAGCGAATAAACAAAGGATAATGAGAATAGAAAATAGACACAGTCAGGCTACGACCACGCAAATCAGCAAGGAGAATATGTTCTGACCCATCAAATTGGTGCACATGATGTGCGAGACGATACAGAGAAAGCGGTGCAATATCCGCCACAACAGGCTCCACTTTTACGGACTTCAGCACTTCCTCATAGGTCTGCATAATACTTTCTTTAGACGCAATCAAAATCGCTTCATTCTGCAATTTATTAGCTGTATACGGAACGACATCAAACACCGGATCATCAAACGGCAAATAAATCGTCGAACCAATTTCGATAAAGAAATGGCTTTTCAGCTCTTCATCCTCCACCGTGTCAGGATACGCAACGCGTCGGATGATGACATATGTATCAGGCGCAAGAAACGCCACGTCACGCTTCACAAGATTCCAATCTTTCACAACCTCCGTTAGAATATCGCGCAACATGTCCTCCTCGGCTATTCGGCCTTCTTGGATGATATGTTCCGGTAGCAACATCTCTTTCGCTGTATCTAGTACGATTGGATTCAAGGACTTTATACGCACGTACCGAATCGCATCATCGTCAAGTGTTAATGAATGCACACGCTTTTTACGGCTGAGTGTAGGCATAGAAAGTTTGGAAAGTGGGCGTTTCACATTAGATAAAATAGACATAAACGAACTCCTTTCGGACGAGAGTAAGCAAGGTTTTTAGTTATTTCTTCCTTGCTTACTAGTTATGGTAAGTATAGCAAATGTGATGGGAGAAGGGAAGATTGGTAGGGAAGGCTGACGAATTTTTGTTATCGACATTAATTCTATAGTATTTATAAAATACAAGTAAGTGGCATTGATTAATAAGTTAACAATCTCCACTATATTAGAAAAAAGGCAAAGTAATAGCAGCAAGAATCACTAGAATCGCACCTATTATAAATAAATTCTACGAGTGATATGCCTTGGTTGTCAGTAAACTACCTTATTACAGAAGCCCTTTTTTACATTCTCATTCAATACTTATACCCATTGAAGATATATTATCTATTTTTAAAAAAGACTTTGAAGAGTGATATCCTCTACAAAGTCTTTCAATTATAATAAGTTGCACATTCAAGAATGATTGTTACCTTGTAACTGTAACTGTACCTGTAGTTCCTTTATTCTCAGCATCTGTAATGTCTTTCTTAGTGGAAGCTGCGAACGATACTTTAACTCCTTTGGCTACAGCCGCACCTGTAATAGTATTTCCTTTAGCAACATCTGTAGATTTTGTAACTGTTGCAGCTGTTGCGCCAGTAGCGGCAGCGAATCCACCAGCATCTTCTAAGAATCCATTAGTTATTAATTCCGCCTGCGTAACAGATTCTCCACCTTTTTCTGTGAAGTACATCTGGGCTGCAGACAGTACATTATGGGCATCCCCCTTTAAAGCATTAACCTTCGAATTCGTAATAATATTCCCAATAGCCGGCACCGCAATCGCAGCAATAATACCCAAAATAACAATAACCGCTAATAGCTCGACAAGCGTCAAACCCTTTTGGTTTAATTTCTTCTGCATAAACTTTTTCATATAATTTCCCCCTCTTATTTTCCGTACTCTATGAGTCTAGTATACCAGAGCTCATAGGAAATTAACACTAGATTTATTGAATTAATTTAAAATTATATATAACATTTGTTATTTCTGTTACAAATTATCTATCTGCTCAAACATGCTAAACATCGGCAACATGATAGCTAAAACTATAGTCCCGACTATAGCTGCCAAGAAAACAATCATTAAAGGCTCTATCAAAGCCTTTAAGCGATCTGTAGCAGCTTCTACTTCTTTCTCATAAAAATCTGCAACTTTTGCTAGCATAGAGTCTAAAGAACCAGTCTCTTCTCCAATTGCAATCATATGAGGAATTAATGGTGGGAATGCCCAGTGATTTAACATGGGTTCTGTCAAGGAACCGCCACGCTCCATGGATACTCTAGACTCACCAATCACTTTTGAAATGACTTCATTCCCCACCACTCTTTCTGTCATAGATAGGGCCTGTAAAATCGGTACAGAGCTCGAAAACATGGAACTTAATGTGCGCGTCATCATTGCGAGGGAAGATTTTTGAGCAATGCTACCGAATATAGGTAATTTCAACAAGATGGTATCCAGAATGTATTTCCCTTTTGGGTTGCTTCTGAACATCATATACCCAACAACTAGAATTGAAACTATAAGAATCAACATGTACCAGTAGCTTGCAATCCATGCACTTGCTGCCATAACCGCACGAGTTAGCCAAGGTAATTGTCCACCTATGCTATCAAACATATCCACGAACATCGGTACGACGAACCATAGAAGAAAAATGACTACGGTGATCGCTATAATGCCTACTACTACTGGATAGGCCATCGCCGATGTGACTTTTTGTCTTGTACGATACGCCTTCTCGAAATGCTCTGCTAATTGATCCAATGATTCATCCACCGTACCCGAAACTTCTCCTGCCGCCACCATGTTTAAAATTAACGGCTCAAACACTTTAGGATGTTTTCCGAAAGCCGCAGATAACGCAGTACCTGTGCGTAAATCTTCCTGAACTGCGGTCAAAATTTTTCGAAATGCCGCTTGCTCCACCTGCATAGATAATATCCTTACTGCATCCACAATCGTGACCCCTGCTTGAAGGAGAGTAGAAAACTGCCGTAAGAACATAATCAATTGATCACGCTTCACCGGACTACCGATCGTAATATCCTTCGTTAGCATCGTTTCTTTCTGCTCAACAAGATTTACTACACGAATTCCCTGATCTTTAAGTTTAATCGCTGCATCTCGCTTATTCGTAGCCGTCACTGTACCACGGCGAATCGCTTTCGCATCTCGCCCTTCATATGTAAAACGAGCCACTCTTATTCATCCCCTTGCATAAACGGCAATGCCGCTTCATACGAAATGATTCTCTGATTCATTAAATTCTTTACGGAGTGGTCCATCATATGCATTCCTAGCGCACGGCTTGTCTGAATGACGTTCGGAATCTGGTGAATTTTCTCAGACCGTATCAAGTTTGATACAGCGGGATTATTAATCATAATCTCTGTCGCCGCACGTCTTCCTTGCTTATCCATCGTCTGGAATAAACGCTGGGAAACGACTGCTTTTAAAACACCTGCTAACTGCACGCGAATTTGCGCCTGTTGCCCATGAGGAAATACGTCTATAATTCTATCGATTGTCGAAGCGGCACTCCATGTATGTAAGGTCGCAAGAACTAAGTGACCGGTTTCCGCAGCAGTGATAGCCGTAGAAATCGTCTCCAAGTCACGCATCTCACCTACTAATATCACATCCGGATCTTGACGCAAAGCAGCACGTAAGCCGTCCGCAAACGACACTGTATCAAAACCGACTTCCCGTTGATCGATAATAGAAGAACCATGCTCATGCATATACTCAATTGGATCTTCCAATGTAATAATATGCTTTCGCATCGTTTCATTCATATAACGAATCATTGCCGCAAGTGTTGTGGACTTACCCGAACCGGTTGGCCCTGTAACTAGAATTAGTCCTTGTGCAGTGTCAGATAGGCTCTTTAACGTTCCCGGCATATTCAAATCATCGATCGTAGGAATCTTTGTAGGAATCGTCCGAAATGCTAAGGATATCGCACCGCGTTGTTGGAATGCGTTGACACGGAAACGAGAAACGCCAGCGATTTCATAAGAATAGTCAATCTGTCCAGCTTCTTTAAATGCAGGAATCATCTTTTCTGGAATCGTTTGATAAGCAATTTCTTTTGTGTCTTCCTCGGTCATAACGGTTTCACCAAAACGTTTTAAGTCACCATGCACTCGGAAAACTGGGGGCACGCCAACAGTCAAATGAATATCGGACGCTTTGATAGTAAAGGCTTCAGTTAATAATTGATCAATTCTTTCAGTCACCGCAAACACTCCTAATCTATCGAGGCAACCCTCAACACTTCTTCAGTAGTTGTAATGCCTTGTTTCACTTTTTCCAAACCATCATCTATCAGGAATATTGTTTCACTTTTCTCTGCGATTTTACGGAATTCTGTAGGCGATGCGCTATTGTTGATCGCATTACGCATTTCAGCATTGATGATCAATACTTCATGAATCGCAATCCTTCCGCGATAACCTGTCATATTACATGCAGAGCAACCCGCACCACGATGAATCATTTCAATCGTTTTGCCGCGTCTAGCAAAAATTTCTTTTTCACGATCAGTAGCTAGCTGTGTAGTGCCGCAGTCCCGACAAACACGACGGATCAATCGTTGAGCTACAATTGCATTAAGAGATGCAGTCAAAAGGAATGGCTCCACACCCATATCAAGTAGCCGTGATATAGATGCAACCGAGTCATTCGTGTGGATTGTGCTCAAAACTACATGTCCTGTCAATGAAGCTCGTATCGCAATTTCCACCGTCTCTTTATCCCGAATTTCTCCTACCATGACCACATCAGGATCTTGACGCAATATAGAACGTAACCCTGTCGCAAACGTTAATCCCACATTCGTATTCACTTGAATCTGATTAATTCCTTCCAATTGATACTCTACCGGATCTTCAATCGTAATAATATTTACCTCTTCGCTATTTAACCGATTCAACGCCGCGTATAATGTAGATGATTTACCCGAACCAGTGGGTCCAGAGATCAACACAATACCGTTCGGCTTCTCAATTTCTCCAAGAAAACGTTCCAGATTCGTTGGACCAAAACCAAGCTTTGTCATATCATTCAATGAGCTACTCAAGTCCAAAATACGCATAACGACTTTTTCACCAAAAACTGTCGGTAAAGTTGATAACCGTAGGTCGATTGGACGGAAATCAATCATTACTTTGATGCGCCCATCCTGTGGCATGCGTGATTCAGTAATGTTCAAATTCCCCATGATTTTGATTCGGGCTAGAAGCATAGCCTGCATATGCTTCGGTATGACCCGTTCAGTCTGCAGTTTTCCATCAATTCTAAAGCGGATGATGACTTGGTGTTCTTGAGGATCAATATGAATATCACTCGACTTCATAGAAACTGCACTAGAAATAATCTGGTTCACTAGACGTACAACAGGAGAATCATTATCTACGATGTCATCCTGTTGCTCTGCCTGACTAGCAGATGTTTCGGGTTCTTCAAACAGCAAGTCATCAAATAATTCATCATCATAATATCTAGTGATCGTTCGTGTAATATCGTCTTTTGACGCGATTGCAGTATCTATATGGAAACCAGTAGACAACCGTAAATCTTCAATCGTATTGTAATCCATCGGGTCTGCCATGGCGACGAATAATTTATCTCCATCTTTTTTTAACGGAACAATCATTTTTTGCTGCGCCAAACTTTTAGGTACAATATTAAATAACTTCGGATCAAACGGGTAACGGAATAAGTTGACGTGAGGAATTCCTAACTGGAACTCCAACACTTCAATCAACTGTTGCTCCGTAATATACCCACGCTGCAATAACGCATCACCTAGTCGCTCATCGCGAGATTTTTCCTTCAACGTACTCATTAACTGCTCGTCCGTTAGCAAGCCGGATTCTATTAATAAATCTCCCAGACGCTTTCTAGTTGTCGCCATCTGAATCCCCCTCTATCAATCGATCGGAATACCATTCTTGTCGACTTCTATAAGATTGCCACCTTTATCGTAATCGTATTTCACATCATCTTTCCCGGCTGAACCATTTGAGTTACTTGAACCACTTCCATTAACTGATCCTGAACCGCCGCTACTCGTCCCATTACCTGAAGATGAACTTGTATTGCCCGATCCTGAGCCGCCACCATTTGAAGAAGACGAACCATTTCCGTTAGATGAATTAGACGGCTTATCTGTTGACCCATTACTTGAAGAGTTTCCATCGGTATGGCTAGAATTACTATCCACCTCACTATTAGGAACTTTCTCTACTACTTTTTCTAAACTATGTCGTTCAATAATCGGTTTCGGTGCATAGAAATCAATCGACACATCTTCAATTTCTTCCAATGAACCATTTAGCAGAACATTTCGTTTAACTGCAACCTCCATGCCTTTCTTGCCTTTATCCACTACTTCGATCGCACCTGCATTTACAAAGGCGCTATAACGAATAACCGTTTTCGGATCATACTTTGTGATTTTCTCCACTTCGGTATCGTAACGATGCACAAACGGTAGACCTTCAATCGACAGCTCCAATTGAGCGCCTGTCCAAGCCGTACGAATCGTGAAGACGGTTTGATTGGGGTTCGTGAACTGAAAATCTAAATCGAGCTTACGATTGATCGCTGCTTCAAATCCTGGTTCAACGCCTGCAGGTAATTCAGATGAAATATTGCGTTCATCTATCACCCAATTCGTCTGCAATGCTGCTTTATACAGAAGAGAAGACATAATAGTCATCTGTACATCTGTCGCACTAGCAGACTCTTTACCATCCAAATATTCACGGAATGAAAAGGTAGAATTCGGCTGAATCTCTAAACCATTCAAATCGTCCATCAATAAACGCAAACCTTTTTCTAGCTCATCTACTTCATATGCAGCTGAAGCAATTACTTGTTTCTGCTCGTATAAATCAGGTATAAAATCCGCTATATATACTTGTTGTGGCATAATGCCGCTCTGTAGCTGAACTTCTAGTTGTGCGGCTATTTTCTCCACGTCATCTTCACTGAATGAAAGCGTATGGAAATTTTGTTTCATCACCGTACGAAGCCCTTCCCTAGAGACATTTGCGATTAATGAATTATCCACTCCACTTTTCGCTTCGTTTAGCGTAGCGTCTGGATCGAAACTTACCACTTCTGCCGGAACATCTACTTGAAGATCTTGTACGATTAGTTGTACTGATAAAGTTTGTTTAAGCTCTGCAAAATTATTTATAAGCTTTTCTTTCGCATCTTTACGATTATGCTTTGAAATGTCAAACGGCCCTGCGTACGTGTGCTTGCTGAATTTCTTAAAATTTGAGAAGAAGCCGTCGCCTGCGTAAGCTTGTTGGGCAAAAATAGCGGAGATGACTAGTAATAGAGCACCTAAGATGAGGCTAATTTTGTATTGTTTTAGTTTCATAGTAAATCTCCTGACTTTGATTAATTATATGTAACATCGATTTCAGGAGGCTCCCAATTAGGGTTATCTGAAATGCCCGAACTGTCGCTTCCATTTCCACCGCCAACACAGTTATCATATAACGCTTGTGGATTAGTTTTAAATACAGATTCTTTCATCGGAATTAAGTTTGGATATTTCCCCATAATATTTTGGGGTTTAGCTTTTTCTTCCACGAAATAAATTTTGCTATTTGAATCCATTGTTTTCAGATCTATATTATTAAAATCAATAGTTCCACCGACGCAAACTTTTGAATTGTTTTTAATGGCAAGCGACTTCTCTACAACTAAATTTCCTTTAACAACTAAGTTGGAATTCTGTATAGAGCCTGCTTTCTTCATTGTGAGTTCTTTACCAACTACCATAATTGACTTGCTAGTTAGCGCAAATTTCTCTCCAGTGTAGTTACCACCGACAACTATTTTCATGTTTTTAAATTCGGTATTTTTTCCGTCTATATCACGGTCTGCGTAAAGTATAGAATTCGAATAACCCGAACTAGAATTCTTAAATTCAATACTTCCAGTTGCATATAGATTCGCTTGATTTGCGCCATTTAAGTTTTTTAGTTCAATATTTCCATCAGCATACATGGTTATGTTATTCATAGTATTCATATTAGGTAGCTCGATGTTTCCTTTTGAATATATTTGTGTATTCTTAAAATCTATTCCGATATTACCATTTCCTTTTGTATAACCGAATGGAAAATACACAATGGAATTTATTGCAGTAAAATGAGTATCAATAGTTTTCTGTCCCAGGCATTTTTCATTGTTAGGGTTAGTTGTACATGGTTTAGTTTGCTTATTGCCTTCAATTAAACTTTGAATGTTCACAACGGGAATCGTCAAAGAATTCTCTCCATTATTTGGCGGGTTGGAAATACTATCCTCAACTAGCAACGGAAAATCAAACAGTAGCTCAAAATCCAAGCTTTTCGCTCGTTTGCTTCCTTTTCCATATTCCCCCAGCACTTTGCCTTTGACTAGTAAACCTATATACCTATCCATGGAGTCTTTTACTCTAGTATAGTTTACCGGTTCTAAAATACTATAATGTAAAGAATCTGTTGTATCTGGCTTCGTTTTTTCAAGATTAGTGAAGTGAAGGTTGAGAAGTAGATCAACCATTTGATTTTGCCGGTTTTTTGCCGCTTGCTTAAGCTCTTCTTGTTTTTTTTCGGGTGTTATACTTTTTTTATTTATCGTGATCTTATCGCTTTCATAGGCCAACTTCATTTCATTCCAAATTTTACGTCTTTCTGCTTTAAATTTATTTATATACAGCCATTTGTAATAATCTACACCCATTTCAGCAGCAGTATATGCCAGATTGTTGTCATCTACAATACGTTGCTGTTTAGCATTGCTAATCGATCCCCTCATGAAAACAGCACTACCAATCATGATAAATATGATGACAAGCAAGACAAGCACTAATGCATAGCCTTTTTCATTTTTAGGTAATTGCACATGACCGCTTCCTTTCTTCAAGGGGCTTCCTTATATCTGGATAATTCCAATGGGATCGACACTTTCAATTTATTGTTTTTTGGATCTACAACCCAAAACTTTGATATTTCTAAATTCTCTTTCTTTGCGTTTATATAGAATCTTTCTTCAGTAGTTTCTGATTTTTTTTGATCTGTATAATACATAAAATTCGTACTAAGAATAGAATCTTCTATAGTTTGTGATGACGTTCGGCAATTTTGAACACTCACTTTTTGAGGCATCACAACAAATTCATAACTTAAACACTTACGATGTAATCGTTGTGCTTCTGTCGCAATATAATTTGCCTCTTGCTGTAAGCGTAATTTTGCCGTCTCCGATGTATTCATTCGAGTACTTATTGAGAATGTTGTCCAGATGATTACAGATACCAAGGAAACAAGTAGTAGCGTTGCTAATAGTTCAACAACAGACATTCCTTGCTGATTCTTTCTTATTGTCCACTTTACATTCATAGAGCCCCATCCTCCACATAACCAAACGTCTCACTAATTTCCTTGCCCTTCTCATAAATAGAAATTTGTAATCTATGGAGTGTAACAGATGTTTCTGTGAAAGATTTCAAGTCTGATGGTACACGGTATTTCACACGGTATTCGTATTTGGGTTCATCTTGACGTGTATATGTATAAAAAATAAAATCAGATGACGATTCAGTATCTTTCTTTAGAACTAAAACCCCTTCATTATTTTCTAACGGCATCGGGTTCTCTTTCCAAAAATTCAATTCTTTTTTAGCCAAATGGATCGTTTCAAGTTTAGATTCTGTCCGAGTATTAAATACATTCATTTGAGAAAAAATTGTCATGAAACTAACGAATACAATACCCAAAATTGTCAAAGCCGCTAGAATTTCGACTAGTGTAAATCCTTTTTCTTTCGTAGTATTCATGACATGACATTCCTCCCGTTTATATTCGTTATATTCTCCTACTAAAACTAAATACCCTTTCCTAAACGTAATAGTCTATAAAACTAACTTTATTAAGCCTATTGTCTCATTAAACTACTTAATAAGTAAAGAGACCCAACAACTACCTTTATGTTTTTTTTCGAACATGTTACATCGACTTCTTCAAACGAAATCACACGACTTGCCTCAATCGGGCAAACCGCTTGTAAATCCTTCGCTTTTGCAGCTTGTGCATGCGGAAAATCCACAAATGTAAAACTATTCGCAAGTGGTGCTAAAATCTCCAACGTAGCTTGATAGTCTTTCGTATTCAACATCCCCACAACCCAGTCCACTTTCTCTTCTGGAAATTGCTCTTTAATAGTACGTACCAACATACGCGCAGCAGCAGGATTATGGGCTCCATCCATATAAACCTGATCTGCAATCTTTTGGAATCTAAAAGGCAAAGCTACATTTGCTATAGCTTTAGCCACATGATCTTGTTTTAAAGGTACCCCCGCCAATGATAATGCCTCTAAAGCAACGGCAAGATTAATCGCTTGATGTGGCCCTTTCATATTACGCGCCGGAATTTCAAATGTAGACATACCGCAGAAGGTCTCCATAGTTCCTTGCTTCATTGTAAATTCTTCGTCATATGCGCGTACTAAACTTTTATTCGACTTCGCCTCTGCCAAGACAACCTCTTTCGCCTTGTGTGGCAATTCCCCTATAACGACTGGAATATACGGCTTAATAATGCCAGCTTTATGCGCGGCAATCTTTTCAACCGTATCCCCTAGAAACCCTATATGATCGAGAGCAATCGACGTGATGACAGACACTAAAGGCGTCACCACATTCGTGCTGTCGTATCTACCACCCATCCCCGTCTCAAGCAAGACGTAGTCCGGTCCTGCATTACGGAACGCTAAAAACGCTGCCACCGTCAGCAATTCAAAGTCCGTCAGCAAACCGCTCAATCCTGCTGCTTCCATCTCCTCAAACACATATTCCAACTCCTCTTGCGCAATCGGCTTTCCATTGATCCGAATCTGATCATGTATATCCAATATGGCCGGTGAAGAAAACACACCGGTCTCAAATCCATGTGCTTGTAACACTGCTTCCATTACTGCAATCGTCGAACCTTTGCCGTTCGTACCTGCCACATGAATAATTCGCAAATCTTTCTCAGGGTTCAATACACTTGCCAATGCCTTTTCTATTGCGTCTAATCCAGGTTTAATCTCGTCGTCACTCATTATGTCAAATTGTTCTTTATATTCATCAAGTTTTGGAATCAAAGAAATTCCTCCTGTGCTAAAATTAAGTTATATACAGTATAGCAAAGGTGGCGTGGGGATTGAAAAGTTGTTGGGTTATTTATAATGGTAGTTTAACGAGTGATAAATTTGCTGATCAAGCACGGCTTGTACAGGAAGCAGCAGAGCGTGCTGGTGTACGGGCGACAATCTTAAAAAATTATGAAATACAGATGGATGTGCAAGTTCAGATAAAAGATGTCCCTGATTTCGTCGTCTTCCTCGATAAAGATACATTGCTTGGACAGTATTTAAAAAATGCAGGAATCCCCGTCTTCAATGATCCTGAAGTTATTGAGACATGTGATAATAAAGCCAAGCAGTATCTTGAATTCGCGAAGCACGGTGTCGCGATGCCGAAAACGATCATCGCACCGAAGGTCTATCCAAACTTCACAATTGCAGATAGCGGATATTACGAGAACGTCCTTGAAACGCTCAGCTTGCCCATGATCATTAAAGAAGGTCATGGCTCATTTGGTATGAAAGTGTATTTGATCGAAACGGTAGAAGCTTTCTATGAAAAAGTCGATGAGTTGCGTGGTGTCGATTATGTCTTTCAAGAGTTCATCGAGACAAGTAGAGGGCGGGACTTACGCGTCAATATAGTGGGCGATCAAATCATTGCGGCCATGTATCGTCATTCGGAGACGGATTTCCGCGCGAACATTACAAACGGCGGCGTAGCTGAAATTGTGGAATTGACGCCCGCCCAAGAAACACTAGCTATGGAAGCCGCAAAAGCAGTTGGTGCAGAATTCGCAGGAGTAGATTTGTTATTCGGTGCGGATGAACAGCCTCTGGTTTGTGAAGTGAACGGTGCAGCGCATATTCGCAACCTGTTGAACGTCACCGGTATCAATGTCGCCGATGCAATGATTGCGTATATATTGGAGAAGATTAAATGAAAGGTGCCATTTACTATAATGCGGAGGAAGCGAAGAGAAATTATGCGTTTATCGACGATCTATTAAAAGAAGCGAAAAAACTAGATATGAACGTTGAGCTGATAACAGAGTCACCTACTGAACCACTTGATTTCATTTTATTCCGCGATCGTGATCCTGAATTAGCTTTAGAATTGGAGCAAGCCGGTTACCGTATGTTCAATCGAGCGAGTATACAAAAAATCGCCAATGATAAACTACGCACATTTGAACTGGCCTCCTTGCTTGGTATTCCCTCAGTTCCCACATTCAAAGTGGATCAACTTCCTACATTGCCTTTCATACTGAAAACTCGCGGAGGTCACGGCGGAAGCGAAGTATTTCTATGTGAATCTGCACAACAAACAGAAGATATTCTCAATCAATTTGATCCAACTAAACTAATCGCACAGCCTTTCATCAAATCTGACGCGACGGACATCCGCGTATTTATGCTCGGTAATGAAGTGTTAGGCGCAGTGAAACGAACTGGCGCGAAAGATTCATTTAAATCCAATTACACATTAGGCGGTACCGTGGAAAAGTATATGTTGAACGACACTGAAATCAAACAAGTTCAAACGATTTCCCGGGCAATTTCTAGCGACTATTTAGGCATTGATTTCATTCTTCCTATTTCAGGTGGCTGGTTACTGAATGAAATCGAAGATCCCGTTGGTGCCCGTTCACTCTATCAAACACATGAGTTTTCAGTGGCGAAGAAATTATTGGAGTATATCAAAAATCAGTTGAGTGATGAATCATGAGGAGAAAACGCTATACTAATTTAGATAACGTAGATACGCGTAAGACACTGCGAGAAGTGATTCGGTGGCAGAAAGAACGTAATGAAGGAAAGAAAGATTTACGTATCGTAATCGAGCAAGCGCCAGATAATGAAATCGATACAGGGCCCGAAGCTGTTGAAAGGCTGAATGCTGAGTGGAGAAGATTGCAGTTGGATGAAAATCGATTAAGAAAGTTGCTTATTGGGGAAACGTTGTGGTTATAACAAAAGGGGCAGTTACAGAAAGTCATTATGATTTTCTGTGACAGCCCCTTTATAAGTAGAGGGATGTACTCCATTTAATCTCTAGCGTTGACTTTAGCTAGGAAAGCCGTCATTAGCCATAAAAGGATCGGTATGATACTCCAAAAGAAAAACTTCCAATTACTCGTTACTACTGAAAGAACGAAGAAAAAGACGAGTACTAAAACCGCAATAACGACAGCGTACGTTTGAAGTTTATTCATTTTCTATCCCCTTTCCAATAATGTACTTCCACACCATGGGCAAAATGAAATCTCGATACTTGAAGTACCTCCATCATGAATTAACAATCCGTAATCTTGATCTGTTTTATTAAAAAGAATCAATTGATCCGGGCAATCATACGGGTCTTTGTGTACGTCACATGTAAAAGTTGCATGATACGCCATTTCTTCGCAGCAATGCTGTTTCATTCCTACTCACCTTGCTTTCTACTATCTCAGATCTGCTCTTTTTATAGTTTCTAGTAAATTAACCACGCCAGTATATATAAGTGTAACAAACTCCACGGAACGTTTGTTGATGCATGTTGGATATTCGCCTATGATAATAGAGAGCAGGAGGGAAACCGATGGATACAAGTAAAGTTGGTGAATTAATATATACATTACGCAAAGAAAAAGGATTCACCCAGAAACAATTAGCCGATCAAATGAATATTTCGGATCGAACGATTTCAAAATGGGAGCGCGGATATGGTTGTCCGGATGTAACACTTTTATCCAATCTATCTAAGCTACTTGGTGTGAATATAGAAAATATTTTAGACGGTGAAGTACTGTCTAATGAGTTAATAGGAGGAAATATGAAAAAATCAAAGTACTTTGTCTGTCCATCTTGCAATAATATTGTATTGGCAACGGGAAATATTACACTATTTTGCTGTGGCAGAAAGCTTGAAGCGCTACAAGCGAAGAAAGCGAAGGATGAAGAAAAACTTACGATTGAAGAAGTCGATAATGAACGTTTTATTTCAAGCGACCACCCGATGACAAAAGATCATTATATCTCCTTTATCGCATTCGCCACTGGCGATCATGTCCAGATTATCAAACAGTATCCTGAATGGAGTTTTCAAGCACGTCTACCTAAGAGAAAACATGGCACACTGTTATGGTACGATACACAGTTCGGTTTATATTATCAATATATCTAAACAACAAAAAGCACTTCAATTCATGAAGTGCTTCCACCTACACGATTCTTTACATTTTTTCTAAAGAAGTCTATCGTTTGCTTAAAGGTAATATGAGCTAATTCTTCATTGTATGCAAAAGCGTATGGATCACTAAATCCATGCTTCCCATCGTACGTATATACCTCCACATTCGGCTTTTCTAATTTCAAAACCATTTCTTTCACATCAAATGACTTCTCGGTATTCGGAAAGTACAACAAAGTTGGACAAGCGGGGTTCATTCCTGCATAATCTCGTATTCGTGATCCGTAGTATCCAACCATCCCATCTACGCACTCTTCCTCGCTGCAGAGCCAAGCAATTGTCGCTCCTACACTGAATCCAAGTATAAATACTTTTTCGTACTGGTCCTTCATCTCCACCACTAACTCTTTTACCTTACGTGCGTTGTTTTCGAAACTAGCATGCTGCATAAAATTTTCATAAGCTACCTCTTCTTGTGAATAATCAAAAGGTGTTTCTTGAGGCAACAGATTTGGACAGATCACATCGAAGTCTTTCTCAGACAACGCAACACATATGTCTTTCATAAATTGATTGATTCCGTATATTTCATGAAGAACGATGATACAAGTTTCGGAAGTAGATTTTGTTTTACTCATTCTATTTTCTCCTCACGTCATTCATAAAACGTATTTTCTAGAAGTTACTGACTTAACTGTATGTATAGCTACTAGCGCAGATAATGCTTATTCATTCTACCGAATCCACTTGTCTAGACTGTAGTTTCTATCATTACATCTCTTCTTTCTTAATGAAATGGGAGAGATCATACTAATTAGCAAACCAGTTTACAACCAATCAACATTCCAAGTGGTATCAGACTGTCTAATCATGACTGAACGCTCTTCGATTTTTTCTTAGTCAACGAACCTAGATTAGTTTTCTGATCCAATCTCTTTATGACAAAGACTACAATTAGTGACGGTACAATGAAAGGAAAAACAATACATAGAGTTTTACTAATTGCTTGCATAGCTAAACTCCTTCCCGCTTAGACCAATAATTATATTATGTAAAATAGATCGGTTAGTGGAAGTGTGGAAAATACTACGATTCCTAACTTCCCGAATATCTTCAACATCTTTCTTTTTTTCAGTTTTCCTTCTAAATATCACTCTTTTGTATCGTACCAACTAAGCGCTTTTCGCTCTAATTCCTTCACAAACATATTTTTCCCTTCTATATAAGATTTTAAGTCGTCAGGAAATATGCTAGCTAGTCTCTCATATGCTTCCTCCCTACCATTATTAATCTTCCCAGTAAAAGATCGCATCCAAGATTAGATATTGTCGCTCATTCCGATAAACCGTCGGTATTTTTGTTTTAAACGATAGTGGCGTACTCATCTCATTCGCAGCTAATAATTTGTAATTAAACTCCAGTAAAGCTTTCTGTAATTCTGTTGCTAGTGTTTCCAATTCCTCACTAACAGCTAGCGAAGTAGGTGTATCAAGTATTGAACCATGTCCACCACTCACTTCCTCAGCCGTCTCTACCCGAATTGTTCTATACCTTACATCTTCACCCATTATAGCAACTGATGCTAGACGACTTACATCAAGTATAATACCTTTTATCTCTATCTCACGCATTCCATTCTTTTCTACCACGGTTATATAATCTTCTTTCCGATAACAAAAAAACTCCACAAAGGAAGCATAGCCGCTACCGAAATGATCCCATTCCGCTTCGCAGACCACATTGTGGATACGACAGATTCGATAAAATAACCGATTGATATGTGCCAAGACTTCCTGTTCATCATCACTATCATAAGGAAAAGTATCCCCCATAATCTCCCCTTCAATGAACATTTGTAACTGCCGATCAGTAAATATTATAAACACCCCATTTCTTTACTATTTTACTCAACGCCACTCTCTACAATAGAAAACGTCCTTCGTATACAATCTATTTTCGCCAACGCTCCATATGGTAAAATGCATTTAGGTTCCGTATGACCGAAGTTCAAGTTATACAAAATAGGCAAATGCTCCAAATCATACTCTTTCATCACAGTAAGGATTTCCTCTTTATACTCATCAAAGTATTTCTCGTCTTGAGGCTTCGCGAAAATTATCCCATTCACATTATGTAAAATTCCTTGTGCTGCATAATTTCTTAACCAGTATCGAATTAAACTAGGATCAGGCTTCTCCTCGGATGTTTCAAAGAATAGTATACTATCCTTCCAATACTTGTCTCCTGGCCAAATCACCGTCCCCTTTGCAAATTCTAATACTTCGATACATCCGCCAATCAATCGGCCTTGCACAGTGCCTGAGCCTTGAAGCAGTTCGTATCCAGTATTCTGATTCATCGTACGCCGCTTACTCTTATTCGACTCGATCCATTCCAACCGCTCGCTTGTCCATCTTTCAGCCGGTTGTATCTCACCTATGATTTCATTAGAAAAGAGAATTCGATTCACCATCTCGACCGTGTAGGAATCCATTTCAACATTCTCGGCAAAATCAGTTAATATTGCGGGTCCGTAGAATGAAGAAATTCCCGCTTTATGACAAAATAAATGCGATACCGTAACATCAGAGTATCCCATGAAGACTTTTGGATTTTCTCGTATCACGTCAAAATCAATGTATGGAAGTAATCGGATACTGTCCTCCCCACCGATATTCGCAATGATCCCTTTAATATTTGGATCGCTAAATGCCGCCATTAGATCTTCTGCACGAGCTTTCGGGTTTTTATAGAGAAAGTCGGTTCCCTTTAAACTGTTTGGCATTGCTACGACAGTTAGTCCGAATAGATCTTCCAATCTCTTTACGCCTTGTTCGTACCGCCACCTGATTTCCGGTTCGCCTGCGCCTCCCCACGAAGGGCTCACTGTTGCGACCCGATCACCACGTTGCAATTTCTTCGGTTTAATTAACATGCGCTTCTCCCCTTTACATATTCATAGCTGTAAAGTACAAATACAGTAGATACACGGCCGGAATACACGTGATAATACATCCTATAATGCGGATTTTTTTAACTTAACTGCAAAGCTAAGCCGACTTAACAAAAAATCAATAAACAACCTTCTACACACGGTCTAAATACTATGAATTCAATTATACCCATAAGAATCTAATAACACTATTTATAGGGTACTATGTTTTTATAAGAACATTGACTTAGATGGTTTTGGTTTTTACTTATTAAACTATTTCCTCCTCAAAAAGTAGGAATTCAGGCAAAGGAACGGCAACTCTCAGAGCATTAGTCGGACAAGCGAGACAACCAAAGAGAGCAAAGCGAACTGGTTGGCCCACCGCGCGCACTTTATGAAGGCATCCTTTCATCCCACCACTCTCTACTTCGACATTAAAAAAAGCCCATTCAACAGCATCACACTGTCGAATAGGCCTTCTTTTTTAAACTATTTTTAAATCTCTTTCAACTCTGCAATACGACGCTCAACCGCCGCGTACTTCTCCAAATAATCCTTCTCTTTCGCACGCTCTTCCTCAACAACTGACTCAGGCGCTTTCGCAGTAAAACGTTCATTCGACAACTTGCCTTGAACCCGCTTCACTTCACCTTGCCACTTGCCAAGTTCCTTCGTCAAACGAGCCAACTCTTCGTCAATATCAATCAATCCCTCAAGTGGCAAGTACAGCTCTGCACCCGTCACGACTGCTGACATCGTTTTGCCTGGCGCATTCACTTTCACACCAATTGTTAATGTTTCAGGATTACAGAATCGCACAAGATAGTTACGGTTCTCTTCAAGTACCGCCACGGTCTTCTCGTCTTTCGCTGAAATATACAAATCGACTTTACGACTCATCGGTGTATTCACTTCTGCACGGATATTACGCACGGATTTGATGATATCCATCAACAATTTCATATCCGAAGCACGCGACTTGTCCATCATAGCCGCATCCACTTCAGGCCACTGTGCTACTGTAATCGACTCACCTTCATGGGGAAGGTTCTGCCAGATCTCTTCTGTTATGAAAGGCATCAATGGGTGCAATAAACGCATCGTCTGATCTAGAACATGTGCAAGAACTGAACGCGTCATTTTTTTCGCTGCTTCGTCTTCACCATATAGTGGCAATTTCGCCATCTCGATATACCAGTCACAGAAGTCATCCCAGATGAAGTTATATAACGCGCGGCCCATTTCACCGAACTCATACCGGTCAGCCAAGCTTGTTACTGATTCAATCGTTTCATTCAGACGAGTTAAAATCCATGCATCTGCAACAGATTTCTCTCCTGACAAATCGATTTCTTCATATGTCATGCCATCCATATTCATTAACGCGAAACGGGAAGCATTCCAAATTTTATTGGCAAAGTTCCAGATCGCTTCTACTTTTTCTGTAGAGTAACGTAGATCTTGTCCTGGTGAAGAACCTGTTGCCAAGAAATAACGCAATGCGTCTGCACCGTACTGCTCAATTACGTCCATTGGATCTACACCGTTACCGAGAGATTTAGACATTTTTCGCCCGTCCTCCGCGCGTACTAATCCGTGGATCAAGACATCCTTGAATGGACGCTCTTCCGTGAATTCAAGAGCTTGGAAGATCATACGGGACACCCAAAAGAAGATAATATCATATCCTGTAACAAGGGCATCTGTTGGGTAATATTTTTTGAATGTTTCGCTGTCAACATCTGGCCAGCCCATAGTTGAAAATGGCCATAAGGCAGATGAGAACCAAGTATCTAGTACGTCATTGTCCTGAGTCCAGTTTTCTTCATCAGCTGGTGCTTCTTGACCCACATAGATTTCACCTGTTGTGTTGTGATACCAAGCCGGAATTCGGTGACCCCACCATAGTTGACGAGAAATACACCAGTCATGGACATTTTCCATCCATCCTAAGTAGGTTTTCTCGAAACGTTCAGGAACAAACGTCACTTTTTCTTCTTCATTTTTCTGCAGATTGATTGCTTGCTCGGCAAGTGGCTGCATATTGACGAACCATTGTGTAGATAAATACGGCTCCACTACTGCACCACTTCGTTCCGAGTGCCCGACTGAGTGCATATGGTCTTCAATTTCAAATAGCACATTCATCTCTTGTAAGTCTTTGACGATTTGTTTACGGCATTCGAAACGATCCATGCCTTCGTACTTGCCTGCTAATTTATTCATCGTGCCATCTTCATTCATGACGAGCACACGTGGCAAGTTATGACGGTTACCTATTTCAAAGTCATTCGGGTCATGCGCTGGTGTAATTTTCACTGCACCGCTTCCGAAATCCATTTCTACGTAGTCATCCGCTACGATCGGAATCTCGCGTCCTACGATTGGCAATTTAACCATCTTGCCGATCAAATGCTGGTAGCGTTCGTCATCGGGGTGAACTGCAACAGCTGTATCACCAAGCATCGTTTCAGGACGTGTTGTCGCTATTTCAATCGAGTCTGTGCCATCTGCCAATGGGTAGCGCATATGATAGAATGCACCTTGCACATCTTTATGAATCACTTCGATATCCGATATCGCTGTCTTCGTTGCAGGGTCCCAGTTGATGATATACTCTCCGCGGTAGATCAGCTTTTTCTCATACAACTTAACAAATACTTCACGTACTGCTTTTGACAATCCTTCATCCAAAGTAAAGCGCTCTTGTGAGTAGTCAAGAGCCAGACCAAGCTTCGCCCATTGTGCACGGATATGACTCGCGTATTCTTCTTTCCATTTCCATGTTTCTTGTACAAAGTTTTCGCGTCCAAGATCATAACGCGTTTTACCATCCGCGCGAAGTTTTTCTTCTACTCTTGCTTGTGTTGCAATTCCTGCGTGGTCCATTCCCGGCAACCATAGTGCGTCATACCCTTGCATACGCTTCATGCGGATGAGCATATCTTGTAAAGTCGTATCCCATGCGTGTCCTAAGTGAAGCTTTCCGGTAACGTTCGGTGGTGGGATCACAATTGTATACGGTTCTTTCTCGCTTTTTACATTCGATTCAAAATACTTACCTTCAAGCCACCATTCATAACGTCCTTTTTCCACTGCCTGCGGATCGTATTTGGTCGGCATCGTCAATTCGTCAGTCATTTCATTTCCTCCTTCAAATAAAAAGGGATACAAAAAAGCCCCACTCATCCCGGTAAAAGGACGAAGGAGCTCGTGGTACCACCTTTATTTATGAACGCAAAAAGCATTACATCTTCATGATTTGGTAACGGTCTTCACCGGTTCCTGCTACTCATATTTCACAGAAACTGCTCATAGGGGACTTCCATATGCGGTTTCCAGGTACGTTCCACCAATCGTACCCTCTCTAAAGAAAACGGTTCACATGTACTTTCCTACTCTTCGCATTTATATTCATATACACATTATTATAAGCGAAACATGTAGAGTCCGTCAACTGAATAGTAGTCTATAGAGAAAGGATGGTGAACGATGCGAAAAGGTTATAATCCCTATCTGTTGCCGCCGTGGCTTCGGAAAACAAGATTTTACTGTAAAGGCTGTATCATCCCGATCACCGTGTTTCAATTGATTCGATTACTACTTATCCCGACCACTGGCGATTTTTTAGTATTTTGCTTACTCGCTGCTTTGTCCTTCTGCTTCTACAAAAACATTATTTGAGTGGAAGATCTTTCTCGTTATATCGTCATCCATCTCGGCGATGTATAAGAGAAAGTCTTCCATTTCATTATTTACTTGTTCAACGGCACGATCAGCATTTGCAAGAAACTCTAAATGAGATGTCGAGGCAGCTACGAACTGTGGTGCTGCGGGCTCTTCTTCGATTACAACCGGTTCTTGTACAGGCTCTTCCTGTTTCAAGTGAACGGTCCACTCAAGTTTCAATCCCCCGTCTTCCTGTGATGAAGATTTAATATCTCGCACTTCCAATTGCAAGTCGCCATCGAGTTCTACTGGTAGATCAACATTCAAAGGCACAGCATATTCAAAATATCCTTTATTGTTTTCTACTTCCACGTCATGAATGACTAATACATCTTCAGTTGCCAATTCTACTTGCTTGTCTGCATCAAATACAACGTTTGCCGCGATATGATAGATCCCTTGCAAACGGATTGCATCTTCCGTACGTTCTTCCGTAAACCCTGGCGTCACCTTTACCTCAGCCGATTTAGCAAATGCCCCGTACTCCACAGGGAAATAAAAAGACTCTTGCAATGTCCATTGATGCGTCGTCATTTTCGCTTCACTCCTTTTCTTAACTCAGGCTACTATATGAAGAAATAAAGGAATTTAGAAGTGAAGTATAATGTGGAATGTGAATGGGAATGAAACGATCGCAACCGCGCTATTAAAGCCTAGCATCGCGCCAAAAGGACAGTACACCGCGCAAATGCCGGCGTACACCGCGCTATTGATCCCGAAGACCGCGCCATAACATCTGAAAACCGCGCCAATCCTCGCCAACATCGCGCTATCATCATAAAAAATGAACATAAAAAACGCCAAGCAATAAAATCTGCTTGACGCTTCAAGATTATCGTTTCAACTTCTCAAACACTGTATGGAAAGCTTCCACAGTCTTCGCGATATGCTCTTCTGTGTGGGCTGCTGACAAGAACATACCTTCAAATTGGGAAGGTGGTAAGAAAATACCTTCTTCTGCCATTAGACGATAATACTCTGCGAACAGTTCCAAATCGGAAGTTTTCGCTTTATCGTAGTTATTAACGCGTTGATCCGTAAAGAAGAACCCGATCATCGAACCAGCACGGTTGACGGTATGTGGAATATTATTAGCTTTCGCTGCTGCGCGGAAACCTTCTTCCAACTGATCACCAAGCTTGATGAAGTGTTCGTATGTTTTCGGCGTCAACTTTCTCAACGTTTCAATACCTGCCGTCATGGCTAACGGATTGCCAGACAATGTACCCGCCTGATAAATAGTTCCTGCCGGTGCTACATGTTCCATAATCTCGCGAGAACCGCCGTATGCTCCTACAGGCAGTCCGCCACCGATAACTTTACCAAGACATGTAAGGTCGGGTTTGACGTTGAAGTGACCTTGTGCACATTTATACCCTACACGGAATCCAGTCATGACTTCATCGAAAATTAATAATGAACCGTTTTCTTCTGTAAGCTCACGTAAGCCTTTAAGGAAGCCACTATCCGGTCCTACAACGCCCATGTTTCCTGCAACCGGTTCTACAATAATTGCAGCTAGATCGTCTCCATACTCTCTAATGGCCAATTTAACACTTTCCAGATCATTATACGGGACCGTGATCGTGTTTTGTGCAATCGTTTCAGGCACTCCAGGGCTATCAGGCAAACCTAATGTAGCAACACCCGAACCTGCTTTAATAAGTAAGGAATCCGCATGCCCGTGATAACAACCTTCGAATTTAAGGATCTTATTACGCTTCGTATAGCCACGTGCTAAACGAAGTGCACTCATTGTTGCTTCTGTACCAGAAGACACCATACGTACCATCTCGATGGATGGTACACGGTCGATTACAAGCTCTGCCAATTCATTTTCCAGAAGTGTAGGCGCTCCGAAACTTGTACCTGTTTCAGCTACTTTCTGCATTGCAGATACTACGTCAGGATGTGTGTGTCCTAGGATTAGAGGACCCCAAGATAGAACGTAGTCAATATATTCATTGCCATCGATATCCTTAATGATCGCACCTTTACCACTTTCCATAAAGATCGGATCCATACTAACTGATTTGAAAGCACGCACTGGTGAGTTGACGCCACCTGGCATTAAATCCACTGCTATTTTGAACGCTTCTTCAGATTTCGTATATGTTTTTTGTCCCATATTATTTCTCCTCCAACCAGCGAGCTGCATCTTTTGCATGATATGTCATGATGATATCTGCACCTGCACGCTTCATACTTGTTAATGTTTCTAACACAATTTTCTTCTCGTCTACCCAGCCGTTTAATGCAGCCGCTTTGACCATTGCGTATTCCCCACTGACGTTATATGCCACGACAGGTAGGAGTACATGATTTTTTACATCGCGAATGATATCGAGATAAGACAATGCTGGCTTAACAATTAAGAAATCTGCGCCTTCAAGAATATCAGATTCCGCTTCACGCATTGCTTCCATACGATTTGCTGGATCCATTTGATACGTTTTACGATCGCCAAATTGTGGTGTGGATTGCGCCGCTTCACGGAATGGACCGTAATAAGCAGACGCATATTTAACTGCATACGACATAATGGGAATGTTTTGGAATCCCGCATCATCTAGCGCTTGACGAATGACCGCTACAAAACCATCCATCATATTCGAAGGTGCAATGATATCCGCTCCCGCTTTTGCTTGACTGACTGCTGTCTTCGCTAGCAGAACGAGACTAGCATCGTTATCTACATCATTGTCGTGAATAACGCCACAGTGCCCGTGATCTGTATACTCGCATAAACAAGTATCCGCTACAACGACCAATTGCGGATGCCGTTCTTTCACTGCACGTGTTGCACGTTGAATGATTCCTTCGTCGTCATATGCTTCAGTACCCGTTGCATCTTTTTCCGAAGGTATACCGAATAAAATAATAGATGAAATACCTAATTCAACAACTTCATCCGTTTCTTTTAATAATAAATCAATAGAAAACTGATCTACTCCTGGCATAGAAGCGATTGGATTACGCACGTTCTCGCCTTCTGTAACAAAGATAGGATAAATGAAATCCGCTGCTTTAATTTCTGTCTCTCTAACCATCGCTCGAACGGTAGGATGTGTACGAAGTCTACGATGACGCTTAAATTCTATTGGACTCATTTGTGAACTCTCCCTTTCGTTTGGCCAGTTCATGGACTAGCTCGACTAATGTATACGTTTTGGGCTTGACGTGAACAGGCGCACCCACTTTTAACAATGCACGTTCCGTAACATGACCGATCGCGCAAACCGTAAAGCCAAACCATGTTGTTTTCGGGGCAATACGTGAAGAGAACACTTCCACCGCCGACGGACTTGCGAACAACACGGACACTTGATTTTTATGAAGTATAAAACGACACAATTTATCTATTTCACTCGTTGCACTTTTGGTTTCATAGACTGTCCATTCTGAAACATGAAACGGCAACTCCTCCCGAATCAAACTACCAGCAAGAGTACCTTTCAAAAAGACCACGTGTAATCGTTCCGACTCTTTTGGATTAAACTGTTTGACGAAAACATCTGCACTAAACACGCTTGGAATGAAAGATACGGCAAAGCCGAGTCGATCTAACGCTGCCGCTGTTCGAGTTCCGACTGCAGCCACTTTTCCTTTGAACGTATCTGCTGTTACATTGAACCGCAACATTTTTGCACGGAACGCAGCAACTGCTGATTGACTCGTAAAAATGAGCCAATCAGCTTTCATTGCTTGTTGCAACTTTTGCTGATCAGCCTTCTTTTGTATTTCTCCCACTTCAATTAGTGGAATTGAAACCGGAATGCCACCGTACTTTTTTACCAGTTCGGCAGCTTCCGTGGATTTTGGTGTTCCTGTGAAAATAACCGTTTCTCCTGCTAACGGTAAAGCGTTACGCATCCATTTCCGCCTTCACTTTCTCAATTACTTCAGCAGCACCTTGGTCACGTAAAATTTTACTGACTTCTTTACCCACTGCAACAGGATCTGTTCCTTTCACTGTTTCACGGAACACTTGAATTGCATCCGGAGACGCGATGAAACCAGTCATTTCCACTTCATTACCATCAAACTTTGCAAATCCTCCGATTGGTACTTGACAAGAACCATCCATTTCATTAAGGAATGTGCGCTCAGCCTGTAGCTCAATCCATGTGCTCTCATCTGTTAATTTCGCTAGTTCATTTAATAATTCTGTATCGTCTTCACGACATTCAATTGCTAATGCACCTTGTCCTACTGCTGGAATACAATCTTCGAGCGATAGGTGTTCTGTGACGATGCTGTCATCCCAGCCCATACGCTTAAGTCCTGCCGCCGCTAAGAGGATTGCATCAAATTCACCATCTTGGAGCTTACGTAGACGTGTATCAATATTTCCACGAATCCACTTAATTTCAATATCTGGGCGCAACATCAATAGTTGTGAGCTACGACGAAGACTGGATGTTCCAACAACCGCGCCTACTGGTAAATCCATGAAGCGAACATGGTCGTTTGCGATGTAAGCATCACGTGGATCCACACGTTTAGGGATACAGCCGACTGTCAAACCATCTGGAATTACCGCAGGCATATCTTTCATGCTATGTACGGCAAAATCAATTTCTTTATCAAATAATGCTTGCTGGATTTCTTTTACGAATAACCCTTTACCGCCCACTTTTGATAACATGACGTCTAAGATTTGATCGCCTTTCGTAACAATCTCTTTTACTTCAAATTCAAATGGTGCACCTGCTTGCTTCATTTGTTCAATAAACCATTTCGTTTGAGTCAATGCCAGCTTACTTCTACGTGAACCTACAATAATTTTTCTCAAAAAACTCTTCCTTTCTTATATCCATAAATGAAATTGTGACAGCGTGCTGCCCAAAAAGAAATTCACAACCGTTAAAAGAAATGCAAATATCGTCATCCAAGCAAACTCCACTGATTGAAGCTTACCCTTATAGTTGAAATAAATAACCGAAGAATAGATGAGTAATACTGCAAAGGATCCCATTATTTTCACATCAAATAGAGACCAATTCTCAAGCGCTACATACGCCCATTGAACACCGAATAATAAACTGACGAATAAAATCGGGATGCCAGTATAGATCGACATTTTCATTCCCATCATCGTCTGATGCAAATTCGGTAGACTGGAAAAGCGTTTTCCAAATTTCTTACTTTTTAGTACGTTATATACAATCAAATACAATACCGCAAAAACAAATGCTAACGCGAACACTGCATACGAGAGGATTGCTGACGTAATATGGACAAACAGTACTTCCGAAATAAGCGAATCACCAACAGTGGATGCTGTGTATTTCAAATTGGAAAAGACATGAATCATTAAAAATACAAATCCAATGATATTTGTGAAAAACACCATGAAGTTCACTTTATAAATCAACTGGAACACAATAGATAATGTGACCAGTAACCATACATAAAAATAGATTCCTTCAACTAGCGATAATACTGGAAAGCGCTTCATCTGAATTATATAAAGAGATAAAATCGCGGTTTGTGTAACCCAGACGGTAACGATAAGCCAAAAAGCAGTACGATGAACAACTTTTGACTTCTTCAAGTAATCAATTAAGTAAAAAACAAGACCGAGGGCATAAAGAACAATCATGACTTCCTGAAGTCTTGCGACGGTTAAATCAACCATATGCTATTCTCTGCCTTTCAAGCGAAAACCTCTCTTTTGCTAGTAAGGAGTGTTCGTCTATATTGTCTCAAATGAGAGGGTGTTACTGCAAATAATTGCATCCATAATAAGCATCTTTCTACTAGTTTGCCGAATATTTATGCATGTATTGCCTATTTAACTGCAATAAAAAAGTGGGCCTGTATCATTCTTGTGAAAGACAGATACAGAACCACCTGGGATTAGTGTTGATAATGTAAGTTCGTCACATCCACACCATCTGATTTTTGATCAGCGCGCTTTTGAAGACGTTCTTTTGCTTGTAATGCCAGCTGTTCCTTTTCTGTTACGACATCTTCAGAAATTCCAAAGATTTGTTCGAAAAGAGCGAGTTTCTCTGCTGCTTTTTTATCAGTAGATAATTCTTTAGCCTGTAAAATAGGTTCTTTTAACAATTGATTAATAATGGATTTTGTATGCTTGTTCAGCACTTTCTTTTCACGTTCGGTTAAATCGGGCATTTTATTTTCAATACTCTGCATCGTTTCGCTCTGAATACGACTTGCTTTCTTGCGTAATGCAGAAATCATTGGCACGACACCAAGCGTTGTTAACCAATCCTTAAAGGCAACTACTTCCTGTTCGATCATCAGACCGATCTCTTCAGCTGCACGCTTACGTTCAGCCAAATTTGCTTCGACAATGCCTTGTAGATCATCGATATCATACAAGAATACATTGCTTAGTTCACCGATTTTCGGATCAAGATCACGGGGCACAGCGATATCCACCATGAATAACGGCTTGCCTTTACGTAGTTTCTCTACAAAATCCATCAATTCATAATCAATGACATATTCAGTAGCACCAGTAGAGCTGATTAAAATATCTGCTTCTAGTAATAAGCATTGCAACTCTTGCATAGATTTCGCTTCACCATTAAATTTCGCCGCTAGAATTTCTGCCTTGGAGAATGTTCGGTTGATTACAGTAATCTTCCCAACACCGCTTCCTTGCAAGTTCTTAACTGCTAATTCACCCATCGTACCTGCACCAAGAATCGCAATATGCTTATCCTTGAGTGAACCGAAAATCTTTCTTCCGAGTTCTACTGCTGCATAGGAAACTGACACAGCATTTTCACCAATTGCTGTATCGGTATGTGCTCTTTTTGCTGTCGTAATCGCTTGCTTGAACAATTCGTTGAATACCGTACCAGTTGTACCAATATTTTGCGCAGCGAAAAAACTACTACGAACTTGTCCTAATATTTGCGTTTCCCCAAGTACCATGGAATCAATGCCTGCAGTTACACGTAATAAATGTTCCACTGCACCATCTTCTTCATGAATGATCAAGTGACTCGAAAAGTCCTCCATGGGAATAGAAAACCAATCGGCTAGGAATCTTTTTATATAATATCGTCCTGTATGAATCTGATCTACCACCGCATAGATTTCTGTGCGGTTACAAGTAGAAATAATGATGTTTTCCAAGATGCTCTTTTGCTGTTGCAATGTTTGCATCGCTTGTGGCAAATCAGCCTCGACGAATGATAGCTTCTCTCTAATTTCGACAGGGGCGGTTCGGTGGTTAACACCGACAACGACTGTATACATTAGGTGCTCACACCTTTCGGAATCATTTTCTTATACTCATTATAACATACATAGCGCTTTAGTCGGAATCCAATTGTGAACATCGTTTGAAGCCATAATGTAACAATTCGATAAAATTAGATCGTTACTTACATGCGACTTTCAATTTCATGCCATGCTTCATCCATCCCAATACCCTTTTCAGAGGAAAACAGGATGAGCGGCTCGTGTATCTCCATGTTAAATGTCGTACGAACGATTTTCTTATGCTTCTCCCATTTACCTTTAGGTATTTTATCTGCTTTTGTCGCTATGACAATCGTCGGGATATTGTAATGAGAGAGGAAATCATGCATCATGCAGTCATCTTTTGTCGGTGGGTGACGTAAATCAACAATTTGCACTACCGCACGCAATTCTTCTCGTGATGTAATGTACTGTTCGATCATACCGCCCCATTTTTCTTTTTCAGTTTTCGACACTTTGGCGTAACCGTACCCCGGTACGTCAACAAAAAATAATTTTTCCTCAATCTTATAGAAATTGAGCGTTTGAGTCTTTCCTGGCTTTGAAGATGTACGCGCCAAACTTTTACGCCCAATCATTTTATTAATAAAGGAAGATTTCCCTACATTCGAGCGGCCGGCCAACGCAAATTCAGGATAACCTTCTGTTGGATATTGTTCAGGACGAACCGCACTCATAATCATTTCTACGTTATGGACTTTCATTTCTTTTCCTCCAAAGCGATATCGAGTACTTCATGAGCATCCGACACGAGTTTAAATGTTAATTCTTTTCTTACACTATCTGGAATATCATCTAGATCACGTTCATTATCTGACGGGATGATAATTGTTCGCAATCCTGCACGATGCGCACTCAGCGTTTTTTGTTTTAGTCCACCAATTGGTAATACACGTCCACGCAGTGTCACTTCCCCTGTCATACCGACTTCACGGCGAATCGGGCGTTCCGTCAATGCGGATACTAGTGCCGTTACGATCGTTATACCCGCGGAAGGTCCATCTTTTGGCGTGGCGCCTTCAGGAACGTGAATATGAATATCCCATTTTTCATGGAAATCAGGATCTATTTGAAATGTCATGGCTTTGGAACGCACATAGGACAAAGCGGTTTGTGCGGATTCCTTCATAACATCCCCAAGTTTCCCTGTCAGTAGTAACTTACCTTTACCTGGAGATAATGAAACTTCAATTTGCAATGTATCTCCACCCACAGATGTATAGGCTAGCCCAGTTGCCATACCTACTTGATTGACTGTTTCTGCCTGTCCAAAACGGAAACGCTTTTTGCCAAGTAAGGCTTCTAAAGATTTCGGACTCACTGTTAGACTTTTTTTATCACCTGCTAGAATTTGACGCGCGGCTTTACGACAAATGCTGGCAATTTCTCGCTCAAGTGAACGGACACCAGCTTCACGTGTATAGTAACGTACGACTTCGAGAACTGCTTCTTCCTGGAAACGAAGTTGTGACTTCTTGAGGCCGTGTTCTTTCATCTGTTTCGGAATCAAATGATTGATCGCAATCGATTGTTTTTCCTGTTCTGTATAACCGGGAATCGAAATGATTTCCATACGGTCACGCAATGGACCGGGAATAGCCCCCAGATCATTTGAAGTCGCAATGAATAAAACACTCGAAAGGTCATACGGCTCTTCTATATAATGATCACTAAAAGTACTGTTTTGTTCAGGATCCAGTACTTCCAGCATAGCAGACGATGGATCTCCTCGAAAATCATTAGACATTTTATCGATTTCATCGAGTAAGAAGACTGGGTTGACAGTGCCGGCCTTTTTCATACTTTGGATAATACGCCCAGGCATCGCGCCTACATACGTTCGACGATGACCACGGATTTCAGATTCATCACGGACACCACCTAAAGATAGGCGGACAAATTCACGTCCTAGTGACTCTGCAATAGAACGGGCCAATGAAGTTTTACCCACTCCAGGTGGACCATCTAAGCAGAGAATCGGACCACGCAGAGAATTTGTCATCTGACGCACTGCGAGATACTCTAGAATTCGCTCTTTAACGTTTTCCAACCCTTCATGATCACGATTCAAAATTTCTTCTGACCGAGACAAATTCAATTGATCTTCTGTCGCATGAGTCCATGGCAGCATAATGAGCCACTCAATATAATTACGAATAATGCCACTTTCAGCTGAAACGGAAGGAATCTTTTCATAACGTTCCAACTCACGCTCTGCTGTCTCTCTAACAGATTGCGGCATATTCGCTTCTTCAATTTTCTTTTTTAGCTCGGAGACTTCAAGACCTTTACCATCTTTATCGCCTAGCTCTGTTTGAATCGCCTTTAATTGTTCGCGTAAATAAAACTCTTTTTGCGTGCGTTCCATTGCATCTTTCACGCGTTCATTAATTTTTTGTTCTAGCTCCATGATTTCCTGTTCATTATACATTCGACTGATTAGCCATTCCAAACGTTCAGGCACGTCCAGTATTTCAAGCACTTCTTGTTTTGCTGTTAATTTTAACGGCAAGTTGGATGCGATCATATCTGCTAACCTACCAGGTTCTTGAATGCTTTCAACCGTCTCCAGTGTTTCGTCTGAAATCCTCTTGCTGTTCTTCGCATATCGTTTGAACTGTGCAACAAGTGAACGCATTAGCGCTTCTGCTTCCGCGTCTTTTTCTTCGCTTTCTTTATAACATGTGACATTGACAACTGGATACAGGTCAGCTTCTTGGTAACTGCTCCACGCTGCTCTATGTATGCCTTCGATTAATACACGATACGTACCATTTGGTAATTGAGTCATTGATTTGATAGTCGCCAGTGTACCTATTTCATATAAATCATCTATTTCAGGGTTTTCCAAGCCCAGATCTTTCTGAGTTGCAAGGAAAATTTGACTATCACCTGCTAATGAATGTTCAATAGCGAAAACCGAGCGTTCACGGCCTACATCAATATGTAATAGCATCGTCGGATAAACAATCACTCCGCGAAGTGGCAATAATGGGATGTTCTGTTTTTGAATCGTCGGCATGAATAGCCACCTCCAAATAAGTTATGTATATGTATGTATAATGCGTAAATAAAATCCTATGTAAGAAAAGGCCGACTGCCGAACGTATAAGATACGCATCGGTGGAGCCGGCCCTTTTGCCTTTTCGGCGTTATGCGGTATTTTTTTCGTTATCTGATTCGTATACAGATCCGTCTTCTCGGTGCAAGATCGGAGTAGACTTACCAAGAACAGAGTCCTTCGTAATGATACATTTCTTCACTTCTTCAAGTGAAGGTAGATCGTACATGACATCCAACATGATATTTTCAATAATGGAACGAAGTCCACGTGCACCCGTTTTACGAGCAATCGCTTCTTTTGCGATTTCGATCAATGCATCATCTTCAAATTGAAGGTCTACATCATCAAGTTCGACCATCTTCTGGTATTGTTTGACGATCGCATTTTTGGGCTCTGTTAGAATTTGATACAATGTATCTGCATCTAATGTATCAAGCGTTGCGATTACCGGCAAACGACCAATAAATTCTGGAATCAAGCCGTATGATTGAAGATCCTCAGGAATCAATTTAGCCAATAGGCTATCTTCTTCATTGATTTCTTGCTTGGATTCAGAACCAAAGCCGATGACTTTACGTCCGATACGGCGTTTAACGATATCTTCAATTCCATCAAATGCTCCACCTACAACGAATAAGATATTCGTTGTGTCGATTTGCAAGAACTCTTGATGAGGATGCTTACGGCCGCCTTGTGGTGGAACGCTCGCAACCGTTCCTTCAAGAATCTTCAGCAAGGCTTGTTGCACACCTTCACCCGATACGTCACGAGTAATCGACGCGTTCTCAGATTTACGAGCTACCTTGTCGATTTCATCAATGTAGATAATACCTTTTTCAGCTTTATCGATATCGAAGTCTGCTGCCTGAATTAATTTCAAGAGAATATTCTCTACGTCTTCCCCAACGTAGCCTGCTTCAGTTAATGAAGTCGCATCTGCAATCGCAAATGGCACATCCAAAATACGAGCCAACGTTTGTGCCAGTAATGTTTTACCGCTACCCGTTGGGCCGATTAAGACGATGTTGGATTTAGCTAGCTCGACATCATCAATTTTACTGCTTGAATTTACCCGTTTGTAATGATTGTATACTGCTACAGCGAGTGATTTCTTTGCGCGATCTTGCCCGATGATATAGTCATCGAGGATACCTTGGATTTCTCTTGGTTTCGGAACATCTTTTAGCTCGAAGCCTTCTTCAAGACCTACTTCCTCTTCCACGATTTCCGCACAAAGTTCAACGCATTCATCACAAATATAAACACCTTGACCTGCTACCAATTTGCGGACTTGCTCTTGAGATTTCCCACAAAAAGAACAGCTAAGGTTATCGTTTTCATCATTAAATTTGAACATTATGCTCACCCCTATTCAAGTCAATATACTACAAGATTACCATGACTTAATCAACTATTTAGAACTTAATGACCGATTACAACCAGCCAGATATGTATGGTTATTTGTGTTCTAGCTTGTGGAGTTTCCGGAAGACTATACATGAGTTCTTTTATTTAAGAAAAACAAGGTACGGACAACCCGTACCTTGTTGCATTCATATAGAAAGATTAGTCGATGATTTTTGCGTTGTCAACAAGTAGTTGTACTGTTTTATTGAAACGAAGGTCGTTCTCCAATACAGATGTGCCACCAAGAGTAGTCTTGATTTGCTCAACGTCCATACCGAATTGCTCAGACATTTTTTCAAGTTCAGCTTGTACTTCTTCTTCTGGCACTTCTACTTTTTCAGCAGCACCGATTGCTTCAAGTGTCAATGAAACGCGTACGCGGCTTAGTGCGTCGTCTTTCATCTGATCACGAAGTGTTTGCTCGTCTTGACCAGAGAACTGGAAGTAAAGATCCAAGTTCATGCCTTGCATTTGTAGACGTTGTTCGAAGTCCTGCATCATACGATCCGTTTCTGAATCGATCATCGCTTGTGGAATGTCCATTTCAGCGTTGCTTGCAGCTTGTTCTACTAAATCGTCACGAAGAGCTGTTTCAGAATCATTCTTTTTCAGTTCTTCAGCTTCTTCTTTCAACTTCGTGCGTAACTCTTCAACAGAAGATACACTCTCGTCGATTTCTTTTGCCAACTCATCATCAAGTTCAGGAACTTCTTTAGACTTGATTTCGTTCACTTTCACTTTGAATGTAGCAGGCTTTCCAGCTAATTCAGCAGCATGGTATTCTTCAGGGAAAGTGATTTCAATTTCTTTTTCTTCTTCTGTTTTCATGCCTACTACTTGCTCTTCAAATCCTGGAATAAATGAACCAGAACCTACTACAAGTTCGTAGTTTTCTGACTGTCCACCTTCAAAAGCTTCACCATCAGCGAATCCTTCGAAATCGATTGTAGCTGTATCGCCGTCTTCCACAACGCCATCTTCTTTGACTACCATTTCTGCTAGTGCTTCAGTACGTTGTTGAAGCTGTGCGTCTACCTCCTCGTCTGTTACTTCAACTGCTTGACGAGTTACTTCAAGACCTTTATATTCTCCAAGCTTTACTTCTGGCTTAAGCGCTACAATTGCAGTGAAAACAACAGGCTCGCCTTTTTCTAGCTTTTCAATGTCGATTTCAGGAGCTGCGATTGGATCTACGTCCGCTTCGTCTACTGCAGCAGAATATGCTCCAGGTAGTACGATATCGATAGCATCGTTGTAAAGTGATTCTTCACCGTACATTTTATTGAACATTTTGCGTGGCATTTTCCCTTTACGGAATCCAGGTGCCTGTACTTTCTTTACTACTTTTTTGAACGCTTCATCTAATGCTTCGTTGAAACGATCTACGGAAACTTCAAACGTAAGTTTCCCTTCGCTACCCTCTAATTTTTCCCATTTAACTGTCATATGTATGACCTCCAAATCATTTGCAATACTTTTATTTTTATTTTAATCAATTATACCTTCGCATGATTGTATCTGAATTTTTTCTGTACATCCTAAAAAATCTTCGACACTCTTTGAAGGCTTTACCTGAATCGGCTCAATTTGTTCCGCCTGTAAGAAGCGACAACACTGCTGAGGACAGGTAAGCAGTTGACAACCATTTTAGTATAACATAGTCTATTCATCTTTCAAGAATTAATCACTGTCAACGCTCCATTTCTTCATCCACCGAACGTATGAACGATAGCAATGAAGAATCCTCCGTCTGCTTACCGTATAATAACTGCTTTGTATACGCAACATACGCGCTGGCTACCTCTTCCGCTGTGTAGGGCCCCCAGTGGAATGGAAACAGTAAGACACTGTACTTAAGGATCAGATTGACAACCAGTTCACTAGCCGTGGGATCTTTTTCAAATTGCGCTTTTGCGAGAAACTGCACTTCCTGAACAAATTGATCTTCTTCGGGTGAAACTAGTCTCGATGGATTAGCTTTTGTTTCAAAGTGGTATTTCCGTACAGCTAGTGACTCTTGATAGCCTATTTGTTGCAATAACATCAACGCATAGGTCTTCACAACAGGTAACGCTTCCTCTGTTTCAATTACATCTACTAACACTGGAATATACGGTTGTAATTTCTGATGTTGCAATGAAAGTAAGAATTCCTGTTGCTCCATCGGTCCCATTTGGTGAAATTGCTCGCTTGTAATAGAAGGCTCCTCAATAGAAGGTTCTTCATAACGATTAGATAATCGACTATTCAATTCTCGCAGGTATTGAAATTTCTGCAAGCTATATTCTGGAATGATTTCTTTCTCTAACAGACCTTGTATCGTCAACTCTACCTCATCGTATTGCTGTAATTGGATTGAAATCGAAAGATAAAGCTCAAGTAATTCTATGTAATCGCCAGCTTGGTTTTGCATAGCAAGAAGTGCGAATTCTTTTGCTCGTTCATATTCTTTCATTTCATATAAAGAAATAGCCAAACCATCAAAAACTGTGTAATCTTCTGGATCAATTTCTAATACAGATTCGAAATTTCGTGCCGCTTCTTCATGAAGGTCACGTTCCAATGCTTGTCTACCTTCACGATGAAGACGTTCGAGTGTTCCAGGAAAGACGACCACATTCCCTTTTCTAATGACTTTTCTGTGCTTTTTTTGCACCGTAATCACCTGCCCGCTTTGTTACTTTCACTATAGCACAGCATTCCAAACCGATTCCACCTTGACACCATGACGCGATTACACTATCGATTTATCCGCTACAAACCACTTACGCTGATCGACTTCGCAAATGACAGACTGATCTGTAGTTGTCCCAATATATTCCCCATCGGTATGGCAACCTACTTCCCGATCTGTCTCCATGATGAATTTGTCATTCTTATACGTCGAAACTCCCTTTAACTTCGTATGACTTCCATTGAATACCGTTAAAAATACTGCAAGAAATTTGAGCACAGAAATAGAGTGGATGACTGTCAGCTCAAACTCTCCATCATCATAAATAGAATGAGGAGAAATTATCATGCCGCCACCGTAGTATTTTTGATTGCTGACGGTGATCATCCAGACATTCTCAAAAATGCGTGTGTCTGAGTCAATTTGAATTTTCGCGTTAAATGGTTTGAAGGCTAATAAACTACGCGCTACGGTCAGTGCATACACTATGCTGCCAAGCTTCCATTTATTTAACGTCTTTTTAATAGTAGATTGTCCAACTGCCAATGAAATATCTGCATCTAAGCCGAAACCACAGTTGCTTGCAAAATAACGTTGATGTGAGGCGCTCAATTTCACGGAGCCAAAGTCTACAGTTTTTCTATTAGCCGGTTCGATTGCGATATAAGATTCCACTTCCTGCAAACTATTAAATGCTGGAAACGTCCTTGCGAAATCATTACCGGACCCCGCTTTCATGACCCCGACTGTTACATGAGGATAACCTGCAACACCATTTAGCACTTCATGGATTGTCCCATCCCCGCCTATTACGATGATCAATAATGACACAGTGGTTTGTTTAGCAAGTCGCCATGCAAGTTCTTCCGCATGATTACGTCGCTCGGTCAGATGAAATGGATAGCTGGTATTCTGTCGCAAGTTTGCCCACAACTTGGCCCCTTTACCATCTCCAGCTTGTTCATTAATGATGAAATGTACATCCATACGGACCGCCTCTTTCAAAAGCCTTTTCATCATAGTAGCAGACTGCCCATTAACTTACTAGACCATTGTCAGACTATTTGATATTTCACTTGCAGGCTTGCGCTGATCGTAATCGTACCCGACTCGATGGGTGTTCTAGCGGTATCTGCCATAGCCATCGCGCGGAACGCTACTGGTTGAGATGTTTGCTGCTCTTCAACCTTTAATGGAATTGGCCGGTTCTGTAATTTCAACGAAGTTCCAATCGTAATCATTTTAGTCTCTGCATCTTGCAAGGCTAGCACCAGCGCTTGCTGATATTGTTCTTCTTGATCGGGCATCGTGAATTCGATCGATCCAATTTGATTCGCACCATTTTTGACCGCAAGATCAACCAGTTCACCTGTTCGTGAAAGTTCGTTACTTGTAATGCGGATGGAATTAATCACTTCATACCCTTGAAAGCGCTGTTCTCCATTCACGTATTCATAGACTGGACGAATTTGAAAATCAATCGTTTGAATGGATGTTTCTGCAATACCCGCTTTTTGTAGCGACTGGATTACTTGATTCATGCGTCTAGCGTTTTCTTGCTGGATTTCTCCGAGTTCGGTTCCTCTTGACACTACAGATAATACAATATGAACCGTACTAGGTAAGACTTTCACTGCCCCTTCACCAAATACAGTTATCATTCGTGTTTCCTGTTCTTTAAACATATAGAACACTCTCCCTTTTACAGTATTATCATTTCTATGCAGCACTCGAACCAATTTATACCCATTTTTGTTTACTCACGCACTTGAACGTGTAAAAATACTTAATCCCAAACGTAAAGTAACTGGCCTAGGGGGTCTTATGAGTGAAAATGTAAAACAATTCGTCCAATCCAAACAAAAAAGCTCCCGATCCATTATGACCGATGAGCTCTGAATATTCGTTTCAGTATTAAAATGTGATGAATCCTTTTTGTACTGCGAATCCACCTAATGTAAACAAGGCGATGACAACGAGTGTAATGATGAATAATCGATTATTTCTGTCCAAGACGTCACCTTTTTCTCTATCAGATAAATTATTATTAGTTACCTCATTCTATCCTAGCGAGTTCAGAATTAGCAATCTATTTTTCAATCGACTTCTTTCCGTAGTTGCTGTAAAAAACTTACCATGAATTCATGTCGTTCTTTTGCCAAACGCGTACCTTCCTTTGTGACCATCAATTCGCTAAGTAATAATAACTTCTCGTGAAAATGTGTAACGGTAGCCGTTTCCTTTATACGGTATTCTGACTCAGACATATCCATTCGAGCTTCTTCTTGTTGATCGTACAGTTTCCTGCCGCGTGCCCCGCCAAATGCAAATGCCCGCGCAATGCCGACCGCGCCTATGGCATCCAAACGGTCAGCATCTCTGACAATTGCGCCTTCAATGGATGTAATATCTTTTGCATTGCCACCACTGAATGAAACACTTTCAATCGCGGACATCACATTGTCTGCAATCAGTGGTGACGCACCTATTTTTTCAAGCAACTCTATCGTAGTGACTTCATGCATCTCTTCATATTTTGCATCTTCTACATCATGCAACAGAACTGCTAAACGGACGACTAGTTCATCAGCACTGGGTTCTGTCGCTAAAATTTTCTCTGCATTTTTCATTACACGATCAATATGATCAAGATCATGACTCGCATCAAATTTATTATAAATACCTTTAACTTCCATTCTACATTTCTCTATCATTTCTTGCATTGAATCCCTTCCCCTCTTTTCCATTAGTTATATGCGAATACAGCCCAGAAAATCAGTTCTTTTCCTGACGAATGAAATTCATTTCGTTGAATTACCGAGACAAATTGTTACAGTCATCCCAATGTTAAAGCAGAGTTTACTAGGGCTTCGTATTCTCACCGTAATTGAGTTTAACACGCATACCGATATTATGAATACTTATTACCGCCTTGTCGTACTATATGCTGTTTAGGCAACCCTATCAATCCTTTTTCCATGTCTTCAATGATTCATGCAAGTTATTCCATTCAGCAATAGCACGGCTTCTACATACAGCTTGTCGTGTTAGTCCACGATTTGCTATATTCATCATGTTAAAAAGAAAAGAAAGCCACTGCCGCTCGCCTTTCCTTCTATTGTATTCGTCGTTTATTATTTTACGTAAATTGTCAGATAGACTTTAGCTACCATTTCTTTTAAGCGGTGCAAATTCAATCGATGCACTGTTAATACAGTACCGTAATCCCCTGTGATCTTTTGGTCCATCTTAGAATATATTCCAAATGCCTATAACCTGCAAAACTTCTCACTTCAGTTCGGATCCTATTGAAACTTTTTTCTATATGTTCCGTCATTACTTCCGGAACGATTGGCTGCATGATACTTGGCCAACCGCACTGAGGGCCATACTGATCAGAACGTGAAAATAACCATACGATAAAGCCTATGGATTGTGATTCGGTCAAGCTTTACTATAATTAGCGGCAGACGTTTTTCGACAAAAAAAGATCCTTGCTTATAACCGTTGACAATTTGCCAACAAACATTTATTATTTTGAGAGAAGTACATATTTTTACCGGTGTAGTAGAATTGGGGGGGTAGTGTCATGTCAGAAAGTAGTCTTGGTCTGTCTGTCGGGCAGTTGTTGCGTGATGTTTTAGAAGATCGTTCATTGTCCATGCGCAAACTAAGCGAGCTTACAGATATTGACACTTCAACCATCTCCAGAATCATTAATGAAAAGCGCAAAGCAACACTGGATCATCTAGAGAAATTCGCAATAATTTTAGAAATTCCATTAGCCAAGTTACTTCACGCGGCAGGCTATCCGGTTGATCATAAACATGTGATTCATTCTACATACGATGAAACGATTCAACAACTGGTCGAAACATCAGAACTTCTATCTGCGGATATCTCTATTGAAAAAGTCGAACATAAACTTGCAAGTTACGAAGCATATGTTCAAAGCACTGAAGGAAGAGAAAGAATTCTACATGACTTCGATAACAAGTTAAAACTGGCTGGCGGAGTAGGTCCATTCGTCGATCAAATGAAAGAATTATTTACACGGTTTAAAATGCAAGATGTTGCAAAACGTGATCTAGCCATTATCGGCAGCGCATTATTATACTTTATCATTCCTGTAGATGTCATCCCGGACTACATTTTTGCGGTCGGGTATCTAGATGATGCGATCGCGGTCCAAATTGCTTCAAGCGTACTAACAAAAAATTCATAATCAAATGAGTAGGTGTGACATTAATGGAAAACAGAGAGACTGGAAAGCGTCGTAAGAAAAAACTTAAGAGAAAATATAAACGGTTAATATTCATGGTATTCACTTTGCTACTGTTAGCGGGTGGCGGATACGTCACTGCACAATATTCAAACGGCTTATCGTTTGCGAGTGGCGGCAAAACAAATGAAATACATACAGAACTTAGCGACAGTAGTAATACTTTTTCTACTAGCGATTCCGCTTTTGACGACTTTGAAGGTGGCGAATCACAATTTGGAGAAATTAACGTATTGTTGATCGGTGATGATGCGAGAGGCGACGAAGATGACACTCGTTCAGACGCTTTGATGATCGGTCACTACGATCAAACAACAAACAAAGTGAAATTAATCTCGTTGATGCGTGATATATACGTCGATATTCCGGGTCACGGTATGGAAAAGATCAATGCCGCTTATGCACTTGGAGGACCTGAATTAGTACGACAAACGATCAAGCAAAATTTCGATGTTGATGTACAATATTATGCGATTGTTAATTTCGAAGGTTTCTCAAAAATCGTCGATGTCATCGCTCCTGACGGTATTGAAGTCGATATTCCATATGAGATGTCACACGGCCTAGGTTTAACTCTCTATCCCGGACAACAAAAATTGAACGGGGATCAATTACTCGGTTACGTACGATTCCGCCACGACATCCACAGTGATTACGGTCGCGTGCAACGTCAACAAGAAGCGTTAGGGAAACTAAAAGACGAAGCGATGAGTTTACAGACACTCGTCAATATACCGAAATTAATGGGCGTTATTGATCCATACATTGATACGAACATCGACAGTAAAACGATCTTTACAATTGCTAAAGGTATGTTGACTGGTGGAAAGGATAACGAAATGGAATCACTGCGTATTCCGGTAGAAGGATCATTTGGGGACTTGCGCACAGAAGTTGGTGCTGTTCTCGAGATTAACCTAGAACAAAACAAACAAGCATTACGCGAGTTTTTATCAGTAGAGGATGAATCAGTAAACGACGAAAGTGAACAATATGGAGAATATGCAACAGATCCTGAAGATAGTCAAAATCAACAATACTAGAACGATATAGTCTCACAGAAATATAAGCTGTTCCAGTCATTCAACCGACCGGAACAGCTTATTTTTACATTGTCAATACTAATTTCCCCATCGTCTTTCTACTTTGCAATTGCCGCTGTGCTTCTGTTGCAACTTCCAAATCAAATGTACCACCTATTGTTAGTCGTGAATCTCCAATTTGTACATATTCTATTATGCGAAACCTTAATTAGAAAGAGTATGGACTATTCACATCATACTTAAAACTGATCCACACCCGCTTCATATTAAAAAACTGAGAAGAAAAAAACACTTTTTCTTCTCAGTCCTCCTTACAGTTCTTTCATAGCAAATACTTCACTCACCTTATGACTCTTCTTGAAATTCAATCTCAAATGTCTCAACGGAATTATCTAGTACATCCTCTTTTTCAAAAAGCATTTGTTTATACTCAAAGTTTTTAAACATTTCAATCTGATCCTTATAATGTTGAGAATACTCACCGTCTTGTCTAATGAAACCGATCTGGCCAGGTGGTGTAACATTCATGCCTACAGGGCCATTCTCTGTCATTTCAACAAAGTGATTTTCACTTCCGCGATTCATTAAAATAATGGGTTGCTGATCTCCTAGTCCATGCGGCACTCCTATAAGGGATTCAGCGCCGAATGTCATCGTCTCAATCGGCATGATCCACTCCTTCATTGATGCGCCATATTCTTTTTCCAGATCCACTACAACTTGATCGAAACTTTCACGTGCAATTTCTTCAAGGTTACGTCCCTTTAACCAATCATTTTCTACTTGTAATGCTGCTTTATCTCCTTGAACGAGGCGGGACAATAAGCCTGAACCACCTGATCGATGATCTACGAACGGTCTCATCTCTTCGTAAAATTTACCAATGTCTTCTTCTGTAACATTAACAAAGAACTGATCCCACCAAGCCTTCATAATGGTTGCGCCAGGTGAATCATAGTAGCCATCATTGTTTTTATCTTCATTTAAATTATTCCAATCTTCTAGAATGGAGATAGCTGTCTCATATTTACGGTGGCTATCTACCTTCGTTGAAAGAGCATTTAGCAAAAATGGCTTGAACCAACGTGTCTTTAAATTGACAAAGCTCGTTTCATAGTTGACTTCATTTACATCTTCAATCGATAACTTATTTCGCGCACTTATTCTATCGATAAACTGATGATTCCGGTGATCTGTTCCCCACATATAGTTTTGTTCATTCGTATTCCAGTTTGGCGCAGGTTTGTTATTCCAATTCGCTACAAAACCACGTTCAGGATTGATCTCGTGTGGATTATCCACTGTGTCCAGAAAACCTTTCCATTCATATTCACCTGTTCCTGGTGTTGGGAAACGCCAATCTACTCGCTCATCCCGCTCAGGTATTTGACCGACATGATAGTAAGCGATTTCATCGTTTTTATCAGCATAAAACCAATTCAATGACATGGTATACTCTCTTGCAGCTTTCGCAAATTCTTCTTGATTCGTTGCATAGTTCATCTTTACATAAGCTGCCCAACTGTCTGCTTCAGTTCCTCGAAACGCCCATTTTTTACTGTAAGCAATATGATTGTCATCATCTTTAAATACAACGGGACCATGAACACTCTCGTGAAATTCCCGAGTAACAGTTTCGATCTTTCCATTATCTTTTTTCACATCAATACTTTCCGTTCTTTTTTCAAATTCCACCCATTCTCCATTGAACTTATACTCATTCGGATTATTGGGATTTACCTCTTCCTCAAAAATATCAGACACATCACCATAGCCAGCAGTTGCTGTAAAGGCAAAGTCATTCGTCGCACCAAACATAATGAAGGGATAGCCAATAAATGATGAACCTTGAATATCAAGATCTGGCCCGTGAAGTCCGACTTCATAAATAAAGCCAGGTGCTGTAAAACCTACTTGCGGTCCACCAAACATAATTGGATTACCAGATGTAGATTTTGAAGCGCCAATAATCGCGGCATTACTACCTACTTTTAATGGGACCCCCAGCTCTTGCCTTTTCTCAATAAAATCTTCTCGCATCGACGAGACAGTCTCGCCCGCTAACGCGACTTGCTCTAGCGTTTTAACATTTGCAAATGGCGTTCCTCCACCAATCGAAGCATCGCTGTCCGAACTTGTTGGTGCGTCGGGATCGTTTATCCAAACCATATCATTAAAAATTGCTTGCGCCTTTTCTTCATCGTATTCATCTAACAATTCGGCATAAATAGTAGCATTTTCAAGCTCCTGCTCTTGATCCATGAAGGCCGTCATAGAAGCCATGTACAAGCGAAGAACATCTACACTGGTCCAATTTTCAGGCTTCAAATCATACTCAGAAAATTCCTTTGATAATTTACTTTCGGGATCCTCAAGGGCTTCTTCGACATAGCGATCAATCCCACTTGAAAAATTTTCAATGATTTCCTTCGCAAAAGGATCCATTGTATCGATCATTTTTTGAATCGCCTCATCAGTGTGTCCATCACGTCGTATCTTTTCATCATGCGCTAGATACTCTTCCCCAAATACCTCCGCAGCTGTACCTTCATTTGCCCGTTTAAACATCTCTAGCTGAAATAGTCGATCTTGTGCCATCACATAACCATAAGCTTTGTATAATTCTTCCATCGAGTCTGCATAAATATGTGGAACTCCAAATTCATCGCGATGGACTTCAACAGCTTTGGAAACACTTTGCACTTTTTCACTTAATACTACATCCTTTTTTGAGCAGGCAGATAAGAAAATCAGAACTAAAATAAGTGTCATATGCATAAATAATTTCATTGAACGCTTCATTACATAACCACCCTATCAATTAGTATGCTACAAATTCATTCAAACAGCTTGTGTTTCTACTAGTGTAGATCACTACATTCAAATACCAATACCTCAATAAAGTTTTCGCCAATTGACAGCGCTATCATTTATAGAGAGATTCATATCGCAAAATCCTACATCCCCTTCCTATTCTCCTTTTAATCACCATTTTACCGAAGTCGATGAAATATCCAATTCGTATAACAGTTTTCAAACGGCAACTGTGTTTTACATTATAGACATTCACTTTTGCATGTCAACAATATTAAAAATATTCAAACATTATATAATAAACTTCTCCAATAAAAATAGGTACAAAAGAGTACTTATCATCACTTTCAACTGCTCCCTATACATAAGTTAAGCGCTTTAAAATTAAAGAGACTTAAAGAAAAACTATTTCAAATAAACTGTTAGGTAGATGACTGATGTTATGGCGTTTTTCAATAACAGTAAAACTTCCTACCTCATCAAAATCCTTAATGAAAACTACTTTGTCTGAAAACTACTCTACTAGTTTTGTATTATCTACATTACTACGGGTAGTACTTTATACTCTTTTTCACTTTATTAAATTCCAATTGTAAAGATTTCAAAAAAATATCGTTCTCACTCGCAAGGCCCAGAAAGGACAGAAGATAACACCTTACCTATTATTGCTCGGATTAACTTCAGGGCTCACGTATGGTTTCATGTCCTAAACTTTTATAATGCCTTCTCCAACAACAAAAAGCGCTACACATGTTGTTTGTACAACATGTGTAGCGCTTTTTAAAATCCTAACCTTCTTCTCAACTGACTTGATGACGTCCTAGAAGGGATTCGAACCCCCGACCTACGCCTTAGGAGGGCGTTGCTCTATCCAGCTGAGCTACTAGGACATGATAGGAATGAGAATCACTTTAATCCATATACTGATTCAAAGTGTTCTCATGCTTATGATTAATCGTTAGCTGTGCCATTATAATCGTCATTAAACCACAATTGCTCATCATCATCCACATCACCATTATAATTGATCAAAATCTCTTCTCCAGCTTTAATATCTTTATAGGCAGAGAAATCAAATGTATGATGATCAAAATTAATATCATAGGTCGCATTTGGTTCATAGGAATGATTAAATAACATTCCGTAGCCAAGTAGGACAGCCGAATGGTTTTCTCCATATTCGAAAGCATAGTCAGCTAGAACGGTTTTTTCAATATGTTGATGTTGCTCATTTGGATAGGGAATAACTGGTGCCTCGTGTAACAGCTGTCCTTTTTTAATATCGCATATTGCGAATACGCCTCTATTGAACTCCCCTTCGCCAATTGGAGAAAGTTTTATCTCTATCACGTCTTTCACCTACTCGCTTGTAAATTATACTTTGCAAGTATACCATTAATCAAACCAGATTGCTGATTTCTTTTCTTATACTAAAAGCGAAAAATCTATCTTTCGAGGAATCGAGTTTAGCTGTAATTATTCAACGAAAAGTCTTCATCCACTTCCTGCTTATCATAATCAAGAATCCAGTCAGTATATTGTTCATAGAGAAATCGAATGGATTCCTTGTCAGACGCTATGATATCACACCCGCGATCATCATATAGGTGATAAATGATATTCTTCGATTGATTAATAAAGAATATATCATACCCACTTTCAGGATTATGTTTTAAAATCGTTGTCGGATCGGCGAAATCTTCATAACAAATCGCTTTCAGCAATTGCTTATACCGAACATCCCGCTTCTGACAAGAAAGCGAAAAGCGATGCGTTACAAGTTCTTCCTCATCGCCATAGAGATTAGGAACCGTCGAAAACCGCAATTTATATAACAAATCTTTTCGTTTTACATATTTGGAATAGACATGTAACGGTTTTGCACGTAGGAAATCATTGTTTGTATGAACATCAGTGACTAGTATGATGTCATCCTCGTCTCCAAATACCGCCTCGAATAGAGTAATGGAGCGGTAAAATGCTTGTTTTAAAAAATCCGGTTCATCATGTGCAATAGACTCTGAAATTTCAAAGCGTATAGCTTTATTAGTTTCATAAAATAAAGCGGGTGCCAGTTCAATTCCATTGAAGTAATTCGCTAAATATAATTCTACAGCTTTCATTATTTCACTCTCCATTATACATGTCTTACTTGACAGCTAATACGATATCTCTCAGTTCTTTCAGCGCCTCATCAAGATTTCTTACAAGAAGCTTAGCATCCTGTTCATTCCGGCTAAAACTAGAATAGTTTATTATCAATCGATTCTTCAGTAGGACATAAAAAATTCCATAGCCATCTTCTACTACTGGCCCAAACATACAACTTTTGACTTCGGGATGTGTCATATTACTAGTAGAAATAAAATCATGACGCATTTTTAAATAGCCAGGATCAAAAAATAGTGCAGGTGATTTTTCTATCTCAAGCTCATCTTCAAACTGTGAAAATATTTCTTGTAATCCAAATAGATGTCTTTCCACACCAAACCCTTTTCGTGCTTCTTTTAAACGTGCGGAATGTGCAGTACTTGCATGTTGCATTAATCGATATACTATCGCGGGTTCTAGTGGATCCTCTACTATCGCTTTAGCCAATGCCAGATTTTCTGTGCTTGATGGACGTATGCATTCCGTTCTTCCTTCTTTGAATAAACGCATTGACACCGCTTCATATGTGCTACGCATTGTTTCAAATGTTTTATATTGAGCAACTTGCAGCGCCATATGGAAAAATGAATCCGGACTGAATCCAAGTTGTTTTATTTCATCGGTACCAAACGCATCAAAATTTTGTACATGAATAAAATAATTTTGAACGGTTTTTTCATTTTCTGTTTCCAATACGTTGAGTTCTTCCAGTAATTCAGCCGATAAAATCCAATCCAACTTTTTTGCTTCAGCCTGCTCTTTCGTTTCAATATTTTCTGTATCCGTTGAAGTGAGCTGGTCTTGTACATATTGTATTACGGCGAAACTCGTAGTTCCATCCACTCCCGTATGTTCCACACTATATCCAACCTCGCCCGTTTTAGTAATGACGATTTGCAATGTCTTATCAAAGTATTTATTTTTGCCGCCCAGTAATAAATTTTGTATTGCTTCATCGGAATTTGTACTTTCTTTATCTATGGATAGGACGACTAGGGAATCCGCTATGCTTTGTAGATTTTCGGCATTGACTGTAGTTACTGAAAGTTGTTGATAAATATCCGCTGCTTTATTTCTATTTGTAGTAGTGAAAATCCCTACGTTTTTTCCCGCTGGCTCCCTTAATGAAAGAATCGATTCAATTACACTCGACAATGCCTCACTGGAATACATTATACCTCGTTGATTGGTGACAGGAATGGAGTAGATATTACCATTAGTCAACAAACTAATATGATTTTCCACTTTCGAGTATTCAGCGACGTAATGACCATCCCGGTGAATTTTAGGAATTCGAACCGATCGGAAGAAGTTAGGAAACTGACTCATGTCGAGCGGCATTCCCCCCGACATTTCAGGGGCGGCTTTTTCATCAATGATCGTATGATAAAACTCCGCTACAGATCGACTCACTTTACCAGCTAACTCTGCAATTGTCCGTAGTGGATATTGCTGATTGTCGAGTAAAACATTAAAATTACTGCCTGTATGTAACGAATTGCGGGATGTCAGATAGACATTATCCCAAAATGATTTTAGCCAACTGCCTGCGATATCTTCTTGCCACATCTGAAGCTTTTCTTGAAGTAGTTGCGCTTCTCCGCTTTCTTCAAAAAACTGTTGAACAACTTTCTTTGTCTCTTCGAATTCTTCTTTACTAATTAATGGTTCAATCGCCTCCAGCAGTTTCCTTTTCGTATCTTCAAGCTCAGGAATTGGTACGGAGGGTAAATGTTCTTGGAATTTGAATGTCATCAATAGTAAGAGGAACCCCCTTTCAATTAGACTGTCTACACTTTTCTGTACATACTATTAATATTTTCATATTAATTAATATATAAACTGTCTAATAAAGAATATCACATAAAAAAATCTCCCATCAATTTTAATGGGAGATTCCTATCTAATTCGCGAAATCGCTTATTTATTGTCAGAACTAGACATTATACTTTCAGAGCTCGTTTTTCCTTAATACTTATTAAGGCACCTATCACTACTATCGCCACTAAAACTCCCCAGAAAATCAGTTTCCATTCAGTTGAATGTGGAAAATCTAATGGTAAGAATCCTAATTTTTCATGTGCTAACGTTAGGACGGTCAACTTGACTCCTACCCATCCGACAATAACGAAAGCCGTTGTCTCTAATTGCGGATAATTAGCTAGCAACTGGACGAACTTATGAGCAGCGAATCGCATAATAACGAGCCCGACTAATCCACCCGCCAGCATGACGCTAAACTGGCCTCCGTTAATTCCACCTATCACTATATCTCCTAATGGAGGCAATGTGATGGCCAATGCCACTGCAGCGAGCATTGAATCCACCGCAAAAGCAATATCCGCTAATTCTACTTTCAATACAGTCATCCAAAAACCAGAACCCTTAGTTGCTTCCGGTTCGATGGAATGCTCTTTTCCTTTTTTCTGATCGTAAATATGTTTGATTGCGATAAACAATAAGTACGCCGCCCCAAGTGCTTGGATCTGCCATACATTAACTAACAATGTGATCATGAACAGCGCGGCAAACCGGAATACAAATGCCCCGATTAATCCATAGAACAACGCTTTCTTTTGTTGCATTTTCGGCAAGTGTTTAACCATAACTGCCATGACTACTGCGTTATCTGCAGCTAATAATCCTTCCAACGCGATCAATACTAACAAAACCCATGCATACTCCAATAAAATTGCTTCCATTCATTTTCCTCCTCTAATTTTTCCCAACAAAAAAAGACCATTGCCTAATAAAAGGCAAAGGTCTCGCTAAGCAAAATTTTGCTATCACAACCGATGGTAGTAAACCATGTACTGACGATTGTGAAATAGGTTTCCCTATAGCTACTCCCCTTTGACATAAAGTCAAAGTCTATTGAGTTGTACTTGTAGTTTAGCACGTGAATAGTCATTTGCAAAGTAATATACTACTTAAAGAAAATAAAACTAAACAATAGCAACTGTACACTTTATTATGTATAGCTCAACTGATAAACAATCAAATTTCCTATATAACAAGAAAGCTAATAGGTAGATTCTGTAAAGTACTATCATGTATCATATAGATATAATGAAAAAAGTGAGGTTACATACTATATGAACAAAAAACAATTGCGGTGGTCCGTGGTTAGTGCAGCCGTATTGCTGATAGCGCTAATTATTGCCATTGCGAGCAACAAAGAAACACCCGAAACTACAACAGACAAGCCAGCATCATCAGAAACTTTGATACAGGATACAACAACGGAACCACCTACTAAAACAACACTCACAGAACACCCCGAGAAAGAACAGCCTAAAATGAATGAAACCGAAAAAGATGTAAGAGAACCGGAAAAAGCAATAAAAGAACCATCAACGAAACCGGCTACAGAACCACCCAACACCGTTTCAGATGCATCTTCGACACAGCCGTCAACAACCGTACCCAAGCCAGCTAAACCAGAAAAACAAACTGCTCCGTCAACTTCGGCTTCCATAAATGGTGGTACATATCTGGTGGGAACTGACATCGAACCGGGAGAATATTTAGTTTTCTCAAATGGTCTTACGCTTCTGGAAAATACAAAAGATCAATCAGGAAATCCTGACAGTATTGTATTTAACGTTGCACTGGATGGACATTCCCACACGTATGTCACATTACGCGAAGGAGAAAACTTTACATTAAAAGGTGGAGAAATGTATCCTGTAGCTTCCGCACCTAGTATAAAACCCACTAATGGAATATATAAGGATGGCCAATACAAAGTGGGTACAGATCTACCAGCTGGTTCCTATACATTATTGGTAGATGATCAAAGCGATATAGGATTTTATGAAATCAGCAAAAATAGCCGGCAAGATATGATGGATCTTCTCGTAAGTGACGTAGTAGAAGGTGAAACGTCTATCAATATAACGAATGGTCAATATTTGACGATCCGAAATGCCTATTTAGAAGTACAATAAAAAGACCACACAAAACCAATGAGGTTTTGTGTGGTCTTTCATTGTAGACCTTTCGCACTTTAACTACCGACCCGATTTAAGTTTCGTCGTTTGTTTACAGCTTGAGGATTAATCTGCTAAGTCAGCAACCAAGCGTCTTAGTAAGACAATGGTTTCTCTTCGTAAGACTTGTGCTGTTTCGATTTCCAACTCATCCTTTTGATCAAACGAAGATGTGCGAATACTATTTACCCAATGTGTCAGGTACTCTACAACCTGTACTTTATCTACATTTCTTTTCAGTAGACTAGTACCATTTGCGCTAAGATAATGATAGAAACTACCAAGAGTGGCGTAGTGATAGTACTCTTCACTGCCAATTTCGACAGAAGTTAGTCCTGATTCAGGCATCGCCACATCTATTAAAGGCATCGTCTGTTTGGTTACTCTTTTACTAACTAAGATATGACTGAGGTACTCCTCCACTGCCTTTACATAATCCGCTATAAGAAAAGCGGCTTTTTGACTGGACTGTTGACTTTCTGGCTTATTGGCATTTTCTAATTCATGCCATTTCACTTCAGCAATCGTTAAGAGTCGTTTCACTTCATTAGATTTCAACAAGCGAGGTAATTGTTTGGCCGACTTTTCAAAGCGTTCTTTTTCTTCCTCACCGAAAATTAGTGCACTATGGTGATGAAGTGATGTAAAGGTCTCTTCCAGCAGCGTCAACGCCTGTTTAGGATCGATTGGTTCTAGATCATATTGCTCAGATTTTTGTATGATTGCTTCTACTTTTGGAGATAGGTCATGCAAGTAGAACTCTGTCAGACATTCATCTAATTGGATCAATGCATCTGAAGTCATGATTTCGCGGTATTCAATTCCCACATCAGGTACCAAAGAGAGAACACGGTTTCTCAACTTCATACCTTCATTACCCAATTCCCAGCCAATCAATAAGTTCAATGCTGGTTCTTTTACCTTGCCTTCTTCTGATGTTAATGTTTTATCCGCTTTATAAAAGCAAATCATTGCGTTCAATAAATTTCTCACTATACTATCTTGATCTTCAAACGGCAACTCAGAGAAATTAGCTGTACACATTTCTTCAATTCCACATTCATAAAAGAAAAAGTTGAAATCAGCTTGTATAAAGGAGTCTTCATGAATCTTTCCACCATGTTGCTCTTCGATAACATTCTTCATTCGTAATATGTACTCGGAAATTTTCGTTAATTGCGAAACGATATCCCCTTTATATTTCTCGATGCGATATTGAATTGCTTGAATATCACCATGCAGAACATGCACTGCATGATAATCATATGCAGACTTAGATAGATTCACCAAGCTAATGACAGTGGGAATATCATTCAAATCGAATAGATCATTGAATGTGATATAGAATTCCAGACCAACCCTGTGCATCTCTTTATATTTCATCATATGAATCAAGCGTTCACAAAAACTTCGCTTCGTTGCAAAGTCGATCATTGTATCGTTATGAGCCACTTGTAAAAACAAATCATACAGATTCATGATGGTCTTTTTCGTCACGCTCTCTAAAATATCCGGATCGCGCGTTTTATCCATTAGTACACTTAGTTCATTAAAGTACCTAGCTAGCGTCTGCATATGATCGGCACGCGCGTTATTTAACGTGGCACATAGCGGATAAATTTTTGTATTGAATAGTTGCCAGGATTCCGCCACATGTCCTTCGTTATTAAAGAAATAGAACCAAAGATGATATCGCCAATCCCCTTTGGCCCTAGTATCCTGATTCAGCTCAAACGGATCGAAATCTTCACCATAAGCCAACGCTAGTAATGTTTCATTGTATTGACTCGCTAGTGTAATTTCACTCTCATACAAGTCTGACAGTTCTACGAGTAATGCGTACCGTTCATCATTCCTACATGCATTCATCACTTTTGTAAACGAAGGATGGTCGATGACATGACAAACATCCAAATGCCGTCCTTTAAGCAACCACTGACGCAACATATAATCCAAAAACTCTTCCGAATCTAAATAAGCCCCAAAATGTCGGGCTGAAAATTCCTGATAAATATCCAAACTATTTCCCCCTTAACATCTGACAACGCGTTGATCTGTACGAATAACAAACTTTATACTAAAAATAATAAAGTTTGAGCTATCCTTATCATATCGCGATTACTCTTTTTTCTCTACCTAGAATTATAGTTTGAAAAAGGATCCCCAACAGGTAAATATATTTATTTTAGTTTAGACAAAAATATAGAGCATTCCAGTCCTTGAGGAAATGCTCTATATTTATATTTTTTATTATATCGTGTTGAATGAAATGCCTTACAGTTGCATTGACTCGTTTTCTACTCTGCTGGATTTTCCGTGTCTTCTCCTACTTGGTATTCTAATATATCCCCAGGCTGACACTCTAAAGCCTTACAAATCGCATCTAAAGTCGATAGTCGAATCGCCTTCGCCTTTCCATTTTTCAGTATGGAGATGTTCGCCATTGTAATCCCAACTCGCTCGGAAAGTTCCGTAACACTCATTTTCCTTTTGGCTAACATCACATCAATATTGATGATAATTACCATGTTATTCACCTCTGCTCAGACTATTAAATCATTTTCCTCTTTTATATCGATTGCTTCTCTTAAAAGCCTTTGGAGAACAGCAGCAAAGACCGCAATCACCATGGAAGCAAAAATAGGAATCATTCCGACTATTACCAGACCTGGGGCGTCGTCTATCTCTGCCATGATAAAGACGAATGGAAGGGCTACTACATATAAGCCGCTAATTATGATCGCACAGTATTTGATTTTCTTTAACGCCCTTACAGACAACTCAGAGAACGCTTGATTTCCATCGATAAAGTTTAATAGGTTAAAGGTTTGGTACAAGGCAAAATAAAATGGAATCACCGAAATATAGATGACTACTAAAATACTATATACTGCATAAGCAAAATCCCAACCTCTTTCCGTAGCTTCTTTTGCCTCAATAGCTAACTGCGGCAACAAAAATATGCACACAGCTAGAACTGGAATACCAATTAAAATGACAGCTATCTTTAAAAATAGTGTTGTCCCTAGTTTCATTAAAAACACCTCGCTTACCTTCAATATTATAAATTTTACTTTAACACCAAATTTATCGAATATCAATAAATATATGTTGATTACTAATGTATTAATTCCGCTAAATGTGCCTAAATATCTTCTTCTAGTAATCATCACTGTGGAAAAAATCCGGAAAATGGAACGAATTTCATGAGGTTCTAATAATACCGCCAATTCAAAAATGCTGATCCCATTTATTAAATATAAATGGGATCAGCATTTTACTGTTTATTATTTTGTCTGTAAAATTATAAAAATGCGCTCATGCTTTCAGTTAAGCATCCGATTGTAAAATATCTCGAATTTCTTTTGCATCTACATTACTCTGGCAAGTTCAACTGCCATGAAATACCAAACTGGTCATTCAGCCATCCGAATTTTTTACTGAATCCATAGTTATCTAAAGGCATGAGAGCTGTACCGTTTTGCATCATTTTTTCATAAAGACTGTCAATTTCCTCTTCAGTATCACACGTTAGATAAATAGAAAAAGATGGAGTAAATGTAAACTCGTGATCAATATGGCTGTCGATACACATGAACTCTTGTCCTTTTAACGAGAAGACCGCTTGTATCACTGTACCTTCTTCACCAGGTCCTTCAGCCCCGTACCGCGTAATGCTTTTAATTTCTGAGTCTTCGATGAGTGAGGTGTAATATTTCATAGCTTCTTCGGCGGTTCCGCCCTGAAACATTAAAAATGGTTTAACGTCCTTCATATTCTACTTTCCTCTCTTTGTTTAAACTTTTTTACCCTGTATAGCTAACTCTACCTGTTTCCACTAATTCCTTCAATCCCATAAACATATAATTCCAGCCAACTTCAGTGCCATCATGCATTTCTGTAAGTGCTTTTTCGATCTCGGACTCTGTCCAATTCACTTCTTGAGCAACATGGATCAATTGTGTGAATGTCATCTTGCAACCTTGCTCGAGCTCTTTTAGCTCAACTGTAATTGTATCTTCTAAATCGCTCATTTCTGGCATCTTAAAAGTGAACATCACTTTTTTCGGAGGATCAATTTCTAGATATTCCCCAATCGCGCGGTAATCTTGTCCTCCTCTATGGTCAATAATTTCCCAAGTACCGCCTACTTTGGGATTATTTCGTGTCACTTTATTTGTCCCTTCCAATGTGAAGAACCACTTTCTCATCATTTCTGGGTTCAGCCACGCATCAAATACTTTTTCAGGTGCTACATTAAAATTTCTTATCATGTTCAAAGTCGTAGATGAAACTTTACTCATACCTACACCTCTTTTGATTAATGGTTCCATGCCGTCTGCCAATTCAAAACTTTACGACTTGGATTGTTTGCTGTTAAGAAACTTCGTCTTCGTTGATTAAACTCAATTGCCAAATTACATCGAATTTATCAGTGACCTGGCCATAAAGTTTTGACCAGAAAGTCTCTTGAAGTTCCATCCCAACGGTCCCCTCTTTTTTTAGTTTTTCATAAACCATTTGTAACTTTTCCGCTTCTACACATTGGTAGGCTAAGCTAATGTTGTTTCCAACTGTGAAAGGCGAACCAGGGAACGTATCTGAAAACATTACAGTGCTTCCTTCAATAGCTAAACGAGTATGCATAATTAAGTTTTTTGCTTCTTCTGGAAGAGGGTATTCTGGATTTGGAGATTTTTCACCGAAAGTCATAAAGTTAGGTTTTTCGGTTTCAAAAACGTCTGCATAAAACTCAACCGCTTCACGACAATTCCCATTAAACGTTAAATAAATATCGACAGCCATTGTGCATCACTCCTTTAAAATAATCAAACCTAGTAAAATTATTACAAAACAAAATGTCTCTTTAGTTTAAGATTACATTCCTCACAAAACAACCTTATTATTTTGCATTTTTATCTGGTTGATGAACTCCAAAAATATTACCCTCGGTATCCAAATAATAGCCTTGCCATGCCATTCCTGGCAACGCATATTTGGGTATTGCAACGCTGCCCCCACCATCAAGAATTTTCACTTCAGTCGAATCGTACTCATCGACTCCTATAGTACAAGCATAACCATTTAATGGTTGGTTACGTTCTGGACGCGGACCTTGACGTTGCATCAATGCTCCATCCACTCCAAGCTCACTATCACCAGTCACTGCTCCACAATAAGGCATCCCTGCATACTCACTCCAGTCCTGAAAGGTCCATCCGAATACATCTCCATAAAACTTTTGTGCCCTTTCCATGTCGTCTACGTGAATTTCAAAGTGAACTACTCTTCCCATCTTTTTCCTCCTCCTTTTTATTCCATTCTTTTTAGGACAAAACATGTTTCACTGTTTATATCCAATCATTCTAATCCCATTAATTAAAAACGGCTAGTGTGCGATATATTCTCATTTTTGATTTGTCAGTAGTAATGAGTATGTCTTCCTCGTGCGCCTTCTATCCCCCACTCCTCTCAAAGTGCAGCATTTCACAAAGTATATTACGATTAAAATTAGAGAAGGTAATAAACTAAGAATTTGTATGACTTTCGTAAGGAATACTTTGGCATTTTAATGTTACTATTTGAAGTCTCATACAAATAGCACGGTATACATTGATTTAACAATGCTACCGTGCTTTTTTAGATCATATCTAGATTTCACTTTATTACGTCTCAACAAGACATAAAAAATGCAATAGTAGCAATTGTTTACGCGCTGTGTGTATACGTTTTGTATGCCAATTCTCGAAAATGTGAAATTGCTGAATCTGACACGTAAATAGTTAATTAAAAGTCCCTCTCGGTGACGCGGGACCTGTCTGCTTCCATCACACCGGATAAACTGGATGCTTACGTTCCGTAAACTGGATATATTTCGTCGCATACGCTTCGTAGCGCGTAATCAGCTCATCGCGCAGTGAGTCTGCTGGGATGATGCCGTCAATAATCATTTCGGAAGCTAAATGGTAAATATCGATATCTTCTTTGTATTCGCTGCGCTTCTCTTCAATATAAGCTGCGCGCTCTTCTTCGGGTAGCGCAGCAATTTTGTTTGCGTAGACTGCGTTGACAGCTGCGTCAGGTCCCATGACCGCGATGGAAGCGGATGGCAGTGCTAAACACGCATCCGGTTCAAATGCCGGGCCTGCCATGGCGTACAGACCTGCGCCGTATGCTTTGCGGACAATGACGGAAATTTTCGGCACAGTCGCTTCTGACATCGCAGAAATCATTTTTGCGCCGTGGCGGATGATGCCTGCGCGTTCTACTTTTGTTCCAATCATGAATCCAGGTACGTCGACTAAGAATAGTAACGGAATGTGGAACGCATCGCAAAGGTTGATGAACTTTGCCGCTTTGTCGGCAGAGTCATGGAATAGCACGCCACCTTTAACGCGTGGCTGGTTCGCGATAATACCGACCGCTTTTCCGTCGATACGCGCAAGGCCAGTAATGAGCTCGCCTGCAAACAGTTTCTTGATTTCGAAAAATGAATCTTCATCGATAATCCCTTTGATCAAGTCGTGCATATTAAACGGAGCGTTTTCATTTTTCGGAATGATTTCTTCCAGTGCCTTATCCAGCTGTTTCGGCGCCACTGTATCACGTACAGGTGGCTTTTCCGAGAAGTTTGCCGGGAAATATGATAAATATCTCCGCGCCGCTGCGATTGCGTCTTCTTCGTTTTTCGCGAGCACATCGCCGCATCCTGATATTGAGCAGTGCATGCGCGCGCCGCCCATTTCTTCGAGCGTTACTTTTTCACCGATGACCATTTCCGCCATACGCGGTGAGCCAAGATACATCGAAGCGTTTTTGTCGACCATAATGACGATATCGCAAAACGCTGGGATATACGCGCCACCAGCAGCTGACGGGCCGAACAAAACGCAGATTTGCGGAATGCGGCCGGATAATTTCACTTGATTATAGAAAATTTTCCCCGCACCGCGGCGGCCCGGGAACATTTCGACTTGATCCGTAATGCGTGCGCCTGCTGAATCGACTAAGTAAACGAGCGGCACATTCAATTTTTCAGCGGTTTCCTGGATGCGGATAATTTTTTCCACTGTCCGCGCGCCCCATGAGCCTGCTTTGATGGTGGAATCATTCGCCATGACGCAAACAACTTGGCCGTTAATCTTCCCCATGCCTGTTACCACTCCGTCAGCAGGAAGATCGCCCGCCATGCAGTTCGCGAATTGGCCGTCTTCGATTTCAAGATCTGAATCGAATAATAATTTCAAGCGGTCCCGAACGAACATTTTCCCTTGTTCCGTATTTTTCTCATGGTATTTCTGTGCGCCACCTTTTTTAATCTGCTCCACTCTTTCATTCAATGCTTGTTGCAAAGATTTCGTATCTGTTGTCATAGTCCTGCCTCCTTTATGATCATTCATCATTCGCCCGTATATACAGGCTTGCGTTTTTCCTTGAATGCCTGCAGTCCTTCGAGCCGGTCTTTGGAAGGAATCGTCACTTCATAGGCGTTTTGTTCGATTGCGAGCCCCGTCTGCAGTTCTACATCATAGCCGTGGTCAATCGCGAACTTCGCCTGCGCGACAGCGAGCGGACCGTTGGCAGCGATTTGTCCCGCGACAGTAAGCGCTTGATCCATCAACTGATCAGGCGCCACCATGTATTCAGCAAGCCCGATTTCCGATGCTTCTGTCGCTTCGACTTTGCGCGCTGTGAAAATAAGCTCTTTCGCACGTCCTTTGCCGATCAATCTCGGCAGTCGTTGCGTTCCGCCAGCTCCCGGAATAATGCCGAGCGAAGTTTCCGTCAATCCAAACTTTGCCGTCTCCGCTACAATCCGGATGTCGCATGCCAGGGCCAGTTCTGTCCCGCCGCCGAGCGCAACGCCGTTGACTGCAGCTATGACCGGCTGCGGCAATGATTCAATGCCGTTAATTGTCTGACGGATCAACGAAACCGTCTTGCGCACCTCGACCGGATTCATTCCTAGGCGTTCCTTTAAATCAGCGCCTGCACAAAAAGCTTTTTCACCAGCGCCCGTTATAATAACAGCGCGGATTTCCCGGTCGTAGCGGCATTCCTGCAGTGCATTGTAAAGCCCGCCCAGCATCTCAACTGACAATGCATTCGCCGCTTCCGGACGATTCAATAAAATGACCGCAATTCCGTCGCCGCGCTTCTCTAATACCACATTATTGCCCATTTACTCACGTCCTTCACTTATCATGCGCACCGGCAGCCTGCAAATTCTTACTTGGAAGCGCCCGGCCGATTTTTTCTTGGATAAACGCGGACGCCGCTAAAATTTTCTCACCATCGACGCCGGTATGAATATCCATTCCATGCAGCATATACAATACATCTTCTGTCGCTGCATTGCCTGAAGCACCCGGTGCGTATGGACAGCCGCCGAGCCCGCCAACAGAACTGTCGAACACCGTAATGCCCATATCAAGTGACGTCAGGACATTCGCTAAAGCTGTCCCGCGTGTGTCATGGAAATGCATTGCCAATTTGTCTGCCGGAAAACGTTTCAGCAGTACGTCAAGCACTTCCTGGACTTGCCGAGGATTCGCAACGCCGATCGTATCGCCAAGCGACAATTCGTCAATGCCCATATCAAATAGCGACTCCGACACGCGGACGACCGCTTCCGTATCGACTATGCCTTCGTATGGACAGCCGAACACTGTAGACACATAGCCTCTCGTCTTCTTGCTTGCCATTTTCGCGTCTTGGACAATTTCTTTTAATACAGGCAGTGTATCCGTGATCGTTTTATTAATATTTTTCATATTATGCGTTTCGCTCGCTGACAAGAACACCGCCGCTTCATCGATATCTGCTTCAAAAGCTCGTTCAAGCCCTTGACGGTTCGGGACGAGCGCCGAATAAGAGACGCCCGGCTCCCGATTAATGCCCGCCATTACTTCAGCTGCGTCCGCGAGCGCCGGAATCCATTTCGGATTGACGAAAGACGTCACTTCAATCGATGTCAGGCCACTTTTAGACAACTCATTAATCCAGGCGATTTTGTCCTTTGTCGGAATGAAGATTTTTTCGTTCTGCAGTCCGTCTCGCGGTCCAACTTCTTTAATCGTAATTGTTTTAGGCCATTTCATCGTTTCATCTCCTTCTACAGGAATTATTCAATGACTGCGATGACGTCTCCTTCATTGACGAATTCGCCTTCGTTCACTTTTACATCTTTTACGACACCATCAAAATCAGTTGCAATCGGTATTTCCATTTTCATCGATTCCAAGATGACGATGTCTTGATCTTCTTCTACTTCATCTCCTGCTTTCACGAGTACTTTCCAAACGCTTCCTGCCATGCTTGCAGTAATTTCTGTCATAGTAATCCCCCCAAAGTCATTTCGTTTGTTTTTGTTTTTTCTTTTTTTTCGTCAAATATTTTTCCACGAATTCCGTTGTCGTATCCCCAGAACGGAATGCTTCATGTGCTGCTACTTCCTGAAGCATTGGAATATTCGTCTTGATGCCTTCGATATGGTAGGTCGAAAGCGCTTCCTGCAGGCGGTCGATCGCTTCGTCGCGGTCTTTACCTTTGACGACGAGTTTCGCAATCATCGGGTCATAAAACGGTGTGACAATCGACTCACCGTGTACTGCCAATTCGTGGCGGATGCCCGGTCCTTCTGGCAACTTAAGTTTTGTGATGGTCCCCGGTGAAGGGAAAAATGTTTTCGGATCTTCAGCGTAAATACGTACTTCAATTGCATGTCCGTCGCGTTTGACGTCTTGCTGCGCAAATGTAAGTGTTTTTCCCGCTGCGATATCAAGCTGCTCTTTCACTAAGTCGAGCCCCGTAATTTCTTCTGTAATCGGATGCTCAACTTGCAGCCGTGTATTCATTTCAAGAAAGTAGAAGTTTTGGTCTGCATCGACTAAAAACTCGATCGTGCCAGCATTTTTATAGCCAATGGACTTTGCCGCTTTAACTGCTGCTTCCCCCATTTTTCTTCGTGTCTCTTCTGAAATGAATGAAGACGGCGCCTCCTCTACTACTTTTTGGTGGCGGCGCTGGATTGAGCACTCGCGCTCCCATAAGTACACTGTATTTCCACTATTGTCCGCTAAGATTTGAATTTCGATATGGCGCGGATTCTCGACGAATTTTTCAATATACATCGCGCCATCACCGAAGAAATCAGTCGCTCGTTTTTGATTGCCTTCGAACGCTTTGTGAATTTCGTCAGCGCTGTAGACGACTTGCATGCCGATTCCACCGCCGCCCGCAGACGCCTTCAGCATAACCGGATAGCCGATAGTTTCCGCCGCTTCGATCGCTTCTTCAGCGTCTGCAAGGGCACGGGTGATACCCGGCACGACCGGAACACCGGCTTTTTCCATCGCCTTGCGCGCTGCAATTTTGCTGCCCATTTCAGAAATGACTTCAGGCGAAGGCCCGATGAACACGAATCCTTCTTCTTCGCAGCGGCGTGCAAATTCAGCGTTTTCAGAGAGCAGACCATAGCCTGGATGGATCGCTTCCGCTTTCGACTGATGCGCCGCTTCTAAAATTTTATCGATTTTCATATAACTTTCCGTTACGCGCGGTCCGCCGAGCAAATATGCTTCATCCGCATGCTTGACGTGGACAGCTTCCGCATCCGCTTCCGAATAGACACTAACTGTTTTAATACCGTGAGCCCTGCATGTACGCATGACACGGGCCGCTATTTCCCCGCGGTTCGCAATCAAAATCTTTTTAAACATGATATTCACCCTTTCAATTTATCGTGTAATCAAGCTTTCGTGTGCATCCATTTAGGAAAAGGAGGGCCGGCCATAAAAAGACCGGCTCTACTGTTCATTTATTTGCTCGCAGTTTTCGCTTTAATGACGCTCTGAAGTTCCGCAACTGTCGACGGATCTTCAAGCCCCGTCACATCACCCGCGACACTGCCTGTCGTAACGATTTCTTTAATCAGGCGACGCATTATTTTTCCGCTCACCGTTTTAGGCAGGGAGTCCGTTATGATGATTTCTTTCGGTTGGGCGATTTTTCCGATCTGGCGGATGATGTTTTCTTTAATCCGCCCTGCGACTTCCTCCCCGTCTGTTACATTTTCTGAAAGACGGACGAAAACGATAGGCACTTCTCCTTTAATTTCATCCGGCACGCCAATGACCGCGCATTCCGCCACGCCTGCACTTTCGAGCACGGCGCTTTCCATTTCCATCGTACTCAAACGGTGGCCTGCAACGTTGAACGCATCGTCTGAACGGCCGACTACCCAAATATAGCCGTCTTCGTCGATCAGTGCGAGATCACTAGCGTAGTAGCTACCGTCGACTTGGCTGTAGTATGAACCGTAGTAACGTTCCGGCTCTCTCCAAATCGTCCTGCATAGCATCGGGAATGGCTTTTTAATGATCAAGTTGCCAAGCTGCCCGGCTTTCACAGGTTCGCCGGCTTCATTGACGACATCGAATACTGCGCCTAAAAACTGCGTGCCCGAAGACCCGGGTTTCATCGGCGTCAGCCATGCTGCTCCTGCAATCGGCGAGCCGGCCGTTTCGGTCTGCCCCCAAGTGTTGTTAATATAGACTTTTTTCTTGCCTAGCACTTCATATGTCCAGTGCCACGTCTCCGCATCGAACGGCTCGCCGACGAGTGCGATCACGTCAAGGCATGACAAGTCAAACTGCTCGATTGGCTCCTGACCCATGCTTTTCAACATGCGTAGCGCTGTCGGAGCGGTAAATAATTTATTGACACGGTATTTTTCAATGATTTGATAAAAACGTGTTTTCTCGGGATAATCGATCGCTCCTTCGCAAATGACTGTCGTAACGCCGTTCGCAAGGGCTCCGACGATACCCCAAATATGCATCGTCAGCCAGCCGATATCCGCCGTGCACCAAAATACGTCGTCATCGCGATGGTCGAGATGGTATTTCGCATAGACATAGTTTTGCACGACGAATGCCGCACCTGAGTGCACGATCCCTTTCGGCTTTCCCGTCGTGCCGCTCGTATAGAAAACGATCCCGCTTTCATTCGCTTCAAGGCGCTCCGGTTCGCAATGGATACTCGCTTTTTCCGTCAGCTCATGCCACCAGTAATCGCGGCCTTCCTGCATGTCGATATCGATGCCCATGCGATTGACGACGATGACCGCTTCAACTGAAGAAGTGGACGGCGCGACTTGATCGACTTTTTCTTTTAAGCGAATTTCTTTGCCGCGGCGCATTGTCGCATCCGCTGTGATAATGACTTTCGGTTCAAAGCTTGCCAATCGGTCGGACAAAGAACGCTCGGAATAGCCTGAGAAGACTGCGTTGTAAATTGCCCCGACACGGAAACACGCGAGCACCGCTATGACGGCTTCCGCCAAATTCGGAAGATAGATCGCGACACAATCGCCTTTTTTCACGCCGAAAGATCGAAGCACATTAGAAAAACGGTTTACTTCTGCAAGGAGCATCGAATACGTGTAAAACTTCGAATCGCCGTTCTCACCTTCCCAAATGAGCGCTGTCCGGTTACCGGCACCGTTATGTATATGCCGGTCTAGTAAGTTGATGCTAGGATTCGTAATGCCATCCACGAAGAACTTGAAATCAGGGAGTTTGCCACTGATCGTCTCTGTCCACGGTTCATACCATTCGAGCTCACGGGCTTGCTGATCCCAAAATGCAGCAGGATCTTCCTGGGACTGCCGGAGAAGTTCTTGGAAAGCTTCTGCGCTACCAATCGAAGTCGAGCGCGCCTTTTCTTCACTAGGATAAATAAGTTTACTATTCGCAGCTACTTGTAAAACTCGTTCAATATCCATTCAATCGCCCCTTTGTCAATTCATTAAAACCTTTTCAAAATCAGCAGCCGATCTGTTTTGCAATGACCATGCGCTGGACTTCAGACGTACCTTCACCGATTTCTAAAAGTTTCGCATCACGGAAGAAACGTTCAACTTGGTATTCTTTAATATAGCCGTAGCCGCCATGAACCTGCACTGCTTGATCACAGACGCGCATGCACATTTCAGAAGCGAATAATTTTGCAAACGCCGCTTCCTTTTTGAACGGGCGCCCTTGATCTTTTAGCCACGCTGCTTTATACACCATATTGCGTGCCAGCTCGATATTCATTGCCATATCCGCAAGTTTGAATTGAATCGCCTGGAAGTTCGAAATGCTTCTGCCGAACTGCTTTCGCTCTTGCGCGTAATTCAACGCCTTCTCGTACGCTCCTTGCGCTATGCCAACAGCCATTGCGCCGATGCCGATCCGTCCACCGTCAAGCGTTGCTAAAAACTGTTTGTAACCGTTTCCAATTTCGCCAAGAAGATTTTCTTTCGGCACCCGGACGTTTTCCAAAATCAATTCCGTCGTGTTAGAAGAATGAAGTCCCATTTTTTCATAGTTTGCGATGACCGTAAATCCTGGTACATCGGTCGGCACGATAAATGCGCTAATGCCGTTCATTCCTTTTGAGCGGTCTGTAATCGCAGTCACAGCAAGATGTTTCGCATAGCTTGCATTCGTAATGAAACACTTCGAACCGTTAATGACCCACTCATCGCCATCAAGAACAGCTGTCGTTTCTGTCCCGCCCGCATCCGACCCCGCATTCGGCTCCGTCAATCCAAACGCCCCGAACGATTCACCCGTACAAATCGGCATTAAATATTTCTTTTTCTGCTCCGGTGTGCCGAACAAATGAATCGGTGCTCCGCCAAGTGAAATATGCGCAGAATACGTGATGCCTGTCGATGCGCAGACTCGGCTTAATTCTTCCGTGACGATAGCAAAACTCGTCGTATCTGCTCCGCCACCGCCGTACTCTTCCGGAAAAGGTAGCCCCATCAAGCCAAGCTCCGAAAACTTTTCAAAAATCTCTTTCGGGAATTCCCCTGTACGATCGCGCTCATCCGCACCCGGCTCCACTTCCGCTTCTGCAAAATCGCGAACCAGCTTGCGCACCATTTGTTGTTCATCCGTCAAATCAAAATTCATATCCAATACCCTCCATTCTTCTTTTACATTCCGTCATTGCCGTAAATCGTTGCGCCAACAATCAAGCTGCAAACGCTTTCATTTATCTGTGCACGTTAAACCGACTCACTTTCTTCAATCCATGTACTTTAAACCAACCCACTTTCATTCTATTTCCAATTCATCTATAATTATAAACAATAAAAATAATCAATTCTATGTGTGATTTTCCGAAAGAATTTGTGTGTTTTACACAAAAAACACAAAATACTATAGGGTTAGGATGATAGATTATGCAAGATAAGTTAACTCACCGGCAGCTCAAATCTCTTGTTCATGTTTCCACTGTCATTAACTCTTCATTAGATATCGAAACGATTTTCGATTTGATTATAGATGAAGCAATTTCCGCAGTAGACGCAGCAGGAGGCGGTTCCATTTGGGTTTTCGACCTGCAGAAACAGCGCCTGGTGGCCAAATCAGCGCATGGCTTGTTTTATCCGCAAATCTTTAAATCGATTGAATTAAGCAGCGGCGAATCGATGACCGGCATGACGTTTCAAGCGGAAAAAGGGCTAGTGTTTAAAAATGAAGAAGAAATCAAACAGGCGCTTGATACACTTACTCCTTGCAATCGGACGCTGCTCGATGAATCTATTTCGAATAACTTCCACTTCACTTCAGTCATTTCATCACCGATTTTATTGAAAGGAACCTGCATCGGTGTCATTACGCTTGATTCATTTGATAAATCGCTTCATTTCAAAAAAGAAGATATGCAGCTGTTAGAAGCGATCGCCCAGCAAGCCGCCATCGCGCTCGAAAAATCGAATATTTATCATCAAGAGAAAAAGACCGTCCAGCTGCTGTCCCGCTCGATCGAAACGCAGCGCAACATTTCCAATCTCGTCGTCAACGGGGAAGGAATTCAGTCCATTATCGACTATATTTACAAAACGATCGGCGAGCATATTTTCTTATTCGATGAGATAGGCGAACTGACCGCTTCTGCCTGCCGCGCGCCCGTTTCAATAGAGATGAACAGCGAACTACTACGCTTTGTGAAACAGAATGACCAGTCGCTCAACAGCCCGTACAGCGTCTCTGAAATCACACTAGGCCTTGAAAAATATCAAGTCATCGCGCTGCCGTTGCAATCGAAAATAAAGCCGCTCGGCACACTCATCATCATCTCAAAAGACCCAATCGGAGAAGTCGGAATCAACGCGCTCGAACACATCTGCACGGTCCTCACGCTCGTGCTCGTCAAAGAACAAGCTGTCTACGAAACACAGCAGCGTCTGCGGAACGAATTCATGACAAAAATTTTATCCGGCCAGGCAATTGATGAAACATTAATGAAGCAGGCAAAAAATCTGCAATTCGACTTGAACCGCAACTACATCGCCGTCATCATTAGTGTCGAAAACAAAGACAAATTGCAGCGCGGAGCTATAAGCGAAAACGTCATCAACAATCTGCTCTATATGACGAATACTAACTTCCTAGGAAAAAACTCGCAAGGCGCCGCGCTTATCGACCAAAACAAGCTCGCCGCCTTATTCTCCTACCCTGCCAAACTGCAGGCAGCGAACCCGGCAGGCAGCATTAAAGAACTCGCTTTGCATTTGCAGCAGGAAATCGATAAAACATACAGCGAACTCGACATCACCATCGGCATCGGCAGAATGAAACCAAACCTCGCCGCTGCCCACGAATCATTCAAAGAAGCTGAAAAATGCACCACATTCATGAAAAACTACCATTTCGAAGAACGCGCCCTGTCCTACACAGACCTTGGCATCCAACGCTTCATCTTACGGAATTCAGAAGAAGAGCTACTCGATTTCGTGCACGAAGTCATCGGCCCGCTCATTCAATACGAGCGAGCGCGAAAAGGAGATTTGTTGCAAACACTACTTACCTATTTGCGTCAAAACCAAAACATCAAACGAACCGCCGTCGTCCTTCACGTCCACACGAATACGCTAAATTATCGCCTGAAACGTATTGAAGAAATTCTTTCAACCGACCTGACAGATGGCCAACAATTATTTAACATTCAGCTGGCGGGGACGATTTACCGCTATATTAAACGGTGACAAGGGAACTGGATCCCTGTCAGTGTTTTCATCCAAAAAGTTGGGCTGCATAAAATCCCGGTTCCTTCGCATTATGAAGTTTGTAGGCAATACCAAATTCAAAGGAGAATCATTATAGGAATTATGAACGGCAATCCCCAAGACTGACCAATGCATTAATGACTGAGATTTCATTCGTGAGTTATGCCACAGTAGTGAAAAATGCCACAATCTTATTGATTGTGGCAGTCTTAAGTATTATATTTTCCTATCTTATTTAAAATAATATACTTGAAATTGGAATGATTTAAAAGCGGTCCTACTCCAATCTTTCAATAACAGTGGCATTCGCCATACCCATTCCCTCACAGATGGCAAGCAAACCAAATCGTTCGTTTTTCCGTTCTAAACGATTCAACAACGTAACAAGTAATTTTGTTCCTGTCGCTCCGAGTGGATGCCCTAAAGCAATGGCTCCCCCGTCAACATTTAACTTTTCATATTCAGCATCAACATCTTTTAACCAGGCTAGAGGAACTTGAGCAAAAGCCTCATTTACTTCATAGGTATCGATGTCCTTTATAGATAGACCAGCTTTTTTCAATACTTTTCTGGTCGCTTCGATTGGACCTGTCAGCATAAGCGTCGGGTCCGAACCGACAACGGAGCGTGCAACGATACGAGCACGTGGTTTCAATCCTAATTGTTCCGCTTTTTCACGGGACATCAACAGGACAGCTGAGGCTCCATCACTAATTTGACTTGCATTCCCTGCAGTGATTACACCGTTTTCATCAAAAACGGTTTTCAATCCACCAAGAACCTCCAATGTCGTCCCTTCACGCGGCCCTTCATCTACAGCAAACATGGTCGTTGTGCCATCATCTTGCTCAACTTCCACAGGTACGATTTCATTTTCGAAATGCCCTTTGTTAATGGCGTCGAATGCCCGCAAATGACTGTTCACGGAGTACTGATCCAACTCTTCCCGTGTCAAATCCCATTTTTTCACCATTCTTTCAGACGAAATCCCTTGGTTTAAAATTTCATATTGATCGGTCAATTTCTTACTAAGACCTTTACCGAGTCCACTCGAAAACATCGGCTCACGTGTCATGCTTTCTACGCCACCTGCAATGACAATGTCCATATCACCGGATGCAATCGCTTGTGCTGCAAAATGCAAAGCCTGTTGACTCGATCCGCATTGACGATCGATTGTCACGCCCGGTACATGGATTGGAAACCCAGCAATTAATAACGAAGTTCTGGCAATATTCATAGCCTGCTCCCCCACTTGGGATACGCAACCTAAAATGACATCTTCCACCTCGCCTCTATCTATCCCGGCACGTTTCACGACTTCATCTAATACGATCGCTGCCAAATCATCTGGCCGTACATTGGTCAAAGCCCCTTTTCGTCTCCCTACTGCAGTTCGAACCCCTTCAACGATGACTACTTCCCTCATAATAAAATTCCCCCTTGAATTAAAATAATTTTGTTGTGCGTGTCTCATTAAATTCCGTTGCCAGTTCCAGGAAAAATCTAAGTGAATCCGGATTCCCCATTGAATCCGAGTTAATCACTTTTTCAGCATCGAATCCGAGAAGCAGCTTTCGAATTGGCACTTCCATCTTCTTCCCGTTCAGTGTTTTCGGAATATCCTTCACCGCATAAATTTCATCTGGAATAAATCGAGGCGATAAATGTTCCCGAATTTGATTTTTTAACTTACTACGTAATTCATCATCCAATGAATGGCCCTTTTTTAACACGACAAAGAGAATGAGAGATTCACTTTTACCCATAACCTCCAAGTCAATGACTAAACTATCCATCACTACATCCAAATTTGCAATGACCCGATACAAATCACTCGTTCCCATTCTTACGCCAGAACGGTTAATTGTGGAATCGGAGCGACCGTAAATGACACAACGTCCTTTTTCATCAATCTTTATCCAATCCCCATGCTTCCAAATGCCTGGATACTCATCAAAATAGCTTTCATGATACCTTTTATTATCCTCATCATTCCAGAAATAAAGTGGCATGGAGGGCATTGGCTTTGTAATGACCAATTCACCAACTTCATTTGTCAATGCATTCCCGTCTTCATCAAACGCTTCTGCCGCAACACCCAAGGAACGACCTTGAATCTCTCCGATACGTACAGGTTCTATCGGAACTCCCCCTACAAATGCGGAGCATACATCCGTACCCCCACTCGCGGAAACTAGCCAAATATCCGATTTCACATGTTCATATACCCATTTATATCCGTCCCCAGTTAACGGGGCACCCGTAGAAAACAGTGATTCCAGCTTGGATAAATCATATTTTTCTTTTGGTCTTACATTCATTTTCATCGAATTCAAGATGAACGGTGCGCTTGTCCCAAAAAACATGATACCTGTTTCTTCAGCAAGCTCCCAAAGGACATCCATACTAGGATAAGAGGGACTGCCATCATAAATGACAATGGTTGAACCCGTCAATAAGCATCCAATAAGCATATTCCACATGACCCATCCGGTTGAAGAAAACCAATAGACGACGTCTCCCGGCTTGTAACCATGTTGAATCATCATAGTTTTCTTATATTCCAAAATAATTCCACCATGACTTTGCACGATCGGCTTGGGTAATCCAGTCGTTCCGGAAGAATAGACAATCCAAAGCGGATGTTCAAATGGAACGGCTTGGAATGTCAGTTGCACTTCATGTCTTAATAGGGTTTCCCATGGAGTACACCCTTCCAAAATCTCTTCCTGGATATAGGGTATGAAAACGGTATGCTGCAATGAAGTTAAGGATTTCTGAATCATTTGAACTTCATCCCGTTTATCAAATCTTTTACCATTATACGAGTAACCATCCACCGCCAATAGAACGACCGGTTCAATTTGCTGAAAGCGATCTATAACACTTCGCGAGCCGAAATCAGGAGAGCAGACCGACCATATTGCACCGATGCTCGCTGTTGCCAAAAATGCAACAACCGTCTCTGGAATATTTGGCAGATACGCAGCGACACGATCCCCGGGTCCTACACCTAATTCCTTTAATCCTTTTGCAACAGATGCGACTTGCCCCTTCAATTCCGACCAACTCATTTCTTGTGTTGAAATGAATTCGGACCGGAAATAGAGAGCGGGCTGATTTTCTTGGCTTTGCGCAAATATATTCTCCGTGAAATTCAAGTTCGAACCCGGAAACCATTCCGCCCCTGGCATCGTGGCTCCCCCTAAAACCTTCGAGTAGTGTGAACTTGAAATAATACCTGAATATTCCCACACACTTTCCCAAAATGATTCTAGTTCATCCACTGACCACTTCCACATCTGAGCGTAATCTTCCACCACTACGCCTTTCTCACTCTTTAACCATGACATAAAGTCCCATAAGACAGTATCTTTAATTCTATCATCGGAAGGACTCCAAATGACATCTCCTTCAAGCAATGTCTTCATTTTAATTCTCCCTTGTAAATTGGATTTGCGGGGTCCAATTGTACAGCTTGGACGTCCTCTTTTTTAGCAATATTTTCCTCCAACTTTAACGACATTAATGTGATTGACCCAATTACCAATAAGAATGACAGTATAAACATGCCTTGCTGCAAGTTGACCAATCCCAAAATCATCGGTCCCACGAATCCACCCAACGCCGCAAATGAATTGACTAACGCAATGCCGACTGGCGCCGTAGACTCGGAAAAGAAAAAGGTCAAATAAGCAAAGAAACAACCCGTAAATCCATATAATCCGAATGAAGTGATTGTTAACATTAATACCACCATGACAACCGACTCTGAAAAGCCACATCCAATGAACCCGACAATTGCTACTAAGAAACAACAAAGCAAGTGAGCCTTATGTGCACCCGTTCGATCTGCATTCCATCCAAAGAAAATAATTGCCGGTATACCAACCAATGCTGGAATCATCGCAAGCCAGCCGATCTCCATATTGGTTGTCGTACTGACAGATAAAGATTTAATAATGGTAGGCAACCAAAAAGATAAGCCATACACCGCACAATATCCCGTAAAATATAGTAATGACAGCTTCCAGACACGTAAATCCTTAATCATTCCAAGTTTTGATACTTTATTTATGGAAGAGGTAATCTTTCTCTCAGCCGCCAGCTCACTTTCCAACCAATTCCTCTCATCATTCGTAAGCCACTTTGCATCAGCTGGTCTGTTCGTTAGATAGAATACAACGACAACACCTAATATCAGAGCCGGTGTCCCCTCTAAAATAAACATCCAACGCCAACCTTCCATGCCTGCCCACGAAATATTGTCTATGATAAACGTGGATAAGGGAGCACCTATTATTCCTCCTATGGGCAGTGCCAATACAAGAACAGCCGTTGCTTTTCCACGTTCTGACGCTCTGAACCAATAGGTTAAATAAAGGATTATCCCGGGGAAGAAACCCGCTTCCGCTACTCCGAGTAAAAATCGTAGAATATAGAGATGCATTGCAGATTGTGCAAAACCAGTGAAGATTACAACAACTCCCCAACTGATCATAATCCGTGCGATCCAAATTCTAGCACCCACCTTACTCATGATCATATTGCTAGGTATCTCAAAGAAGAAATACCCAACAAAAAAGATCCCTGACAGAAGCCCAAAAACTTCTGCAGTTAGCGCCAAATCGGCATTCATTTCCAAGGCTGCATATCCTAGATTGACCCGATCCAAATAAGCAATGACATACAGTAATAGAACAAAAGGTAGAATACGTTTCATTGTTTTGGAGATTGTACTCTTTTCAATTGATTGATTAGTATCGACCATTGCATTCCCTCTTTCCTTATAATTCCTCATATGTCGCTTTCTTCTTAATCTAAGCACAGACAAGCCTTCCACACTAATTCACATTTTATCTACATCACGTTTACCTCGATTTACTTCATGTTATAATCCTAGATTTTTTGCAATAATAGTTTTCATAATTTCATTTGACCCGGCGTAAATAGGGACAACGGCAATATCCCGGTACCGACGGGCAATTTTATATTCTTCCATATACCCGAATCCTCCATAAAGTTGCATACACTCAGGAGCCATTTTTCTCGCATTATCCGAGATCCACCATTTGGCCATTGACACTTCTTTTTGAATATCTTTCCCTAACATATGTTTTACAATTAAATCATCCAAAAATGTTCGACCTATTTGAACATGCGTTGCCATTTCAGCCAGTTTAAATTGAGTGTTCTGGAATTTACTAATCGGTTGTCCAAAAGCCGTCCGTTCCTTCACATAATCAATTGTCATACTCAACATATCCTCCGTTGCAACCTGAGCACCCACGGCCGAAAGGATTCGTTCCTGTTGCAACTCTTTCATTAAGTGATAGAATCCCTTCCCCCTCTTCACCTAGTAAATTGGCAGCTGGAACTTTTACGTTTTCAAAAACCAATTCCGCTGTATCCTGACTGTGCATTCCCACTTTATTAAGCTTTCTTCCACGGGAGAAACCGGGCATATCACTTTCAACTAAAAATAAGCTAATTCCCTTATGTGCAGGATCTGCTTTTGGATTTGTTTTAGCGACAATGATGATTAAATCGGATTGAATACCATTGGAATTAAATGTTTTTTGACCATTTAACACATAACTATCTCCATCTTTAATAGCAGTTGTACTAATGGACGCCAATTCTGATCCTGCACCTGGCTCAGTCATTGCGATAGCGGTAATGATATCCCCGCTCATGCAGCCAGGTAAGTACCTCCACTTTTGTTCTTCAGTTCCAAAATTATTAATGTAAGGACTTTCGTTTCGTAATAGTCATAGAACTCCCCACCGTTCAGCATCAGATTTTCAGTCTGCGGTTCCACTCCGTGCGCTAAATACCCTGGTCCGAATAGGGCATTCAAAGAAAAGCTCGCATCAGTCATACTAATATCGATAAATTGACCTTCACCCGTCTTTTCTCGGTGATAAACAGCAGCTAAAATACCGATAACCGAATGCAAGGAACCCCCCGCAATATCCGCAACTTGGACACCTAATACCGGAGGACGTTCTCCCTTGCGACGAGAGTAATCCATTACACCTGCAATCGATAAATAATTCGTATCGTGTCCAGCCCGATCAGCAAAAGGTCCCGTCTGTCCGTAGCCTGTTAGCGAACAATAGATGATTTTTGGATTAATTTTCTTAAGTGATTCATAATCCAGCCCCAACCGGGCCATGACACCAGGTCGGAATTGTTACATCACGATATCATACTCATGAAGTAAAGAATGGATGACATTGATTGATTCGGCATCTTTCAAGTCGAGTGCCAAAGACTTTTTCGACCGATTCAAATGACGATGGGCCGCAGAAATCCCTCCTTCATCTACCGGTTCCATTGCTCGGACCATATCTGCCCGGGTTGGGGACTCCACATGAATGACGTCTGCCCCCATATCCGCTAGCATTAATGTGGCGAAAGGACCTGGTAACAGCGTAGAAAAATCCAATACCTTCAGTCCCTGTAAAATTCCCATTCCATATCCCCCTCGTTTTTTTATTTTCCGAAAATGCCTCGGCCAATGATTTCTTTCATGATTTCCGATGTACCACCGTAAATTCGTTGGATTCTTGCGTCTACAAAGGCGCGACCAATCGGGTACTCACGCATATATCCATATCCACCGAATAACTGCAGACAACTATCGGTGATTTTTCCTTGTGCCTCCGTGCAGGATAGCTTAGCCATACTTGCCGTCTCCGTATCAAGTTCCCCTTTTTCAAGGAGGTCGAGGCATTCTTGGACAAACGCACGATTAACTCTTGCTTCCGTCATCATTTCAGCAATTTTGAAACGTGTATTTTGAAAATCACTTATGGATTTCCCGAAAGCCTTCCGCTCTTTTACATACTGAATTGTTAACTCCAAAGCCCCATCTATCGCACCGATTGCGCCTATCGCAATGGTTAATCGCTCTCTAGGCAACTCATTCATCAATGTTACAAACCCTTGATTCAGATCCCCTAAAATCGAGCATTCCGATACTTTCACATCTTCGAAGAACACCTCGGATGTATCGCAAGACAAAAGCCCGATCTTATTAAGATTCTTTCCTTGTTCAAGTCCGACTGCAGGAATATCCACAATGAATAACGTCGTCCCAATTGCAGCTCGAACCTCTGGATTCGTTCGTGCCACGACGATAACAAAATCGCAGTGCTGGCCGTTGCTGACGAAGGTCTTGGAACCATTTAGAAGATAGCCAGATTCATCCTTCATGAGGCTTGCGTTTGTTTTGATCCCTTGGAGATCGCTTCCTGCATCCGGCTCTGTCATCGCAATGGCGCCGACCATTTCACCAGAAGCCATTTTCGGCAAGTATCTGTTCTTTTGTTCATCCGTACCTGAGCCTAGAATGTAATGGGCAATAATATTGGAATGTACAGACAAGTTGATCGCAATCGATGCATAGCCTAACCGATTTAGCTCTTCCACAATTAAGGAAGAAAACACATAAGGGGCCCCTAAACCGCCGTATTTCTCAGGGATGTCTACACAAAGAAAACCTTCCTCGCCCAACTTACTCCAAATTTCTCTCGGAATATTGCCATCCTCTTCCCACTTCCAATAATCATCTTCTATATACTTCTTTGCAAATGCTTGTATTGATTTACGAAATAATAATAATTCATTATCCTGCTTCATCTTTAATCCCCCTCTTAAACTTGTATAAGTCCGGTGACTTCCGCTTCAAGTACCAATTCTTTTTTTGGGTTGTATGTTGACAGATATAGTGTGATGGCTCCGCAATCGGGCTTTCTCTGCTCCATATCGATAACCTCTATCTTGACGCTCAGACAATCATTTGGAAAAACAGGCCTTCGGAACTTCACCTTTTCAATGCCCACGCCGGCAATTACATCATCCCCAAAGATTCCAAGCTGCACCCAGGAATTCCAAGTGGCGGATAAGGTGTGCATACCGGAAGCGATAATATCGCCAAACATACCATCTCGCGCTTTCTTCTCATTAATATGCATGAACTGAGGATCATACTTCAATGCGAATTCCATGATATCTTCTTTAGTTATTGTCACGGGCTCTGCTTCAAATGTCTGCCCAACTTGAAATTCATTATATTTCACCTTTATCACAAACCTCCCATTCTAGTTTCCAGCTACACTTAACTTAGTTGCAAGATTCATGCCAACCACTTAAAGGCTGAAATCTGTGGTATCGTAGTGGTTTGGCAAATACGCATATGTAAACAAAATCTAACAATAATTGTAAAGTGTAAACTATTGTTTGCGTAAAAGTGTAAAGTAACTTGTTTGATTGTTTTGTATATTGATATAAAATGAATCTAGTTCTGAAAGGATGATATCTATGTTAATACAAGAAGTCATGTCGAAGGATTTCCCCGTATGCAGAAATACGGACACCATACAGCAAGCACTCCAGAGTTTTGCCCGTACAAGGTCTCATATTATTCCAGTGGTTCATAGCAACGGACAGCTTTGCGGTATTTTAACGAAGAACAGGTTAATCCAAGCGCTAGCCAATGGGTATGCATTCGAACATTCCATACATTATTTCATCAATGAAAAACCGATCTATTTAACAACTGAATATACAGTTGCAGAAACCCGAAAATTTCTTTTAGAAAATCAGTTAGGACACGCGCCTGTCCTGAATGAAAAACGAGAACCCATTGGTATCATGTCCACTTCCGAAATCCTCTATTTGTACGATAAAGTTTATGGTCGAATGGAATCAGAATTGGGGTTGATTTTCCATAATTTGAATTTCGGGCTTTTTTCAGTCGATACGCATTTTAATATCATCTCCATCAATCCGTTGGCCAATTCTTTTCTACAATTGTCCGCGGATAATTACACATTTGGTGAACGGGATATTGACGAAACGATTCTCAAACTATTGAATCGTGTTCTGCTAAATAAAGAAGTTGAAGCAAAAACAAAATTAGAATTAAACGGACATAGCCTATTTATCAAATGTTATCCAATAAAAGAAAATAATGAATTGACCGGATTAATGGTCTTGATGGAAGACATGACAAAGCTCGAGGAAACGGCAAGGGAATTAGAGTTTTCAAAAGAATGGGAGGAAAAACTGCGATCCGTCGTGGAATTAGCATATGACGGCATTATTCTTGTGGATAAGCAGATGGAAATCACAATGGTCAACAAAGGATTTTGCGATCTTTATAACATGACAGGAAATGATTTGTTGGGAAAATCCATTACCGAAACCTTTCCGAATCTTGGTCTAGAAGAGGTCGTACGAACAGGGGTGGTATTGAATAATGTTCCAAAGCTGATTGGAGAAACGCAATCGTTAATTACTGTATTACCAATAAAAGATGAGAACATAAATGTCGGAGCCATTTGCAAAATCACCTACCAAGGATTGATTCAATTACAGGGAGCGCTACAAAAAGTGAATAAGCTAGAACAGCAGATCACCTATTATCAAAAGGAATTGAATGAAATTAGGGGTACTAAATACTCCTTGGCTGACATCATTGGCGACTCGCAGCCGATTCGCCGGGCAAAAACGGAGGCACTGGCAGCATCGCGCAGCCGCTCAACCGTACTTTTACTTGGCGAAAGCGGAACGGGGAAAGAGTTATTTGCACATGGCATCCATGCGGCCTCCCAACAGACAGGTATGTTCGTTCAAGTAAATTGTGCGGCCATCCCGAATGAATTGCTCGAATCTGAGTTTTTCGGCTACGCGGAAGGATCTTTCACTGGTGCAAAAAAGGGCGAAAAAAAAAGGAAGTTTGCGATGGCTCAAAACGGCACTTTATTTCTCGATGAAATCGGTGATATGCCGTTAGAACTTCAAACAAAAATGTTGCGGGTACTGCAAGAAAAAGAGTATGAACCAATTGGCAGCAACCAAATTGTTCAGCTAGACACTAAAATCATTGCTGCAACTAACCAGAACCTGGAAAGGCTCATTGCGGAAGGAAAGTTCAGGGAAGATCTTTATTACAGATTAAATATCATGCGGATTGAAATTCCACCCTTACGTGAACGGATGGAGGACATGCCTGACATCGTCGAATCCATAATTTCCCATCTCAATCAATCCGGGTTCCAATTAAATGGCATCACCCATTCCTCACTGACGAAACTGTTGAACTATGATTGGCCCGGGAATATCCGTGAGCTTCAAAACCTATTAGAAAGGGCAGCTAACTTAACACAGAATCACTATATCGATATTGAACAACTTCCTGATTCCATCCATGCACGATTACATGTGAATAACGAATAACCGGAGCATCAACTATCCACCCCAAAGAAGATTACAAGCGAATCCTATATCAGTTCGATGGAAAAAACTGAAAAAGAACTTATTCAAACGGCTCTTCAGGAAGCTGGAGGAAATAAATCACAAGCAAGTCGGATTCTTGGCATCAGTCGAACATGGCTTTATGCCAAAATTAAAAAATATCAAATAATAGAATAAAAACAGAGTAGGTGCATGGATTTATTCATGCACCTACTCTATTCTTGACAGACTTGCCCTATTTCCTTCGACAAGCTTTGATACGATTAATTTCTAGTTTCCTCAGCGGACATATAACAATACCCCCTTACCCTCGTACTGATAATGGTGAGTTCTTTTCTTGTGTATAATAATCTCAATGTTTTTTCATCTTCACTTTCGTATATAAGATACGATACTTCCACCATTTTTACGAACTTCATTATTATACCTCTCCATATACTTACCAACTTCTTTTTTATGGAACAGCCACTTGCTCCCTAGGCGTATCTTCGGAAATTCTTCATCGTATAAAATGTGGGTTACAATCTTATTCCAAGACATGTTTAAATATGTAGCTAGTTGCTTTGAATTCACGAAAAATACTACTGATTCAAGTTCTTGTAAATGCTCATCTATTTTCTGAAGATAAAGCCCTTTTAGCTTTTCTTGATCAACTTTCATGGTAATCATTTTTCTTCGACCATCCATTCATTCAGCCACTTGATGTCTTCCTGTGACAAGCTGTCTTTTTCTTCTGTTTCCCTCTCTATTACTTGGTGCCAATTCGCTTCTTCCCGTTCTAAGTAGGTTTCCCACTCACGCATAACCTTAACTGCCTTTTCTGTTTCTAGTTGCTGCCTAGTTTGGAAAGGTATTATTATCGCCATATATGCCACCTCTTCCGATGAGATCTGTTTCTTCTATTATAAAAGTTCAAATCGAATGAATCAAAAGGTCCTCACTAAAATTTTACAATAATTAACGGGAGAGCATATATATTTATTATGATTTATTGTAGCCGTAGCAACTTTTGGAAGATAACTATTCCTGTATTCGATTCAAAAATAACTTTGGCTATTATAACTGCAATCTTTGCAAATTTATTTGCCATAATTACTTTAGTGTCTATGTACATATTTTATCCGACTATATAAGTTGAATTAAAGATTCCTACATCTCCTAAACGGGTATAGAGATATAAACACCCTGAAGGGATTGATGACTTATGAATGTCCAAAATCAAATTGTAGAAATTAAAGAAGCTATGCTAACCACTAAGGATCGTGGCCATTTTGAGCGCTACCAAACAATCTTTCTTTATTTAAGCGGTTATAAAATGAAAGAGATTGCCAGATTAATCGGCCGAATTTTCGAAACCGTTGGGATCTATATTGCGAATTATAAAGAAAGTGGGATTGATGGACTTAACCTTGGACATTCCACCGGCAAACCATCAAATTTATCGGAGGAACAAAAGACCATTCTAATAAAAATTGTATCGACTCAAGTCCCTATGGATGTTGGTTTTACAGCCTGATATAACTGGACGCTTGCGCTCATCGTTGAATTTGTTAAAAATGAATGGAGTATTTCCTACTCATTACGCGGGATGTCCGGCGATTTACATCAGCTTGAACTCAGCTATACACGTCCTACCTATACCCTCAAAAAGGCAGATTCGGAAAAGCAGAGGCTATTTGTAGAAGAAACATTCCCTGCGCTAAAAAAACTTATAAATGAAGAAATTGACCACCTTCTTTTTGAAGACGAATCAATGATTCGTGATTACCAAGCGATTCAGCGGACCTGGTTCTTAAAAGGAAAGCAACGACTGATCCCAACATATGGGCAGCATAAAGGCGTGAAATTGATTGGCACATTAGATTATGAAACCGGTGAAATATTTTGCATCGAGGAAGAAAAGTATGACGCAGTCGCTTTTCTAGGCTTCCTAACTAAAGTTCTTGAGCATTATCCTTCAGGAAAAATCGTTATGATTCTGGACAATGCACGTATTCATCATGCGAAGTACCTGCAACCTTTTCTCAAAGAGAATCAATCTCGACTTGAACTTGTTTTCTGCCTCCCTATAGCTCGCAACTAAATCTTGTAGAAGGCTTATGGAAATGGTTGAAGGAATCCGTTATTAATAATATCTTTTTCCCAAGTGTTCAAAAAATCACTTTAAAGGTTAGGGAATTTATTCGTGATGTCAACCAACGACACGACGAAGTTATTATTCGTCTTTGTGTGAGATTATAAAACCGGATTCATATATTCAACTTATATACTAAATTTACCTCCCTAAGTTGAGGATTTATCGATATCTTTTAAACACTATACGAAGGGTTACTCCAGAATAATGACACACAGGGATTCGTATTGATGTACATAAGTTAGTTCGATCCCATGAATAATAAATCTACTTGGCAAGAAATTTTTACATATTCCACGATATTTTAAATAACAAAACTCCATAAAAAGGAGCCTGTAGCTATCCATAAAGGAGTTGCCACGGGCTCTTTTCGTTAATTTCCCAAATTTACTTTTTGAAGGCGTGATGCATTCAATACGACTGATACTGAACGCCATCGTTACGATTGGAATTGCCTTATACTTAGTGACAAAATACTATAAAATATGTTTGTCAATCCATTTTTTATGATGCTTTATTTCCCTAGAAATTCAGGTCGTCTCTTTTCTAAAAATGCTTGCACGCCTTCTTTTACATCTTCTGTGAGAAACAATTCTTGAAACAGTTCAGCTTCTCTTTCGATTGCTTTGTTAAACGGTAATTCAAGACCTTCATCTACCGCCTTTTTAATATTTCTCACCGCAGTAGGTGAGTTCCGACAGATTTTTTTCGCCAATTTGAGCCCTTCGTCCAATCCTTCACCCTTTGGAACAACTCGATTGACCAATCCAATGCGTAAAGCTTCTTCCGCCGTAATATGTTCTCCCGTAAACATTAACTCTTTAGCTCTTGCTTCTCCAATGAGTCGAGGTAAACGTTGAGTTCCACCTCCACCAGGGAGCAAGCCAAGCGTCGATTCCGGTACGCCAAGTAATGCTTGCTCTTCCGAAATGCGTAAATCACAAGTTAGTGCAAGTTCGCAGCCGCCCCCCAGTGCGTACCCGTTTAAGACGGCAATCGTTGGTTTTGGTGAGAAATCAATGCTATTTAAGATCTTATGTGTTTTTAAAAATTCTGGTACTAAATTCGAATTACCCATTTTTTCTGGGAAATCTTTGATCTCTCCCCCAGCCATAAATGCTCGTTCTCCAGCACCTGTAATAATAATGGCTAGTACTTCACTATCCGCGTTCAGTTTAGCGAATGTTTCTCCTAGTGCTTGTATCACTTCTTCGCTCATTGTATTCATCGGCGGATTGTCAATTGTTACAATCGCTATCTTGTCTTGCTTTTCAACTTTTACAACAGACATTACTAATCACCACATCTTTTTTTGTTGGTCTATGCATCTTTTCATCTAATTACTTGGGTTGCATGCGAATCGCGCCGTCTAAACGAATGACTTCACCGTTTAACATCGGATTTTCAATAATACTGTTAACAAGACGAGCGTATTCACTTGGGCGACCTAAGCGACTCGGGAATGGAACCATTGCTCCTAAAGCTTCTTTCATCGGTTCAGGAGCACTGCCAAGTAATGGTGTATCGAATAAACCCGGTGCTATCGTCAAGACACGAATGCCGTATTCTGCTAGATCTCTTGCAATCGGAAGCGTCATCCCAACGATTCCTCCTTTCGACGCACTGTATGCCGCTTGCCCAATTTGCCCTTCAAATGCAGCGACGGAAGCTGTATTGACAATGACGCCTCGCTCTCCATTTTCGTTCGGTTCGTTTTGAGCCATTTTTTCTGCTGCTAAACGAATGACATTGAATGTGCCAATCAAATTCACTTCAACCGTTTTCTTGAAAACATCCAATGCGAACGGACCTTTTCGACCATATGTTTTTTGAGCACTGCCAATTCCTGCACAGTTAATGGTCGCAGTGATTTTCCCGAACTGTTCCACCGCTTGATTTAAAGCCGATTGGACCGATTCCTCGTCTGCTACGTTTGTTTGTACATAATGTACATTGTCTTCTCCTAGTTCTTCAACTAAGTTCTTTCCGCGTTCCTCGTTTAAATCAAGAATAACTGCTTTTCCACCCTGTCCAACAATACCTCTTACCGTAGCTTCTCCTAAACCCGAAGATCCACCTGAAACGACAGCAACACTGTTTGTAATTTCCATTTTTCATCTCTCCCTAGTATAAGTTTACTAAAAATAAGTTACAGTCCAAGATTTCTTGCAATGCTATTTTTCATGATTTCATTTGAACCTGCATAAATCGGCATGACCGCCACTTCGCGATAACGACGAGCAATGTCGGATTCCTCCATATATCCATAGCCACCGTGAAGTTGCAGGCACCTTGCGGACATTCGTCTGGCCATATCCGTAACCCACCATTTCGCCATAGAAACTTCTGTTACGATTGCTTCCCCGTTCATATGCCGGGTTGATAAGTCATCCAAGAACGTTCGTGCCACAGTTAGCTCTGTTGCCATTTCTGCAATTTCAAATTGCGTGTTTTGGAATGAACTAATCGGCTGCCCAAAAGCATGCCTTTCTATCACATAATTCATCGTTGTCTGCAGCATTTCTTGTGCGACGACTAATGCTCCATTCGAACACATCAATCTCTCTTGTTGTAGCTTATCCATCAAATAATAGAACCCTTTACCTTCTTCACCGAGTAGATCGGCAACAGGGACACGAACATCTTCAAAAGTCAGTTCCGCCGTATCTTGAGAATATGCACCCATCTTTTTCAAATTGCGTCCGCGTGAAAAGCCGGGTGTATCTCCTTCAATAAGTATCATGCTTATGCCTTTATGAGCAGGAATTACTTTTGGATCCGTCTTGACAGCAAGGAAAATTAAGTCCGCGTTAATACCATTTGTAATAAATGCTTTTTGCCCATTAATAACGTAGTCATTTCCATCCCGTACCGCTTTTGTACTTATACCTGACAAGTCAGATCCCACGCCTGGTTCTGACATGGCAACGGCGGTAATTAGATCGCCACTCACACATTTCGGCAAATACTTGTTTTTCTGTTCTTCCGTACCGTATCTTTCCAAGTAAGGAACGACAATGGAGCTATGTAAATCCGCCCCAGCAGTCCCTCCCCCGATTCGACTCAACTCTTCCGATAAAATCAAGTTAAATCCAAAATCAAGTCCTAACCCGCCGTACTTAGGATCTACTTGTGGACAAAGAAAACCTTGTTCGCCCATTTTTTATACAATTCACGAGGCACAATGCAATCTTCTTCCCATTGTTTAAAATAAGGCGTAACTTCTTGCTCTATAAACTTACGTAGGGAAATCCGAAACATCTCGTGCTCTTCATTGTAAAAAGGCCTTTCTTTTCTAAATAGATTAAAAGAAGCTGGTTTAAATTTAATAGCCGTTTTAGTAGACACCGCTCATCTCCCCTTCCTATTTCCCAAGAATTCATTCACCCTTAAATATTGGTTTCCTTTTTTCTATAAATGCTTGTATGCCCTCTAAGTGATCAGATGTTTGTCTCATTTTAATCTGACCATTTTTTTCAAGTTTCAAAATGTGAATCAACTCTTCACGGTTCACTTCAGTGAAAATTAGTTTTGACTGAATTAGAGGTTGTATAGGACTTGCTAGCCATTTTTCTACTTGCCTTTCGACAGCTCCTTGCAAATCATCCGCGAGCTCATCAATCATCCCAATGTCAAAAGCCTCGCTGGCGGAAAGTACGCTCGCATTCCAAATGACTTGTTTCGCCTTCGCTTCTCCCAGTTTTTTAAGTAAAAAGTAATGAGCCCCAACATCAGGTATTAATCCAATGCCGTTAAAATTCATTGCTATTTTACTGTCTGTTTGGGCGATTGTATAGTCGGTAGCCAGTGCCAAACTTAACCCGCCGCCGGCAGCAGCACCATGAATCGCTGCAATTGTCACTTTCGGAAGCGTGTATAAGGCTACAGCAATTTCACTAACCAAATCCATCATTGTTTCAAGATCCAAGTCCGGGGACATATTTTTAATATCCGCACCCGAAGAAAAAGCATTTCCATTTCCTTTGAAAATAATAATATGAATTGATTTAGTAACGCGCAGTTCTTTTAATAGCTGATGAAATTCCACAAACATATCCAGGGTAAAAGCATTCATCGATTTAGGTCTGTTAAAAGAAACCGTTGCTACTCTGCCTTTAACAGCTACCGTCATGTACTTTGTTTTCGACAACGGTGTGATTGACAAGAAATTCTCCTCCCTATATCCCATCTAAAAAGTTACTTTCTTTCTCTCAACTGACGCTTGAGTATTTTGCCCGATGGATTACGCGGCAATGCATCAATAAATTCCACCTCTTTAACTCTTTGGAAGTTGGCCAATTTCTCATTGCTAAAGAGCATCATATCTTCTGCGCTACATGACTGATCCTTTTTCAACACGATATAGGCTTTAACTGCCTCTCCCCATCGTTCATTTGGAATCCCTATAACAGCCACTTCTTCTACAGCTGGATGCCTTTGTACAACCTCTTCGATATCTTTTGGATAGACATTCACGCCACCGCTAATCAGCATGTCTTTTTTCCGGTCAAGAAGATAATAGAAGCCATCGCAATCCATTTTGCCCATGTCTCCCGTGCAATACCAACCGCCTGGAAGGAAGGTCTCTTCGGTTTGCTCAGGAGATTTATAATATTCACTAAATAGATACGGGCTGCGAATCGCAAATTCGCCATCTTCCCCTAGACCAACATCGTTGCCATCCGCATCAATCAGCCTGACTTCCACTTCCTTTTCCTTTAATTTCCTCCCAATGCTTGTTGCTTTATTTATGACATCTTCGGGTCTTAGAGTAATATAAGCCGATGTCTCTGAGCTTCCGAAGAACTCAGTCAAGTCACATCTGAATTTGCCAACAATCTGCTTTTTCATTTCTGCGGATAAAGGTGCGGCAGCTGCGATTAATAATTGCAAGGATGAGAATTGGAATTTTTCTAATTCTGGCACCTGTAGTAAGTAATGATATTGCGTCGGTACAAAAAAGGCATGTGTAATTTGGTGATCTTCTATCCATTGCAGCGTAAGTTTAGGGTTAAATTCACGCATAATGATAAGTCTGGAACCCAACAAAGGTAAGAGCCAACTGAAGGTAAGACCTACACTGTGATAGAGGGGAACCGTTATCAATGTGACCGACGAAGAATTCATTTGCCATTCTTCTGTGAAACAATGCACACGCTTAAATGTTGTTCCGCCATCGATTACGATTCCCTTCGGCAAAGAAGTTGTCCCTGAGGTAAACATAATGTTAAATGTGTCATCCGGATTTACCAAGACAGTCGGGTCCTCTGTAGAACCATGCTGAAGCATCGATTCGTAATTGCTAAAGGGTGTTTCCGGCTTCGCATCTAGTACGATAATTGTTTTATTGGATACGTACGATAGCTGGTCTTTAACGACCTCAATTTTTGGAAGTAACTCTCCTTCTACAAAAACGTATCTAGCATCGGATCCATTCAGCAGACCTGATAGAGAATCTCCTTCTAGCATGTAGTTAATGGGTAGACATACAGCACCTACAACTGAAATTGCGTAGTAAATCTCTGGCATTTCCAGTCGGTTTCGCATATAGACAGCGATATGATCTCCCTTTGTTACCCCTAATTCCAATAGAGAATTTGCTATAGTATTTACACGGTGATACAAGTCTTGAAATGTTAATGCTTGCTCATAACAGACAATAGCGACTTCATGAGGTTTTTCTTCAGCAAACACTTGTAAACCCATCTGCATATTTTTAACCTTCATTACGCACACCGTCCTTTTCGTTGATTGTCGTTTTCCCGTGATTCACGTAAATGCTGGCATATTTCTCATTTGATATTCAAAACTTTTTTATGCCCCCTTCACAGTTATTATTTTTATTTACACCTAATACATAATGCAATATTCGTGCCATAAAAAACACTATTGACAGAATCGATCAAAATAAAGGCTAGAAACTATTGATTACTAGCAGCTAGTCCAAAATCATATTTTATTACCACCTAATTGTTTTATGTATTTTCAGATATTTCTTTTTCAATATTTATATAATGCGTTTGAATTTCGTGCAATATGAAAAGACAGTGTTTGAATTTCATACAATATGATTGATTAGGTATCAGCTGATTAATAAAGTCGCTCACTTACATATGAATATTACATTTACACATAGTTTTTACGCAAAAAAACACCTACCAACAATCACTTATGTTGGAGGCGCTACTTAGCCGTGCGGGAAGATAGGATGCTCCCACTTCATATATGTTTTTTGCCACTGTAAATGCCCTTTACGTTGCCAAAATTAGTTGACAAGTTTCCTAGAACCCTTCCAGAATTGGTCACGCAATGTTCGTTTCAAATTCTTACCCGCACCACTCTTCGGCAGTTCATCTAACAAAACAACTGTTTTCGGAACTTTATAAGTTGCCAAATGTTGTTTGGCAAATGAAATAATATCTTCTCCTGTAACTAAATCAGGCGTTTTTAAGACGACACAAGCTTTTACAGTTTCCCCCCAACGTTCATCTGGAATACCGAACACTGCGCACTCTAATATAGCCGGATGGCTCGATAGCACTTCTTCTACTTCAATCGAATACACGTTTTCGCCACCTGTAATAATCATGTCTTTTGCCCGATCCACAATATAATAATATTCGTCTTCATCCTTGTAACCGAGATCCCCCGTATAATACCAACCGGCTCGTATCGCATGTGCTGTTTCTTCTGGTAAATCCCAATACCCTTTCATAATATTCGCACCTCTTGCGATAAGCTCTCCGACTTGATGATTTGGGACTTCATTTCCCTCGGGATTCACTACTTTTATTTCGACGCCTTGCACCGCTTGCCCACAGGAATTGAGTCGTTTCTCTTCTTTCTCTGTACCGCCTATAATATGATCCTTTTCTTTCAATATCGTGAGAACTGGAGCTGCTTCTGTCATTCCAAATGCTTGGTTAAATTTTACGTGTGGCATCATGGTTTGTGACTTTTTTAGCAAAGCAATCGACATCGGAGACGCGCCATAAGTCAATCTTCGAAGTGAGCTAAGATTGTAGTTTTGAAATTCAGGATCATGAAAAAGAAAATTTAGCATCGTTGGCACAAGCGTACAAACAGTTACTTTTGCATCTTGAATCGCTTGAAGTACGCCTTGTGGTGTAAACATACGAATGATTGCATGCGTTGCCCCTAACATCGTAAATAGATTTGTTGAAGCTTGATCTGCTAAGTGGAACATAGGCGCAGCATGAAGATAAACATCATCTTCGGCACATTTTATATTAGCCAGCATATGGTAGGAATTGACCGTTAAATTTTTATGCGTAAGCATAACTCCTTTAGGTCGTCCCGTCGTTCCACCTGTATAGAAAATACCAACAATGTCCTCGTCATCGACTCCTTCATACGCTAACTTTCCATCGGGCTGTGCATCAATTAACTTTTCATAGGATTCAATGTCATCAGACTCAATCGATTCCATCAGTTTGGCATCTTCAGCAAGAATGAAATGGCGAACTCCAGATACATTTCCTTTCAAATAAGGAACAACGGGTAGAAATTCTTTATGGATATATAAAATAGTTACACCCGCATTATTTAAGATAAATGCAAGTTCCTCGGGATTCGATCTAATATTAAGTGGTACTACAATTGCGCCAAGTGCTGTTACCCCATACATTAACTCGATATAGCGAAAATCATTCAGCATCAACATGCCTACACGATCTCCTTTTTTTATACCCATCCCTTGCAGTGATTGTTTAAGTTTTGCCGTTCGATTAATCAATTCACGGTAGGAAAATTTATGTTTACCGTCAATAATAGCTAACTTTTCTGGATACGTCCTGGCCGCATATAGTAAACTTTTAGTGAATATCATCTTTACACCCTCCTCATATTTGAATACATTTTTAAAAATATTCCTTGCTAGCACCGACCGGCTTAGCAACATTTTTAAATTCTTCAAGTAATGTAGAAAGAGAAATTGATTGCTAGACTGTTATTTAGGCATGCAATAAAGATTGATCACGCTCATGTAAACCTGTTAAACGAAAGGTCAGGACTACTTTCCCACGTTGATTTTTGACCTTATACGAAAATGAAACAAATCCCCTATCATTTTTTTGGCTGTGAGGGGTACATTCGACGACTTCAATATGTGCTGTCAACATATCAGAAGGATAAACCGGTTGTAAAAATCGAACATCATCACACCCAACACCACAAATGAAATTCTCCGTCATGCTCCGTAATTCAATGCCCAATTTCGTAGCAATACCTAATGTAAGAAGACCTGATGCAATAATTCCTTTAAAAGGGCCATTTTTTTCCTTCTGCTCATTCATATGGATATCCTGTGGATCATAGCGAGACGCGAAAGCTATAATTTCTTCTTTTGATACTAAATAGGAATCTGTCGTTTACACATGCCCGACTGTAAACTCATCGAAATACATACTTTCATCCCCTCCTCCGAAAAGATTAAGAACCATCAAGTTGATACTTTTTTATTCGATTATAAAGGACGGATCGACTCATACCTAAAAGGATTGCAGCTTGTGATTTATTACCGTTTGTTTTTTCTAGCGCCCCTACAATCGTTTTTCTTTCGGCCGTTTCTAATAACGATATTTTTGTTTCTTCATGTTCAATTCCTGCTGGCATCCCGACTTTATTCACAACATATTGTGGTAAGTCCTCGAGTTCAATTTTTCCATGGTCTGCAAAAATCGTTGCTCGTTCTAGTACATTGCGAAGTTCACGAACATTTCCAGGCCAATCATAATCCATCATCACTTGTTCAGCCAACGGATCAATGCCAGTAATGCTGACCCCATTTAAACGATTTAAATCTTTGATAAACGATTTACTTAGCAATAAAACATCATTTTTCCGTTGTCTCAATGGAGGAATCTCAAATGAAATAACATTTAAACGATAAAATAAATCCTCTCGAAATTCACCACTTGCCACCATTTCTTCAAGAGGACGATTTGTTGCCGCGATTATTCTTACATCTACTTGAATCTGCTCCACTCCACCTACTCGGTAAAATTCTTTATCTTGTAGGACTCGAAGCATCTTTGTTTGGAGTTGCAATGACATATCACCCACTTCATCCAGAAACAAAGTACCGCCGTTTGCTAGCTCGAACTTCCCCTTTTGCCCTTTTTGTTTCGCCCCAGTAAAAGCACCTTCTTCGTATCCAAAAAATTCAGACTCCAGTAGATGTTCTGGAATGGCAGCACAATTCACAATGACAAATGGCTTGTCTTTTCTTGCGCTGCTACTATGAACAGAATGAGCAAACAGTTCTTTTCCTGTCCCGCTATCTCCGCGGATAAGGACTGTAGACGTTCCTTTCGCCATTTTAAAAATGGAGCGAATGATTTTTTCCATCTGCTCGTCCTGTGTAATAATTTGGTCAACCGTAAACTTTGTTGTTTCTCGTTGTTTTGTTGCTACTTTCTGCCTACTCATTTCACTTTTCTCAAATCGCTTAAACACTTCTTCCATTTCATTTAATCCACGAAATGAAATCTTTCCAATGACACCAATCATCTCGTCATCCTGGTAAACTGGAATGCGATGCACTGTATAACGAATCCCATTTATCTCCATCATGTCGCTAAATTCAGAGATACCTGATTTTATTGCCTTTGATAATTCCAATTGAGGAAAGATATCATTCACTGACCGATGGAGTATTTGTTCCTCTTCCAATTCAAATAGTTCTTGCAAAGACGGGCTAATAAACGTTATCAATTCAAATTCATCAATCATAATGAGCCCATCGTAGGTGTTATTAATAACAGTTTGCATAATACTTTTCAATTTCAATACAGTCTGTAACTCCTGAGCCATTTTCTCTACATCCGTAATGTCTTGAAAAAGAATAATATGCCCCGTTTCATCTTGAGGCATCTCGTGTACAGAAATACGGGCTAACGTGTTAAATTCTCCAATGCGTAGCCGATAATGCTTGGATTGGAGCATGCTTTCCAATTGAATTTTGGAAATGACTGTCGTAATGTCCGTGTGAAGTAGTTCGGATTCTTTATAATTACTCATCAGACAAAACTTAGGGTTGCTATAAATAATTCGATGATGTCGATCGATAACGAGTGCACCTAACCCTGAAATATCCAGGATTTCCTCCTGTCGCTTTTGAAGCGATTTAGTTGTTTCCAGCAATGAAAAGATAATGTCAGTTTTAGTGACCTGACCAACTACTTTTCCTTCTTCATCGACAACAATTGCCATACCTACCTTCGAATTTTGAAGCTTATTTTGCATTAGTTCGTTACTCGAGTCATAAAGGAACGTAATTACGTCTTTTTTCATCAAAGTACGAACCATTGTATCCATTGGTTTTCCTTCAAGCAGTGCATCATAGAGGCTAGTTCTCGTAAACACACCGACAACTTGATCGGAGTCATTAATAACAGGAATCGTGTTCCACTGCGCTTGCTTCATTGATTCTATTGCTTGTTGGAGTGTACTTTCTGGTAAAAGATAGTGCCTTACTGGGGTTATCAGATTCTGCAATTCGAACATGATTTTCGGCTCCTTCTACTCTACTATTGAAGTGCTATTTTCTATTCATAAAAAATAACTTACCTCTATTATAGCAAAGGAAACCTTAGTTAACTTTTTCTTGTGAATATTTAGATAAGAAATGAATTCCTACCAATACATTTCGAGTGAAATTGCCATCCATTAGTTTAAGCGATACATCGTTGTGACACAGGCTCCTCCAAGACCGAGATTATGCTGGAGTGCAATTTTCGCACCTTCAACTTGACGCTGATTTGCTTGACCACGTAATTGCCATACAAGCTCTGTACATTGGGCAAGACCAGTTGCACCAAGGGGATGTCCTTTCGACATTAATCCGCCTGAAGGATTGATGACATACTTCCCGCCATACGTATTATCTCCATCATTGATAAACTGTTCTGCTTCCCCTTCACCGCAAAGTCCTAATCCTTCGTAAGTAACCACTTCATTGGGGGTAAAGCAATCATGAAGTTCAACAACATCCACGTCTTCAGGACCTATCCCCGCTTTTTCGTACACTTGTTGTGCGGCACATTTCGTCATTTCAGTTCCAATAAGGGTCATCGGATCATCGTAACTAACGTTTGTATCCGTAGTCATTGCCTGACCCAGGATCTCTACTGCATTGGATATCCCATGCTTTTTAGCAAAACTGTCACTACATACAATGACTGCGGCGGCTCCACAAGTTGGTGGGCACGCCATCAAACGAGTGAGCGTTGGAAATAGCGTCGGCGCATTCATTACTTCCTCAACCGTTAATGTCTGATTGAACATTGAATACGGATTTTTCACAGCATGACTTCTGGATTTCACTGCTACTTTGGCAAAAATATTCGGATTGGCTCCGTACTTTTCCAAATATGCTTTTCCACCCGCTCCAAACATTTTCAAAGCAAGAGGAGCCTCCGGTAAGTCAGGATTCAATTCAATCAATCGCTCTACTGCCCACCCCATTGGGGGCGTGCGATCATTCCAGATACTTCCTAAAGCACCCGGTTTCATTTCTTCGAAGCCAACTGCCAAAGCACAATCTACTTCACCGGATTCGACTGCCTGGCGAGCCATGTACAAAGCAGTGGAGCCCGATGAACAATTATTATTAACATTAATAATTGGAATTCCTGTCATCCCTACTTGGTATAATGCAGTTTGTCCACAAGTACTGTCCCCAAAAACGTAACTTGCATATGCTTGTTCAATATCGCGATACTCAATTCCTGCATCTTCTAATGCACCTTGAACCGCTTTTGCTGCCATCATTTCATATGGATCACTCAACCCAGGCTTTTTAAATTTCACCATATTTACGCCAAGTACTTTCGCTTTCATCGTCATATTTCTCCCTTCTAGTTAGCTATCCATCTAGCATTGCACTACTCCAAATTGATATTTTTAATCCTTTAGAAGACACCCTTTTCTTTCAATTCTGCAATTTGTTCCTCACTGTAACCCAATGCTTCAAATACATCGACTGTATCTTCCCCGAGCTTCCCACCCACGTGTTTATAGCTCGGACTTCCTTTTGAGAATTTAATCGGGTGAGCGATTTGCGATTGTGAAGTTCCATCAGACTTAGGTACTTCGATCACCATTTCCCTTGCCTTAATTTGTGGATGCACACACGCCTCGCTAAACGGTAATACGGGTTCTACACACGCTTGAAATTCTTCGAAAATGGGTAACCATTCATCATAGGTTTTGCTTAGGAAAGCTTTTTTTAATCTCTCCGTAAACGAATGCATATCAGCAGGTGCTTGACTCATCGCAACCGAAAGTAACTCGGGGTGACCAATCGCCTCACATAGCTGCTTTCTAAATGCAGGCTCAACACTCCCAACTGAAAAATAGCGACCATCTTTTGTTTCGAAATAGTCATAATAACTTCCGCCATTCAGCATCATTCGTTCCGCCTTGGGTTCCACTCCATCAACAAGATAACCCGGTCCAAAAAGAGCATTGAGCGCAAATGCGGCATCCGTCATACTAACATCGATAGATTGCCCTTCTCCCGTCTGCGCTCGGTGCAATACAGCTGTCAATATTCCAATGACAGTATGTAGAGAGCCCCCAGCTACATCCGCAATTTGTACAGCTTGAGGGGTTGGACGCTCCTCTTTGCGTCGAGAGTAATCTGCCAATCCGGCAATCGATAAATAATTAATGTCATGTCCCGGACGATTACGATATGGACCCGTCTGACCAAACCCTGTAAGTGAACAATAGATTAGTTGTGGGTTCGCTTCTTTCAGTACTTCATAACCTAACCCTAGTCGCTCCATAACGCCGGGGCGAAATTGTTCTAACACAATGTCATATTCCTTCACCAAATTCTTGACGATTTCGATAGACTCCACTTTCTTTAAATCGAGTGCGATTGAACGTTTGGAACGATTTAGGAAACCATGTGCCGCAAAATTCTTTCCTCCAAATGTTCGAATTAAATCGGGCCTCGTTGGTGACTCTACCCGCAAGACTTCTGCCCCCAAGTCAGCGAGCATCATCGTCGCATAAGGTCCAGGTAGTAATCCTGAGAAATCTAATATCTTCAAATTACGTAACAAATCAATCACACCCCTTTTACTTTTTCTTTACACCTATTACATAATGCAATATTCATGCCATCAATCAAAATTATAGAAAAAAGGTCGATATTACTAGTAATTCTAGTGGCATCTACCCTTTTTCGTACATATACCAATACTTATCTTGTAAATATTTTAGCAAGCGCTCTCAAAAGGTCGTACTTCACTTACATGGAAGCATTATGTGTATGTACTTCACACACTTTTAGAAGACAGCGTCTTTATTTCGGACACTATTTATATGAATATATGCAAATGAACATTTCTTACTTCTTTTACTTCTTCAGAGTCCAAATCGTACCTATGTACTAAATAAAAGAGCCTCTGACAACCCATAAAGGAGTTGCCACAGGCTTTTCTCATTAATTTTTTAAATTTATTTTTTGGAGGCGCAATGCATTCAATACGAGCGATACCGAACTGAACGCCATTGCTGCACCGGCAACCTAAGGGGCTAATAGACCGATTGTCGCAATTGGAATTCCGACCGTGTTGTAGAAGAGAGCAAAAAAACAAGTTTTGTTTAATATTGCACATCGTTTCACGGCTTATAAAATGGCATCAGCAACGCTATTTAAGTCTCCACTCATCAATGTAATATCTTCCACTTCAATAGCGATATCCATACCTGTTCCAACCGCCATCCAATGTTTGCCACTGCAAGGGCGGGTGCATCATTGATCCCGTCCCTGACCATAGCGAATTTCTTACCTTGGTCTTGTATTTTTTAATTTCATCGCTTTTTTGTTCTAGTACCACTTCCGAAATGACATAAGATAAACCGACTTGACGAACAATGGCCTCCGCAGTGCGTTGGTTATCACCTGTCAGCATAATCACTTCAAGACCCAAATCTTGCATTCTGGCAATCGCTTCTTTGGAAGTTTCTTTCACCATATCAGCTATTGCGACGACACCAGCAAGCTTTTGATCTACAGCAATTAGCATTGCTGATTTTTCCATCTCTTTCTAGACTTTCCATCGACGATACTGAATCCAAAATCGAAACCTTATGTTCGTTCATCGGTTTTCTCGTTCCAACTAACACTACCCTTCCACTGACAACCGCCTGAAGATTTAAGGGCCTCTCCAGTTCAATGAAACCTAGACAAAGCCAAATACATATATTCGCTGTGAAAAATTTTTGCTTCAATACTAAAAAAAGACCGTAAACATTATATTTCAATGTTTACGGTCTTTTTTTATTTCTTATTCCATTAACATATTCTTGCCAACGTCCCAGGAGGACGTTTTTAAGAGTCTTTAAACCCTAATACACCTGCATTTCTTCTATTCAATGTGTATAATATGTGTAAAGTTTTTTCTTGACGAGCATTGTTATAATGACTTACTTTTTTCGAATGACAGATTCAAATAAACAGTACTCCCATCGCTTATACTAACAGTGTATTTTGTAAGATCTTCTAGACAATTGATAATCTGCAACTTCTGAACAGTGAATGATTTCCATAAAACTCCTTCTGGTGATATTTAATTTGCTTTGAGAGCTACATAAATCTGCGAAGGCTTCATCATATTCTTACTCTTTGGATCTTGGTATTCCATACCACACAAGTGCATAATATTAAACATTTGCGATTTAAAAACAAGTTCATGGTAAGAACCATCTTTGAAGTAGATATAATCAATTTCTTTATTCACTACTATTTCAAAAAACTGAAAGTACTTGTAGTTACATTTCAATTGTTCTTTTATCATTCATCATATTTAGTCACCTATTTTTAATCGAAAAGAAGAGAGGAAAGTATGACTACTTCCACACTTCTTCTTCAATATCATCTATTTTATGAAAATAAAGCTCTTTTAGTTTCTTTTGGTCAACTTCTATGTTAATCATTTTTCTTCGCTCATCCATTCATTCAGCCATTCGAATTCGCCCTGTGACAAGCTCTGTTCTTCTGTTTCTCTTTCTATTATGTGGTGCCTGTTTGCTTCTTCCCAATCTAAGTAGGATTTCCACTCACGCATAACTCTTCCTGCCTTTTCTGTTTCCAATTGGTGTTTCGTTTTGAATGGAATTATTATCGCGTTGTTCGCCACCTCTATTGATTTGTTCTATTCCTTTCACTTTATCATCTCGGTAAAACAATCCAAAATGTATTACTATTATCAGTCGTTTCAATTCCTATCTCGCCTTGATGATGGCGTTCTACGATTTCCTTTGAAATCGCAAGTCCTAATCCTGAACCACCAGTCAATCGGCTACGAGAAGAATCAAGTCTGTAGAAACGCATGAATACCTTTTCCCTTTCGTTAACTGGTATAGGATTACTGGGTCCTGTTATGGAAATACAATAACCTTTTCCTTGTTTTTTCCCTGTTATTAAAATTGGCCCGATTCCTTCATAATATCGCATAGCATTTTCCAGCAAGTTGCTGATGACTTGTTGTATACCTTCAATATTAATATATAGTTTACATGATTCAACTTCTACTTGTATCGGTATATTTTTCTGCATCAAAGCCCTATCAAACATTGCAACACATTGAGTTAATTGGCTTTCTATTTCATACATTTCTTTTTTTACAACCGATTGGGTGGATAAGTAATCCCATTCCTTTAATTGTTCAAGTTGCTCAATCATTTGTGATAATCGGTTTGATTCCTGATGAAGGGATGCAAACAGGACTTTATCGCCGACTATATCTCCATCCCTCAATGCTTGCAGATAACCATTTAAGTTTGACAAAGGAGTTCTTATTTCGTGGGATAGATCGGAGACTAGTTTTTTTCGTTGTTGTTCATTCGTTTGTAACTGTGCAATAAGCCCATTATATTGTGTAACCAATTGACCAATTTCATCTTGTTTATTAACTTGCACGGGTTCCGGGTAATCTCCGAGCTTCAGCTTTTCTGTAGATTGAATCAAGCTTCGGATTGGTTTGATTAAGCGTTTTATTAAATAAAAATGTAGTAAACTTCCCACAAAAGCAGCAGCAATCATGAATATCCATAAGTAATTTAGAAGTGTACTGTTAAATCGCTGTTGGGTCCTACCATCTAGATCTCCCACTCCAGCTACCAGAAAACAGGCTGTATTATAGATAGCCCATCCACTGATGGCCGTCGCGGTCACTATAACTAAAATGTTTAAAAACGTTAAACGCCAAAGGAATCCAGAAGGGATTAATGTGGATAAATAGTTATTTATTCGCGACAAATTTATACCCCATTCCCCTGATGGTTTGTACTCGTTTCGGTTCCGCTGGAAAATCTTCAATCTTTTCACGAAGCTTCTTTATATGCGCATCGATGGTTCGATCCATTACAGTATGCTCCTCATTTGGATAAATCATCGTAATGAGCTGTTCTCGTGACAAAACTATATTCGGATTTTGCATAAAGTAATGAAGAAGACTAAACTCATACTTCGTCAATTTTATGTCTTTACCGTAAAGCAAAACTTGACCTTTTTTCGGCATTATACATAGCCCTTCAGCTACAATCTTTTGACAAAAGTGACTTGTGCGGCGTAAAACTGCTTCTACTTGCGCGATAAGCTCGTTTGGGTCAAATGGTTTTGTCATATATGCATCTGCTCCTAAATTTAACCCTGAAATTTTATCGTCAATTCTTGCTTTAGCTGACAGCATAATAACTGATACATTATTTTGTTCTTGCTTAAGAATCCATTCATAAAATTCCTCGCCACTTATTTTGGGGAGCATTAAATCCAATATTAATAGGCATGGCTGATGTTCAAGAAAAACTGGTTTCGCATCTTCTCCATCACTTGACTCCACAACTTCATAACCATTTTTCTTCAAATAAATCGCAATTAATTCCCGAATCATTTTATCATCTTCGACAACCATAATAGTTTGTTTCACACGAATCACCCCGCTACTAGTTTACACGACAGAAGGAACCTATTGCATCATTTCAAATCCCTGGACCATAAAGTCATAATTCATGGCACCCATTACAACGGATTGGATACGACCATTTGAATCAATCATAAATGAGGTAGGATAAGCTACAATTTGATACTGATTTGATATAGCAGATTTTTCATCCAAAGGAATAGTCAACGTCAGCTTCAGTTCGTCGACAAAATTTTGAACGTTTTCTAGACTTGATTCCGTACCAAGTAAATTTACAGCTAAAATTTGTACATCCTTATCCCTCTTAAATTTTTCCATATCAGGCATTTCTGCACGGCATGGCGGACACCATGTTGCCCAGAAGTTTAGCATGACCCGTTTCCCTTTGTAATCAGACAACCTTACTGTCTCACCATCCAATGTCTTAAGTTCAAAATCTGGAGCTATTTGCCCCTTACGAATCCCCACTTCATTGGATTCAACGGATTCTTCTTTGATGTTAGCATCTTCATACTCAGATGTTTTTATATTGCCTCCCTCATCAGCTGAAAGTATGAACTCATATACAGCCCACCCAAGCATTCCCACTACAATAAAAATAATTATTGCCTTTTTCATTTCTCATTACCTCCATTTTTATCCTAACTTTTCGAACCATGTATCTTGCACTAATTTAAGAAGAAATTCGGTGATGCGTGGCATTTGACCAGTAAATAAAATCAAGCCCATAAGAATCATAATAATGGCTCCTGTTTTCATAATCACTTGACTATGGCGAACAATCCATTTGGTTGATCCGAGGAAGAAGGTCAGGATCAGAAATGGCAAGGCAAAACCAATGACATACATCACTGTATACAAAATACCTTGACCCGGGTTACTTGCCGCCAAAAATAAAATGGATCCGAAGATCGGGCCAATGCACGGTGTCCATCCAGCAGCAAATCCCATACCAACGAAAAAAGTTCCAAAATAGCCAACTGGCCTTTTCGAAGATTGGAAACGCTTTTCTTTCATTAAAGTTGGAATAGTGATCCAACCTCCAACAAAAAGCCCCATAAATATAATGAACACTCCGGCTAATCGCTGTATTAGTAATCCAGAATCACCTACTAATAACGTTTGAATCCATTGTCCTAAAAATGATGCCCCGACACCCAAACTAATAAAGACAAGTGAAACGCCTAACAAAAAGAACACAGAATGGCTTAATAGTTTACTACGTATTTTAACGTCATGATTTCCTTGCAGTTCTTTAACACTAATTCCGGTGATATACGATAAATACGCCGGAAAAATCGGTAACACACAAGGCGATAAAAAAGATAGCGCACCTGCCCCTACTGCTAAAAACATTCCCACCACTAACATCGTATCTGCTTCAATTCCGCCCATTTACGACACCTTCTTCCTTTTTTAAAATGTTTACTATCAAACAAATCACAAAAACTAAACCCAAAAACCACGGAGCCATTGTATAGCCGAATACCATCATAAACGGCATCACAAATGTCAATCCAAAAGTACCTAAAGTCCAACCAATTGCCATGATTATATTTAGCCTATAGATTGTTACACGTGCATGCATGACAACGAACGTAATAATCAACACGGCGAGTAAGCCAAGGTATCTAATTGAATATGTATTGTTATTCCATACAATTTGAATGAATTCATACAAAAATGACGTTATTAAAAACACATGTATAAAAGCATTTAGAAATGGAATGATATCAATCTTTTGTCGTTTGGATTTAATAGCAATTGCAAAAAAACTAAAGAGAACAGCAATATAAACCGCATTCGAATTACTTGGGTATGCTAAAATTGCCAATGGATCTTTTAAAAAGACAGAAAGATTTAACAGAATTTTACCAAGCCACATAAAAAGGACAAAATTCGTAATTTGCGATACTAATTCACCTATATAGATTTTCTTTTTCTTTTTTGATAAATCGCCTATAAAATAAAAAGAGAGAAATCCCACACACAAACTTATAAAGATAATAGCAATTGAAGTTTGTACACTTGCTGTTCCCATAGATGTTCACCTCCTGCTCATTAGCACTTAGATTCCATATTACTAAAGCTATATGAAGGTTTGATGAAAATCGAAATTTATTCGATATATTTTTCGGTATTAAATACTAAAAGATTTTTCCAATCATGTTTCACTTTTTTCAACACACGGAATGAGTAGACGAAAAAATGGCCTATCGTATAAATTCACGAAAGGCCATTTTTTTGAATAACTATGATTCTTACACTGGAGATTAGTTCTTCCCAATCTTTTCAACGAGTATTTAATGTTCGTCTCAGACGCTAAGAATGTCCATTCCTACCTTCACATCGTACGGTTTTTTTTCCTTAAGGTATGAGCAAATGAGATCAATGGCGTGAATGTCTTGATAAACCTTCTTTTTTTCATGCATTTTGAATAGTTGACCCCCGCCACCAACAATTTTATATACTTTTTTCAAGTCAATGTTTTCGCCTGCTATTTGCAAGCTCTGAATACGATTCCCTTTTGGATTATTCGGTTTGTAAGTCATCATTAAGTTGCTGGAACGCAAAATATAACCACCTTTTTGATCAAATGGCTCGGAAGAAAACACTTGTTCCAAATTATTTTCTAATGCCTCCAAAAGTGCTACTCCATCAAGCTCAAGTGTAAATAACTTTGGATTTGCTGGAATAATTGTATGTAAATCATACAAAGTAAGCGGACCAACGGCCATTGGAGGACCATATCGCCAACCGTGTGAAAAAGCAACATCACAATCAAATGAAGACAAATATGCATCCGTTATAAGCTTATCCATCGGCGCCTCTTCTAAAGTTGAACGATGTAAAATAACTTTTGTTTCTCCTACAATAGTGCTTCGTTCTGTTTCATATTGTGCTAAAATTGAGTTTACCATTTCCTTAACTTCTTCATCTTCTTCGAATGTCTCATCCACGGTTATTAACTCGTATTTCACTTCCATTACTTTATCATCTTCAAATGTAATATCTAAACGGCCTAAAAATGATGCGCTTGAACCAGCCTGTACAATATAAGTATTATTAAGGATAATCGGTTTTATCACACGATCGTGGCTATGACCAGAAAGAACGATATCAATTCCATTTACCAAATTTACTAATTTGGCGTCGAGGGGAAGTCCCATATGACTCAGAAGCACAATGATATCGACTTCAGCCTTTAACTTCTCGACATAATCTTGTACTTCGTCAACACCAGTTGAAAAAATCATTCCTTTAGAAAAGCTTGGCGGCATCGTAATATCGACATAAGGATACGTGAGACCAATGACACCTACCTTCACCCCTTGCATTTCTTTTACGATGTACGGTTTCAATAAAGGCCTTCCTGTATCCTGATCCTTTAAATTACAGGCGATCGAAGGAAAAGAAAGATTATTCGTCAAACTTTGTAGCTGTTCTTTGCCATATGCGAAATCCCAATTACCCGGTACAAAACCGTCCAACGGCATTTTCTCGAGTAGAGGTATAATGGCATTTCCTTTACTTGCTAAAAGCGGCAATGTTCCATGAAACAAATCCCCGCCGTCAAAAAAGAGCACATTATTATTTTCTTTTTTTACATCTTTTACGTACTTGCAAATTCTCGAATATCCGCCAACTTTCTTTAAAATCGGACCTTTTGAATCCCAAAAAAGCTCTTCGTGTAATTCTAAACACCCATGTGTATCATTTTGTTGGATTAACGTGAACTTCATTTACTATCACCTCTCTATATATAAATACCCTATAGTCATCTACGTTAATCAATTCGGAAAACCTTCTCTGCACAAACCCTTAAATCATACTCACCTATAGCCGGGAATCTATTCATAGCGAAAGCTTAGTAGTAACCTTATTTGTTAATATGGCTCTTCTAAATAGGTAACCCCTGTACTCTTTGCAAAGTTATGCAGGATCGTATCGTAATCCTTCAGACTACGAGGGCGATAGCTGCTCACCTGCATTTGGTTCATAATAGTTCCTAAAGCTTCCGAAAAGGGCTTGTAGTGAGCGGTAGTCGCCTTCTCTCCTTGAATAGAAGCGGTAAGCTCTTTGGTTGTCAGTGTAAAATCCACATCAAATAATCCGGTCTTTTTCGTCATAATAAAAAAATCCTCCATTCAGTTGAATTGGAAGATAATTTCATGTCTCATTATACGTAAAATGTTAGGGTACAAAAAAGGGATTCTGCACCAGTGACCGAAGCCCTGACCGAATCCCTAGTTTCTCACAAACCAAATTGCATCAATGGTTTGTGACTGATTTTATTACGTCCCAGGAGGGATTCGAACCCCCGACCGATGCCTTAGAAGGGCATTGCTCTATCCAGCTGAGCTACTGAGACAAACACCTGCAACCACAGGCACAAGAACTATTATATGCATAACCTAAACAAAAGTCAACACTATTTCTTAAAACTATTTATTTAAAATGATTTGGTCTAGTAAGTCGTGATTCATACTGTGAAAACTCACAGTATAAGCATCGGCTATTTCAATGACTGCGTAGGTAGCTTTCCTACCGCCACGTGGTTGCGTCGTGCTTCCCGGATTAACAAAAAGTACATCGTTGATCATTTCCGCCCCATACAAATGGGAATGTCCGAATAATACAATTGTGGCTTGCTGTTCAGCTGCTGCGTAGGAAAGAGTCAGCATAGAGCGCTTAACGTCGTGTTCATGGCCGTGGACGACAAATACAGTCTCATCGTCCACTTTCTGAACAATGGACGCTGGGAATAGATCATCTCGATCACAGTTACCACGAACAATATGGATTCCATTGAGCATTGGATCTTTTGCCGATAATTCGCTGTCTCCACAATGGAATATCGCGTCTGCTTGCAATGATGTAATTTGCTTCACTGTATTTACGTCGCCATGTGAATCACTTAAAACAATTAGCTTCATTTTATCTCACCAATCCGCGTAATAAATTCCGGTAGCTGTTCTTTTAATTCAGCTAAAGCTGCCCCTCGATGAGAGATCGCACTTTTCTCTTCTGCAGATAATTCTGCCATCGTTTTTTCTTTACTAGGCACATAAAATATCGAATCATAGCCGAACCCATTCGTTCCTTGTCGTTGTTCTGTAATGACACCTTCACAGCTACCAGAATAGGTAGTTGTCTCGACACCTGGTCCTGCAATTGCCAGAACGCATCGAAAACGTGCCTGACGCGCTGTTTTAGGTACCCCTAAAAGTTTAGCTAGCAACTTATCGATATTCGCTTCATCGTCCGAAGGCTCGCCTGCATAGCGCGCGGAGTAAACACCCGGCTCGCCATCTAATGCATCAACCTCTAGCCCGCTGTCATCCGCAATTACTATCTTCCCCAGTAAATTTGCAACGGTCTCGGCTTTCAGTATGGCATTGTCAACGAAAGTGGTACCCGTTTCTTCTACATCAATTGATTCTTCGATATCTTGCAACGTCAGCACGGTAATACCTAAAGGACGAAAGAGAACTTCAAAGTCTTTTGCTTTTCCTTTATTATTCGTTGCGATTAACACTTCTTTCATTGTGCTTCGCCTGCCTGTTGTCCAATCTTATCTGCCAACTCGCCTAATACTTCTCTTTGAATGGCAATCAATTGTTCAATTCCCGATTCAGCCAATGTCAATAAATCATTCATTTCCGCACGGGAAAAAGTAGCTTCCTCGCCTGTCCCTTGGAGTTCTACGAATTGGCCTTGTCCCGTCATGACAACATTCATATCCACATCTGCTGAGGAATCTTCTACGTAGTCGAGATCTGTGATCAATTGACCGTCAGCCAATTTCCCCACACTGGTAGCTGCTAGAAAATCACGAACTGGAAAAACGGGCAGTTGCTTTTCGATTTGCAATTTATTCACAGCGATAACCAACGCAACGAACGCGCCTGTAATAGAAGACGTTCGCGTTCCACCGTCTGCTTGAATAACATCGCAGTCGATCCAAATCGTACGCTCTCCAATAGCGTCCAAATCAACAACAGCACGCAAAGCCCGTCCGATTAAACGCTGGATTTCCATCGTACGACCACCTACTTTACCGCGGGATGATTCACGGATTGTACGTTGTCCCGTAGCGCGTGGTAACATGGAGTACTCAGCGGATATCCACCCTTTTCCACTGTTACGCATAAACGGTGGTACTCGATCTTCAATCGTCGCTGTACAAATCACTTTAGTATTGCCAACTGAAATCAGTACTGACCCCTCTGGATGTATCAAATAATCTTTCTCTATCGTTACTGTACGAATATCATCTGTTGTTCTTCCATCGTGTCGCATACAATTTCCTCCATTTTGGTTCATCTATTTTTTGTGACCTGCTCATCAAGTCTACAATCAATCCATCTTACCATATTCACAGCAAAAAACCCGAAAACAATGTACAGTTTTCGGGCACTGCCATATACTTCAAAAAGTCAACTTACGTACGTCTGGCTGAGGAATAGCAAGCCAATCTTCAACGATGGCTTGAAACTTTTCCAACGAGCCTGTTGTGTAAAATATGGGCTCTTTAGCTAAAACAGATTGTAATTGCTTAGCTTTAAGAATCCCTTCCACGTCAATCACAGTCTCCGCCGCTGAAGATATAACATTCTTTTGATTGGAGAAATGCGCTTCAATATGTTCTTGCAATAATGGATAATGCGTACAGCCAAGTATTACAGAATCAAACGAGTAGTTATGCAAAGGCTGTAATGTCTTATCGACTATATCCCTTGCCGCCTGTGCGCGATATTCTCCACTTTCAACGATTGGCACGAATTCCGGACACGCAAGTGAATAGACTTTCGCTTCCTTTTTTAGAGCTTGTATCGCCTGATCATATGCTTTACTGTTCACGGTGCCTTCTGTACCAAGCACGGCAATTTCACCTGTTTGCGACGCGTTGACAGCTGCTCTGGCCCCTGGCTTAATCACACCGACAATAGGAAAATCAAATTTCTTCCGTATGTCTTCTAGCGCTATGGCAGTCGCAGTGTTACACGCAATCACCAGCAATTTTATACCCATTTGCGCCAGACTGTTGACCATATCCATCGTAAATTGCAACACTTCTTCCGCAGGTCGAGGACCATACGGACAACGTGCATCATCGCCAATATAAATAATAGGTTCATTCGGTAAGTGGTGGCGTAACTCTCTTACAACTGTCAGTCCACCGACCCCCGAATCAATTACTCCAATAGGTGCATTCAATGTAATCCCTCAATCTCTTGTCATCTGTTCATGTAATGTAGCCAGCAATTCTGAAAACCGCTGAATTTCTTGCTCATTTGAATCGGCAAGAACGTCTTGTAAATACTCTTGTCTCTTCTGTATGACCTCTTCAATAATCCGTATCCCTTCAGGTAATAAATGGACACGGACAACCCGACGATCCTTTTCATCCCGCACTCGCTTCACTAGTTGACTATTTTCCATTCGGTCTACTAAATCCGTCGTGGTGCTGAAAGCTAGGAACATTCTATTGGATAGATCACCGATGGTCATATCACCATGTTCCAACAACCATTGAAGAGCGCTGAATTGAGGAGGTGTAATAGTAGAGTTCTTTAATATTTTCCGACCCTGTTCTTTAATGATGGACGCAATGTATCGCAAGTCTTTTTCCATCGTTACGATATCAGTTGGTACGTTTTTCTGTTCATTCAACAAAAAATCAGCTCCCTGAAATGAGTCCTATCTTTTCATTGTACCGTTTTCATTGATGAACGCAACATTTTTTCCTTCGGTTATAGGCTAGAGAAGAAGTAATTGACACCGATTGCACAAAATTAATCTACTATCGTAAGCAAGCTATCATTTTTAGTTTAGCTGTAATTCTCCCAATCGCAGTAATTCAACGATAGCCTGTGCTCTGCCTGACACGCCCAATTTTTGAATCGTATTCGAAATATGATTTCGTACGGTTTTCTCACTAATGGTCAGCTGTCCAGCAATTTCTTTTGTTGTAAAATCGTCTACCAGCAAAGTGAAAATTTGTCGTTCCCGATTTGTTAATAAAGAACGGTTTTGCATTTCATCCAAGATGCGCCCCTCCTCTTTACGCTTTCCCCTTAGGATATGTAAGGATAGGGGCGGCTGTGTAGGCTTTTACGAGTTTTCGAGAAACATCTGTTTTTCTTCTTCTGTCCATGCAACAGGCATTCCATCACCTTTTCCAACTTGAACGATAGCACCTCTACCTGTGAAGACCATTTCATTGCGTTCATTCTTAGCCATATAATGCAAATCAACTGAACTCGTGCCCATGGAATTAGCCTTTACATAGATCTGTAGCTTTTCGTCAAAGTACACTTGCTTCGCAAAATCACATTGCAAATCCGCCACTATTGGAATAGTTTTGCCCTTTGGGTCCACCCACTTTTCCATATGCTGTAGATGCTTCAAAAATTCAATTCTAGCATACTCAAAATATGCAAAGACTTTTGTGTTGTTCAAATGTCCATACATATCCGTCTCAGAAAAACGGACTGTAACTTCCGCATGAAAATTAAATCCTTCTATCCATTCCTCTAAATCATCAATATAACTCTCTCTCATTTACATGCACCCCTTCATAATGAATGATTGTTCATTTCTTCAGTATATCAAAATATATATTTACGTCAAATAACATTTAGTATTTTCCTGACGACGCAGATTCAATTTATGACTACTAGGGATTGAAGATAGGTGACGGACATTTTCCAAAGAAGAAATCTGAAGCTTTCTTACATAGTCTAGAAGCTCTAAACATCAAAAAAACTGTCCAGGAAGTCATAGACTTCTTGGACAGTTTCATTTATAGAAATTAATCTACTTGGTGGTCACTTCCGAAGAAGTTTTTGAACATTTGGATCGTCGTTGCTCTACCAATTGCACCGATAGAAGTCGTCAATGGAATTCCTTTAGGGCAAGCAACTACACAGTTTTGTGAGTTACCGCACTCAGTGATTCCTCCGTCTCCCATAACAGTAGCCAAACGCTCATCTTTATTCATTGCACCTGTCGGATGGGCATTGAATAGACGTACTTGTGACATTAATGCAGGACCCATGAAGTTCGTCTTGTCGTTTACGTTCGGACAAGCTTCTAGACATACCCCGCAAGTCATACATTTAGACAATTCGTATGCCCATTGACGCTTGCGCTCAGGCATACGGGGACCTTCACCAAGATCATACGTACCATCGATCGGAACCCATGCTTTAATACGCTTTAACGAATCGAACATGAATTCACGGTCAACAACTAAGTCACGAACGACTGGGAATGTACGCATAGGCTCAAGTTTAATAGGTTGTGTTAACTGATCAACCAGTGCAGTACATGACTGACGAGGGCGACCGTTTATAACCATTGAACATGCACCACAGACTTCTTCCAAACAGTTCATATCCCAGTTAATAGGCGTCGTTTTTTCACCTTTGGCATTTACTGGGTTACGTCTGATTTCCATTAGAGCCGAAATTACGTTCATATTCGGGCGATATGGAACTTCAAATCTTTCCACATATGGGCTTGAAGTGGCAGTATCTTGACGATGAATGTCAAACACGACAGTTTTTGTAGCAGTTGCTGTTTGTTGTTCGCTCACTTTTGTCAATCTCCTTTCTTCGCTGAATAATCACGGATACGTGGAGGAATGATAGATGTATCTACCTCTTCATATGAAATAATTGGTGCAGAGACTCCATCGAATTCCGCAATTGTTGTTTTCAAGAAGTTCTCATCGTCACGATTCGGGAAGTCCGGCTTGTAGTGCGCGCCACGACTCTCATCACGATTCAATGCACCTAAAGTGATAACACGTGCTAGATATAGCATGTTTTTCAACTGACGTGTGAAAATAGCTCCTTGGTTAGACCATTGCTGTGTATCCGTAATATTAATATTTTCATAACGCTCAAGTAACTCGACAATTTTCTCGTCTGTCTGCTTCAATTTATCATTGAAACGAACAACCGTTACGTTGTCAGTCATCCATTCGCCAAGCTCTCTGTGAAGAATGTACGCGTTCTCCGTGCCATCCATTTTCAGAGTGTCTTCCCATTTTTGTTGCTCTTCTTTCACTGCATCTTCGAAGATCGTTGCAGGAAGTTCATCAGCTGTACGCTTTAGATGCTTCATATAATCGATTGCGTTTGGTCCTGCGACCATTCCGCCGTAGATAGCAGACAGCAAAGAGTTAGCACCTAGACGGTTTGCACCATGCTGTGAGTAATCACATTCGCCTGCTGCGAATAGGCCTGGGATGCTTGTTTGCTGGTGATCGTCAACCCATAGTCCACCCATTGAGTAGTGAACAGCCGGGAAGATTTTCATCGGCAATTTACGTGGATCGTCTCCCGTGAACTTTTCATAAATCTCGATGATTCCACCAAGTTTAATGTCAAGTTCTTTCGGGTCCTTATGGGACAGATCCAAGTACACCATGTTTTCACCGTTGATACCTAGTTTTTGGTTTACACACACGTCAAAGATTTCACGTGTCGCAATATCCCGTGGAACTAGGTTACCGTAGTCCGGATATTTTTCTTCCAAGAAGTACCATGGTTTTCCATCTTTATACGTCCAAACTCGTCCACCTTCACCACGTGCAGATTCACTCATTAGACGAAGCTTGTCGTCTCCTGGAATCGCTGTTGGGTGAATTTGAATAAATTCTCCGTTTGCATATTTTGCACCTTGTTGGTATACGATGGAAGCCGCAGAACCTGTATTGATCACAGAGTTTGTGGACTTACCGAAAATAATACCAGGGCCGCCTGTTGCCATGATGACAGCATCCGCTTTGAACGCTTGAATTTCCATCGTCTTCAAGTTTTGAGCTTTGATCCCACGGCACGTACCTTCTTCATCTTTAATAATTCCAAGGAATTCCCAGTGCTCGTATTTTTGTACAAGTCCTGATACCTCGTGAGAACGCACTTGTTCATCAAGAGCATAAAGTAACTGTTGTCCAGTTGTTGCACCTGCATACGCTGTACGGTGGTGAAGTGTACCACCGAAACGACGGAAATCCAATAGACCTTCTGGCGTGCGGTTAAACATAACACCCATACGGTCCAATAAGTGGATAATTCCAGGAGCTGCTGCCGTCATTGCTTGTACTGGTTTTTGATTCGCTAGGAAGTCCCCACCGTAAACTGTATCATCAAAGTGAATGTCGACGGAGTCGCCTTCACCTTTCGTATTTACAGCACCGTTAATGCCGCCTTGGGCACATACGGAGTGGGAACGTTTTACTGGTACTAGCGAGAACAAGTCAACCGGTACACCAGCTTCCGCTGATTTGATGGTAGCCATTAGTCCAGCTAGTCCTCCACCGACGACAATCAATCTGCCTTTTGCCATTATTGTGTCACTCCTCAATTATACATAATTTCATTAGTTAGTTAGTTTTTTACACAAAAGCTAGAAGTGCTTGAATTCCAATTACAGAAAGTATTAAGAATATAACGATTGTGATGTAAGACACGATCTTTTGTGATTCTGGTGATTGTGCAATTCCCCACGTAACACAGAAAGACCAAAGTCCGTTTGCTAAATGGAAAGTAGCAGATACAACACCTAGGATATAGAATACAAGCATAAGTGGATTCGACAAAATATCGACCATCATGTTGAAGTCTACTTCGGCTCCAAGAGCTTTTTGAATACGAGTTTCGTATACATGCCATGCAATGAAGATGACAAGGAATACGCCCGTGAACCGTTGGAGCGTGAACATCCAGTTACGGAAAGTACTGTAATGGCCCACGTTGTATTTCGCTGAGAAAGCTATGTACACTCCGTAAAACGCGTGGAACATGAGTGGAATGTAAATAATAAACCATTCCAGGAAAAATACAAACGGCAAGTTCCCCATAAAATTAGATGCTGTGTTGAATGCTTCCTCACCGCGCGTTGCAAAATGGTTAATTACTAAGTGTTGGGCAACAAAAAGTCCAACTGGAATTACACCAAGCAACGAATGTAGACGGCGTAAGAAAAAATCTGTTTCTTTCGACAAGTCTTTTACCCTCCCTTATTTCTGAGATTATACTGTAGTGATGCGTTTCTCTATCTAGTTCACATTCACCAGTACCTCTCTTCATGGTACAATATGATAACATGTATATTGTACTCCTCTGTATTGGACAGGTCAAGACGCTGTGTACTTTTCATAGTAGATTATGATTTTTCTAAAAACGTCGAATAAACCTTCACTTTTCCCTATGATCCGACAACGCTTGACATTGTATGAATCCTACAGGAGTTAGGGTTTGAGAGTTTTTCTTATCTTTTGTCTCCATTACACCACTCATTTATTTGTGCATTTTCCGTCCTCGCAAAAATTACTGACTATTCGGATAAATTGTGGCGAAAATCAAACATCTATCCGTAATCTGATAACTTAACACTACATACCAATAAAAGCCCCTTGACTTCTAAAATGTACCCTATAAGATAGACACTTTGAAAAAAGTCTATCCTATAGGGTACTTTTGTTTATAATGAATAAAAAGATGTGGGGGCGGATGAATGTGACTGAACGATTGTTTAC
>NZ_PDYO01000030.1:0-12749 GCF_002743065.1 Sporosarcina sp. P16b | reverse complement strand
GCGTTTCCCTGTACTTCCAGAATAAGTAAAGTCATGTATTTTAAGGAACGCATACTGCGGATACATGCAGAAAAAAATTTTTGGTCATACTTAGAACGCGATAAACCTTGTCACTATCGTATTTCCAAGAGGGAGCTACTAGCGATAACGCGATTGACTGAACATGAAAAGGGACTCAACAATGAAATTGCGGTCCATCTTGATGAAGAAGACCAGAAAAGGATGTATCGAACGATGCGTAAGCTTTTAGCGGATGAATTTGTCTTCGTGTTGAATTTAGAAGTTACGCAAGCCCGTATCAAGAAGGGGTGATGCAATTGCAAATTATCGTCGTGACGATTAGTTTTATACTTGCAGCACTAGGGGTCACTGGTATGTATAACGGTGTCTATATCCCATCAGTAAAGTTAATCTTGTTGTCCGGGCTGACGGCTATTGCCATTCATTTAATAGTGTGTAGAATTCAACCGAACAAAAATAAGAAATTAGACAAGTTGATGGGGTTCTCAATGACGTTATTTGGTGTCATGCTGCTATCAAGTTTTGTCTATTCATCTTGGAAGATGGAAAAGTTTCTATCACATTTCACAATGATGAAATTGACGTTGGTATTGCTTGTGGTAGTCGCTGTTTATTTGAATGTCGTCTTCATCCGTGCCGAAATCTCCTACAAGAAAAAGCGTGGGAACCAGCGAATCGAGGAACAGCCAAACAAAAGCTATTTTGAAAAACGTAACGAGGAAAAGGAGAGAATTGAACGTGGGGATGTAAGAATCATATTGGGAGCATCTACTGATAATGAGGAAAATTGACAAACACCTAGTATTAAGTGACAATTAAATTAATGTCTCGTGGATTTAATTAATGTTTATTTCTAATACAATAAATGGACCATAACCTGGAAATAGCATTCCTCTGAATGAAGTACGAGGGGAAATGGTTTTATTTTTATAATGATTCATTTGTACAAAAAATTTTCGATATCTATTTTTTAGAGGTATAGTTGATTATAAAGAAGGGGTTACGCTATGGTGGAGAATGTAAGAAGTGAATTGTTTTTCTTAAAACAGTTCGGCTTTAATAATACCCTTTTACAAGATGTTTTTCTTTTAGGAATAGATCCTATAAAAATTATTTTTAATAGTGGATACAAAATATATCCCGAATTGGAAAGTAAATTTACTGATAAAGATAGAAAGTTAGCCGAAAATTACTTGAAATACAGAAATTTTAAAAGTGACCTATTTAAAGAAGATGACTTTTTAAGAGGTAGTATAAGTAAAATATATTTTAAGTATGATGTGAATGAGATGACAGTTCTAATGCCTGAAAAAATAATGCCACTTTTTATGTATTCAAAAGGAGATATTTCACTTTTAGAAGTTAACAAGAAAAGAGTGGCAATCGTAGGTACTCGTCATCCATCCCAAAAAGCAATAGAAATCACTAAGAAGTTAACCCAAAAATTTGTTGTAGAAGATTATGTTATTGTTAGTGGATTAGCTGAAGGTATTGATACGATTTCACATGAGACAGCTATTGCTCATAAAGGCAAGACGATTGCCGTATTACCTACAAATTTCAAAAAAATTTACCCGAAGGAAAACCATGAGTTAGCAAAAACAATATTAAACAAAGGTTTGTTGTTAACATCCATTGGTCCAAAAGAAAATACTTATAAATCTAGTTTTTTAGATAGAAATCAATATGTAGCAAATATCAGCGATATAGTAGTAGTTACAGAAACGAATTTAAAAAGTGGAACTATGAATACAATTAGAAATGCGAGTGAGGCTGGTAAGAAGATTTTATTTGTGGACCAGGAAGACGAATTAATTAACAATAAAATTTATGGATTTGGTGGCGAAATGCTAAATGACTAAAAAAAACAAAATGGTTTTTATATCAAAATTAGTTTTTTTTACTGAAGACAATAAATTGATTGAAGAGAACTTGAAATTTGCAGATTTGTTTGATGATGAAGATGTACTATTAGCAATTGTAGCTAGACAAGGAACAATTAATATAATAAAAAATAAAATACCTAAAGAGTATGAAAGTAAAATGAAATTTGTCAATCGAAGTGCTCAAACTAAAAATAAAATCAAGGAATTAAAAGAGAAAGGTGCGATTTTTGGCTTTATAGGTATTGTTGAAGATGATGCAATTTTTTCCTTCCACTGCAAAATACCAATATTTAATCCAGAGTCAATGAGTAATGGCAGAGTTGTCATTTCTGATAAAGTGAAAAAATATGGTTTGCCAATCATTGAATTTCAAAATGTTGTCGATTGTTTAAAGGCATTTGAAATTCATAAAGAAAATTATTTTCAAATGTTTTTTGATAATAATTTCAGTGTTATCAGTTTAAACAATGCAAATACCTATTACAGACCTGAAGAAGAAGCTAGAGTGAAACAAATTTTTGAAACAAATTTAAAAGGTGATAGATCCTCAAGGGATCAAAGAATCTTACTTCTTCTATTATTCCATTTGATTAACGAAGTAACAACAAATCCTTATTTTGATAGGGTTGATTATTGGGGAACTTTCCCTTCATCAAACCCTGATAATACAGTTACATCTGTTTCTTTTTTAAAAGAAGCCCTTAGAGTACTTATAAATGGTGGGCCCAGAACTGGACCGGAAATATTGATTAGACACATGCCAATGAGAGCTAAACATAGCAGTGGTAGATTACGATTGACTTATAAAAGCGATAAAGATTTCGATACTTTAATCGTAAATCCAAAATTAATTGATAAAATTAAAGGCAAAGTGATATGCATTATTGATGACTACATTACTAATGGATACTCGGCTGAATCAGCGAAGCATTTGCTTTTCGCTGCCGGAGCCAAAGAGGTTATCTTTCTTTCATTTGGAAAGTTCGGAAAGATTTACCACTCGACTAATTATGAAGTTAAAGGCGATGTATCGGAATCGTATTCTTATCAATTTGTCAGTGAAATTCCTTATGGGGATACATTTAATGGGAAGAAGTATTATAATTCAGAAAACGATTTGGAAATTTTGAATTTCGGAGATTTAATTTAATGCTGCATATTTTATGAAACTACTTTCTTATGTGAAAGATATCGTTGTTGGAGAATTTACGGGGTGAAAGTAAAAGTACTCATGTTCACAAGTGATTGTATATAGGCAACTAACCCTCACTCGATGTCAAGCTAAAGAAAGTTGACGAAAGACTGCGACTTCTATATAAGTAATAGGTGCGTTTGCGGCAGATAGATAAGGTTTTTAAACAATATTAATGTCTTTTCAGAGGATAAAATATATACGTTTTACTATACAAAACACGTTTCGTTCAGCAATTGAATGAAGCGTGTTATTTTTATTGTTTTTTTACGGAAGGGGGAAACCACAAAGTGTTATTCAAGTCTATAATCTATAGTAATAAGCTGTATATCTACCCGGAAGTCGAAGTCCATGTAGCGAAGCAAAGTCCACCTGAATTAATCGAGTTGGGATTTCTTGTCCTTGAGACATCACTTCTACTGTTGAGGATAATGGATACTCGTAACTATAAAAAGGATATGCAATTTTGGGCGAAACGTATATCCCAAAATGCCAATGCGCTACCAGAATTATTATGGGAGGAAGGTGAACAATCAAATCAATTGTTGATTAGAAAACAGAACAAAGAACATCTGGAATTACTCAGATATAAAATTTCAAGAACCATTCAGACGTTGTTCAGCTTTCAAGAAGATAATCGTGCTCCATTTAAATTGGATCCGATACATGAGCACTTCGGTAAGTGGGATTGGATAAAGAAATGATAGTGAAAGGAGTTGAGGTAGATGGGAATGCCAATCGTATGGCAAGGAAGCGACTGTTTCACACATATGCTTGCTGTTGGACCTACACGTTGTGGTAAGACAGCGACGATATTGAAACCGATGATATACCAATTGCTATTGCAAAAGAAACGAGGTATCCCCTTAGGTATATCTGTTGTGGAGCCAAAAGGCGATGTGGCGGCAATGGTTGCTGAAATGTGTGAAGAAATGGATATCCCGTGTACTCACGTTGATCCCGATAAACCAGATTCAGCACGATTCAATCCAATGGAGGGTGACACGGATACAGTAGCGGAAGCAACGGTCGTTGTATTAAAAGGATTGTTTGGGAAGCAGGATGCGTTCTTCGCCACCGTACAGGAACTATCAGCACGAAATGTCACTAAGCTGCTTAAAGAATTGCATGGCAACAACATGGATATCGTCGATGTAATGAACACGCTGCGTGATCAAAATGTATTGGAACAAAAGGTTACAGAGTTAAAGCGTCGTGACGGGATGACAGATTTAGTCCATTTCTTTGAGGCGGAACTACTTGGAAGTATGCGTGAGAAATATCAGCAATTCGTAATTGGGTTAAGAGCACAATTAGAAAACATTGTTAGTAACGAGGCCCTGCGAACAATTATGACCGGTAAGAGTGATGTGAATATTGATGAACACTTGGAAACAGGCGGTGTCCTCGCAGTTAACACGGCACTAGGTAGGCTAAGAAAAGCCGGGGATGCCTTCGGCCAATTTATTATCATGCATCTGCAAAACGGAACGTTTAGGAGACCAGGAACGGAAGATACACGTATTCCTCATTTTTTGATTGTGGATGAATACAGCCGTTACATTAATCCAGATGTAGAGATATTCTTGTCACTCGCTGCCGAATACCGGGTTGCGGGTATTTTTGCGACACAATCACTTGGCCAACTCGAAATTGAATCGGGGAGTCTTGGACCAAAAGCCATGAAACAGGCGATTCTTACGTCTTGCCGAAACAAAATCTGTTTTGGCGGCATATCCGCACAGGATGCTCAAGACTTTGCGGATGAATTCGGTAAAGATAAAGTCATCATGCGGCAAAGCACATATAAGAACCGAATATTGTTGCCACGGCTGTTTCCAGATTCATATCGGGATACAGAGGATGAAGAATATCGTTTTGATCCAACAGATTTAATGGACGGCATACCCAAATTCAACTTTGTCCATAAACTTTTAGAAGATGGTACACCACAGAAACCCGCTTTAGCAAAAGGTCATTTTGTTCCACGAAATTGGAAAGAACTTAGGGAATGGGAAGACAAAACAACTTTTAAAAAGGAAAAAAGTAAAAAATCTGAGGAGGTCACTAAGAATAGGCTGCTTGATCGTTTTCGGGAACGGGTGAATAAAAAAATAGAGAAGGGAGCTGAACAAACAGAACAAATAACTGCTACCCCAATTGAATCTAATACCCAGCCTGAACTAGAATCACTTCATTCGTTAGAAACATCTACTGTCGAAAGCCCAGATATTGCACCAGAAGCGGAAATGGAGTTTTTTGCGACAAAGAAAAAACTTGCCTGTAACTCTAAAGAGGATAAGCGTTCGTACAATCATAAGAAGGAAGTTAAACATGACTTCAATCAGACAATTGTCACGGATAAGCCAGCAGTTGTTACCGTTCCTTCCAATGAAGAGAAGGGTATTGTTCAACCGAATTCAAATCCTAGAAAGAAGGAAACGAGCAATGTAGTCAAGTCTAATGATGGATTTTGGGATTAGTTTTAATTCTAATTCTAGTTCTAATAAATGCGTGACATCGTTCGCTAATCGGAACTAGACGATTAATGAGTGGTGTTATTTTTATTGCCAATTTTAATCGCAAAGGATAATTCAACCAGAATGCAAAATGAAACGGGTTTTAATTTCACACAAAAATAAACTATTGAAATGGAGAGAATATAAAATGACAGAAAACAACTTGCAAGTTCTAATCGAGGGTTTTGACCCATCGAAAGTACAGGTGGAAAATGAGTTTAATAATGATTGGAAAAAAGTTTACGGCGCTTACCAAAATAATTCGATTCTACAGGCTTCGATGACTGGAATTGAAACGCTGCTTGATAAACCTTGCGCTGTGGTAACACTTGGTAACATCCGTGGGTTTATCCCATTGGAGTTTACGGGTGCTGCCAACTTACGCCAGCTCCGAGCCATGACAGGCCAGTCTGTTGCGTTTAAAGTTCTGAACTATGACCGTGAAGCAGAAGTGTTCACTGGATCACGTATTGCTGCGTTGGAACATATGGCATCCATTACTCTAAAGAAAATTGAGGTTGATGATGAAATCATTGCCGTTGTTCGCAGTGTAAGCCCATCGCTTGTACGCGCTGATATCGGTGGAATTGAAGTGAAACTTCCACTTGAAGAAATTAAGTACGGTTGGATTGACGATTTAACGGAAGAGGTCAAGCAAGGAGATCACCTGAAAGTTAAAGTTTTGGAGATTGATAAAGAGGAGAAGAAAGTTGTTGTAAGTGCAAAGGCGACACAAGAGAACCCGTGGTTGCGTTCGATTGGTCGATACTCATCTGGTAATGAATATGTCGGGACCGTTTCCGGTGTGCGTGAATACGGTGTATTCGTCAATTTAGAAGCCGGAGTCGATTCATTGGCCCGTCATTTGAAGTTCCAAAATGTCAAAAGAGGTGACCGGGTATTGGTCCGTGTGTTAGAAACTGATGCAGCAAAAGAACAGATTCGCACCCGTATTACCCGTGTGCTGTAAAAACATCGAGGGGTCAGGTTAAAATGATCTGGACCCCTTATTTCTAATATAAGGAGGAGAAATTCATGTCAACCAGTCCATTTTCTTTATCTCATGAATGGAGCTTGCATTGGACACGAATACCATCAAACATAAAACGTTCAGATTTTGTCAACGGAGAATCACTGAAAGAGCGGAAAGCATTGGAGGCATTAGCAGCAGTAGGGGTAATTGGGGGAGCGCAACTCTTCCGATTATTTTCTTTGGATAAGAAACGATTAAAACAAATGGCAGCGGAAAAGAAAATAGTACGGCATGAAATCCATAGAGAGAAAAAAATCGTACCGATTTACTCACTAGGAATAAATGGAGCAGTCATTGCTGGGCTGAATGACTGTTATGAAAGTAACTACTGGATCAAATACAAAATAGAGGATGTTTTGAAACGTCTTCTGTTTTTCCAACTGTTTCAACATTTTCCTGAATCAAAAGTTTTGCCGACACAAGAACCATTCAGTGGTGCAATTCAATTTCATGGAAAGCCAATCTATGTGTATGTGGTACGAGGTGATGTAAATGATTTGCTTATGTATTTGAAATGGGGCGGTAAACACTTCAACGAGCGTCTTATCATTATTACAGAATCTATAAGGCACTTGCAACTGATAAAGGTAAATGCAAAAAAACTAAAGGTAAGGGTGGCCATAGATGTGGATTTACGAGAGAGTATTGGAGACCTTCGAAAGCTGTTCTATTTCCTGGATGAGTCGGGCGAGTTTGTTACTGAAGGAAAAATATCGATGAATATGGAACTAGACAGTGATTGAGTACTCTGAATATCCATTGAAGGAATGATGCTGGGTTATTTCAGTTATCAAAACAGTGAGAGAGAATTTATCTCTACTTTAGATTGTAAATACCTGGTTCATGTGTAGAAGGTAATTATTTTTAACGGATACTAAAAGCTTTGACTTAAACAAAATATAACTAAATGTGTTTCAATCAACCCCTATATTAAGGGTACAATCTACCTAAAAAATAAAGATGCTAATCAAAAAGATGAGCATAAAGGAATGGTAATGAAAAGTTATTTAAGGGCAAATTACACAGGTGGATTAGTATAACTAATATGTTAATAGTCCGAATTATGATAAGATGAAGATATTAACTTAATTCGAGGTGGCTATAACATGGAAGAAAGAGGTTATTATAGGGAGAAATTAAGAATATTATTGATTTTTTATTTCTTATCTGATGAAATCGAAGGAACATCTAAACTTTACCCGGAATATTTAAAAGTGTTTAAGAGCGAAGTGAAAATACAAAAAATAGATTTTCTAATTAGATATCCTGATTATTTAGCATATGAATTGCTAAATTTAGTGGGAGAAAAGGGATATTGTAAAGATCAAATTCAACGACATGTAAAATCGATATTTAATTCAAATGAACCGGAGTTAAGACGCGAAGATATGTTAAGATATTTCTTTGGGGCATACGAAGAAATTGATCATATAATATTATTTTTAGTAACGGTTGGCTTTGTTAAATTTGAAAGTAGAAGAAGTGTGACCGGAAAAGTTTTCGATAAATTATATTTTTTGAGTGGTTTTGGAATAAACAAAGTTGAAAAAGAAATATTGCCGAATATACAACAAGCAAAGTGGTACGAAGAAAGATTGTTGTTAATAAAAAAATATTTTGGAAACTTATCAGGAACGGAATTAAAAATAAAGCAGTATGAATACGATCAATATAGAACTACACCAATAAATCAATATATCAAAGGGATTCAGCAGGAAGTTAAGGAGAAATATTTCCAGTTATTTGAGGAGGAACTTTAATGTTTAATTTTGATGATTTTGTTTCTCATTTACATAATATACATGGCGATAAATTAACATATCAAGAAATTGAAAAAATAGTTGTTTTAGATGACTATGAAAAGGATAGCCCACTCTCTCTTGGAAAAAGACTAGTAATAAATCAAATGAAAATTATGGGGCAAAAAAATACAGGTGAAAAAATAAATTATCAAAAAATATTTGATAGTGGTGTTAATGTTTTGTTCGCCGATAACAGTAAAGGGAAATCTTCACTTTTCAAGGTGATCAAGTTTGCTCTCACAGGTGAAAAGAACTCTATAAAAAAAGATGTGTTAAGTTGGTTACATGAAATTTTTCTTGAGTTTAATATTGGAAATGTTTCCTACACGGTTTATATCAATCTACTAGGAAAAAGAACTTCTAGTGGTCTTTATAGAGTAAATTTGAAGAAGCTATTAACCTACAGGGAACAGAAAAAAACATTTGAGCCACATTTAATCCAATTTGAGGCCAATACTGATAAATATTTTAAAGAGTCTATGGAAGACTTTTTCTTTAAAGAGCTTTCTTACTATGGTTTGAAATGGACAAGTAGCGATAAAAGAAAAATAGACTTAGTAGAAAATCAAACTACTTGGAAGACCTACTACAAGTCTATCTACCTTGAATCAAAGGATTACAATGTTCTGTTTTTAAATCAGGATTTTGGCGGGCAAGAGAAAAAAATAATGGAAATGTTACTTGGCCTTCAACTAACTTCCGCAATTAATTCTTTAAACCACTACAAAGAACATTTATCAAACAACTTGAAGAAACAAAATTTCCTTTCGATTTCGCAAGACAATTCATTTAATGATTCGAATGTCGAAAGTGAACTGTATAAAGTAAATGAAGAAATCAATTTCCTGAAACAAAAGCAAAAAAGTACTTTCCTGAAAAGTTTTAACTTAGAACAATACAATGATCAAGCGGAACTGATTAAGGAAGCAGAAGAGGATTTAAGAAATCTGAAGTCACACGAAAAAGAAATGGAAATACAAATTAACCAATTTATTAAACAAATAAATAGATTGGAAGAAGAATTAAGCTTTGGTATGTTTTTTAGTAATTTGGAAGTGAAAGCATGCCCACGATGCGAACAAAAAATCGTACCAGAAAGAAAATCTGTTGAAAAGATTGAACACAAATGTATGCTTTGTGAAAATAACTTATCAGAAACCAATCAAAATCAAAAAGAAGTTTTGGAGTCAAAGTTAACAGAGTTAGTCGAGCAACAGAAGAAATTGAAAGTAGGATATGAAGTACTAAATCAAGAAATTATATTAAAAGAAAAAGAGGCGGCATTACAAAAAAGTGAATTACTAGAAATTGAAGAGTCGCTTAGCTTAATTGAATTTACTGAAGAAGATATCGATTCCTTATCAAACCTTATTGAAAAAAAAATAGAATTAGAATATCGACTCAGCCGATTAGATTCACAGAATGAAGATTCTTCAACGGAGAAGCTATATGATAAAATCGATGTTTTGGACTCTGCAATTAAAGAACTAAATGTTATTAGAATTAAGGAAAGTGATAGTATACTATCAAGCTTGAAATCCTTAATACTAAAACAAATTCATACATTTGGATTAGTTAGCGTCACAGACGTTGTAATCACGGACAATTTGGAAATTCAATACCTTCAGAATGGTGAGTTAACTAGATTCGGCGAATTAAATGAAGGGGAACAGTTGCGAGCCAAGATAGCTTTTTTCATTAGCTTAATTCAATTAGATATTGTATTCTCCGTTGGTCGACATCCTAGGCTCCTTATTATTGATTCCCCAGGGAAGGAGGAGGTAATAAGTAAAGATTTGGAGGGGCTATCATCACTATTTAAGGAAATTGAAAAAAACTATGGTGATGATTTGCAAATAATAATCGGGACAGCTTTAGAGCCATTAAAGAATGCAAGTATAGCTGAAAAAGTTGATTCAAGAGAAACGGGAGTAAGCGTATTTTAAATTTAAAATAGGGTGAAATAGATGGGAACTTTATACGAAAAATTCTTCGACAAAGAAGCAACTGACAAAATTGTTTTTATGGAAGATTGGATTACTGAACGGGATAATATTGAACATATTTCAGAAAGAGAATTAAAGCGATTTTTTAGAAAGGTTCTTGAAAACGAAAATAATGCATATATAAAGACCCTTACTATTGAGGCACTTGTTTTTTTAACCATTATCAATAAAGTGAGAAGAGGCTCTACTCTCGACATGTTATTAGATATTGAAAATGAAGAAGATCCATTTGTATTAATAACTTCGTTAAGATATTTAACCATGTTCTTCGATGATCAGTGCGTAAGTGAAAAGTTAGAAAGTTGTATAGAACATCAGAATCCTGAGGTTTCTTCGGAGGCTTATTACAGATTGGGTTTATTGAAGTTTTTGGAGTGTAATACTTCTGATGATAAAGCAGAATTTATTGATATGTTAAATAGAAGTTCTACGTTATTCAACTATGCAAGAACACAAATCGAAAATAGAACGGACGCAGATTATTTTTATAATGTTAGTAAGTTTATTGAATCCTTTTTCACAACAAATGAAAAAGAAATGGATAATTCTTTTGAAAATATATTTAATCTTCTATCTGTTAGATCTGCATATCACTATAATCAAAACCTGCTCGCTATTGAATATAAGTTAAATAAAGTATTTTACAACTTGAAAAGTATATATGAATCAACAAATAATCACAATCTGTGGATAGACTTTTTCAATGAATTTAAGAAATTATCAGAATACCACTACGAGCTTTTGAATGTCTCTCTTTCTGGCAGTGGATTCCAACAAACTTTACTTTCTAGATTACAATCACAAGTAAATGAAAATATACTCGAAAATTTATATTTTAAAAACTTTCCGTATTACGAGATAAGAATAAACACTATAATTTCCAGTTATTCTGATGATAAATCATTAAGCAATTTTTTAAGCTACCTTTTAGAAATAATAAAAAAAGACGAAAAAAAAAAGGACAATGATTCAATTATTGAAGCTTGTGTGAAAATAGACAGTGTTACTCGGGGAGGGAATGTTGCTGAATTAGTAAAAAGGTTTAAGACAACCCACGATATCCAAGACTTAGATCATGTTTTGGAAGTGATAGCAGAATATACAATGGCTAGGCACGGAAGTAACTACGAATTTATTACGGGTTTTCAAATAGGAGAAGAAATTTTTAATAGTTTGTATAGCTCTATTAAGAAAGAAGTTCCAAACTATAGTAATGAAAAGCTTCATATCTTTATGCAAATAATGGAGCAGATAATAAGGTACCTAATATTAACTGTTAGAAATAGAAGAGATGAAATGTTTAACTTTTTGTATACTGAAAAGCATAAAGGTAAAGGAGCTACGGCTTCTGAAAAAGATCTTCAAGATAGTTTATTTAAGCATTTTCAATACTCAGGAATTGCATATGGTTCATCGGAGGAAGAAATTAATTTTGCAGACGGAGGCAGAATTGATATTGTTTATAAAATCAATAATTATACATTTCCAATCGAATTAAAAAAGACAAAACAAAAAATCACTGAAGCCAGTATACGTGATAAATACCTGGAGCAAGTTCATTCATACGTATACTCATATGATCAATTAGGAGTTTTCGTTTTATTAGATTTAAATGAAAAAGATAAACCAGTCAATGATCTTAGAGAATTGGTGTATTTAGATCACATAGAACCATTATATGAATTGAAAAACACATACCCCGATAATATTGTGGTAGTAATTATTCCGGGAAACAAGCCATTGCCGAGCGATAAATCAACTTACAGATAAAATCAGTAATCATAATGCATCAAAAACATTGTAAAATAAAGATTACCAAATTAATTCATTTTACTTCAATTCAGTTTTTTTAAACATCAGCTTTGCTATGTTAATCAGAATGCTTATACTAAGTATCCAATCCATTTGCTATCGCTTTTGGAAGTGGATATAATATACATATATATTTCATTAGTTTTCACGTCACCATTTTTCCAGGTGAAAGTCGTAATACCTTTTAATTTTCACTAAAGGAGATTCGACACAAATGTTTAGCCTTTGTATTTTCATTCTCTCTGAGAAAAGTTAGGCAGACGTATTACGTCCAAGATTGCTGTATGCACACTAGATACTTACGCATTATTTGCGTGATATATATTTTAAAAGCCGATTGATCCCACTATGGGTGAAATCGGCTTTTTTTGGTGTGCCCTGCATGGGTAAATACTCGGCGGTGAAAGTCCGCTACAGGCTTGGCAGTAGGAACTGTTAGCGAAAGACAAGGTGGCTATCGTGAGGTAGTGGCTGAAGG
>NZ_PDYO01000029.1:0-12854 GCF_002743065.1 Sporosarcina sp. P16b | reverse complement strand
TTCTGGAGGTAGCCTCGCCGCCTTTACGTCCTGCCTCTTCCACGGTCATACTGCCATCGTTTTGATTTCGTTCGTTTTGATCGTTCTTAGCCATTACTAATTCCTCCTCTATATATTTTTGTGCGTTCAACTTCCTGCACACTCTATCATATACCCATAGCCTTTAAATCAAAACATCTATGGATGCAGATTTGATAGTAATACTACACTTGCATATGCGCTTAACTAGCGTAATGGTTATGTTCTAATGAGGCGTTGTACGATTGTATCTCCTCCTTAATATCCAAATTCTTTGGCAGTTCGAATGTTCATTAACACGACCAAGAATGCTGCATTTAAAAGCCCACTTTCCCCTTCTTTCTTGATGACTGCTTGGTTTTCATTCATCCTTCCTGGGAAAGGCATCTTAATAGAACATGCCGTTGATAAAGCGTGCTTACGCTGCAAGTATTAGGTTTTACTTCTCTTCCAATTAGTACATCTGGTGTGCAATTTTGACGGCTTTACTCTTATTGTAATCAGCTGCAGAGGAACGGAATTCAATGTGGTTATGTCCGCAATTGATTCTTTATTTTGATATGTTAATTAAGTTTTATGCTATAAAATAGCACGATAGGTACCTTCATGATCATACTTTGTTTTTAGCTATTACTCGCTCAAGTTTACAAAAAATGATATTTTCTATAAAAACCATCTTTGCTTCAGTAATCTGATATTTCGTAAGCAAAAAAGCGTCAACTCCTAAAACGTTAGGAGTTGACGCCTTTAATTAGAACAGCTTGACTTACATCATGCCGCCCATTCCACCCATACCGCCCATATCAGGCATTCCACCGCCACCTGCTGGTTCTGGTAGGTCTGCCACTACAGCTTCAGTAGTCAAGAACATAGCCGCTACAGATGCTGCATTTTGTAGTGCAGAACGAGTTACTTTCGTTGGATCCACGATACCTGCTTCTACCATGTTAACCCACGTGCCTTCTGCTGCGTTAAAACCAATGCCGACTTCTTCGCGCTTCAAGCGGTCTACAACGATAGAACCTTCAAGGCCCGCGTTAGTTGCGATTTGACGTACTGGTTCTTCAAGTGCACGAAGTACAATCTTAATACCAGTAGATACATCGCCTTCCGTATCTTCAAGTAATGCTTCTACTTGCTTATAAACGTTAACTAGTGCAGTACCGCCACCAGATACAATTCCTTCTTCTACTGCTGCACGCGTGGAGTTCAATGCGTCTTCGATACGAAGTTTGCGCTCTTTCAACTCTGTTTCAGTTGCAGCTCCGACTTTGATAACTGCTACGCCGCCAGCAAGTTTAGCTAGACGTTCTTGCAATTTCTCTTTGTCGAATTCAGAAGTTGTTTCTTCCAACTGTGAACGGATTTGGCCTACACGTGATTCGATTGAACCTGCGTCACCGCTACCTTCTACAATTGTTGTATTATCTTTTGTTACTACGATTTTCGCAGCGCGTCCAAGTGAAGTAAGGTCAGCAGATTTTAGGTCAAGTCCTAGATCTTCTGTGATCACCTGTCCACCTGTTAGGATTGCGATGTCTTCAAGCATAGCTTTACGGCGATCACCGAAGCCAGGCGCTTTAACTGCTACTGCGTTGAATGTACCGCGAAGTTTGTTGACAACTAGTGTAGCAAGAGCTTCACCTTCAACGTCTTCTGCGATAATCAACAATGGTTTACCTTGTTGAACGACTTGTTCAAGCACTGGAAGGATTTCCTGAATATTGTTGATCTTCTTATCTGTAATCAAGACATATGGATTATCAAGTACCGCTTCCATTTTGTCTGTGTCTGTTGCCATATACGCAGATGCGTAGCCACGGTCGAATTGCATACCTTCTACTACATCAAGCTCTGTTATGAAGCCTTTAGATTCTTCGATTGTGATGACACCATCATTACCTACGCGCTCCATTGCTTGTGAAATCAACTCACCGACTTCTTCGTCACCAGAAGAGATTGCTGCAACTTGTGCAATTTCTTGTCTGCTTTCGATTTCATCGGAAACGCTTTGAAGACCTTCTACCGCTGCGATTACCGCTTTTTCGATTCCTTTACGGATACCGACTGGGTTTGCGCCAGCCGTTACGTTCTTTAAGCCTTCACGAATCATGGCTTGTGCAAGTACAGTTGCTGTTGTTGTTCCGTCACCTGCGATGTCATTCGTCTTGGATGCAACTTCTGCTACAAGCTTTGCGCCCATGTTTTCGAATGCATTTTCTAGCTCGATTTCTTTTGCGATCGTTACACCATCGTTTGTGATGAGTGGTGAACCGAATTTGCGCTCAAGCACAACGTTACGACCTTTTGGCCCAAGTGTTACTTTTACAGCGTCTGCTAGTGTATCTACACCGCGGAGCATTGCGGAACGTGCTTCTTCGTTAAATTTAAGTTCTTTAGCCATTGTATTTGATACCCTCCAGAATTTTCTATTTTTCTACTACATGTACTTTTTTATTAATTATCCAATAATTGCAAGAATGTCGCTTTCACGAAGGATTAAGTATTCAGTACCTTCATACTTCACTTCAGTGCCTGCGTATTTAGAGAAGATGATGCGGTCGCCTTCAGATACTTCTAGTTCGACGCGCTGTCCGTTCTCAAGAACACGGCCTGTACCAGCAGCGATTACTTTTCCTTCTTGTGGCTTTTCTTTCGCAGAGTCCGGTAGAACAATGCCGCTCGATGTTTTTTCTTCTGCTTCGATTAATTCGATAATGATACGGTCACCTAGTGGTTTCAACAAATGAAACAACCTCCTCGAGATAATGTGTAATTTTTATTTTTCTTAGCACTCACTTATGATGAGTGCTAACACAACTCTAATATTAATGAATTTCACACATAATTGCAAGTAAAAGTGTTCGACAATTTCTTCTTTTGCCAAACGTCTTTATTCGCGTTAAACTAATCAACATGTATGAAAGAAAGGTTGTGCACCGTGAAAAACTGGGTTGTTGCTCTGATGATCTTCATGTCGTATGTGTTGCTCCAGATTACCAGCATTTTTCTTGCCCCTGAATTAATTATTTACTTCACTGGCAAAGACTTGTCTAAAGCAGATGCCGTATCACAAGGTTTCGCCTGGACGTTATTCATCACGCAAGGTATCGCTGCACTGATCATTGCTGTGATCCTGTTACAAAATAAGAAGTTCTTACCTGCATTTAAAGGTAAGCCTGTCGGATTCGGAAGCGTTCTTCTATGGGGAGTACTTGGTTTCTTCCTCGCCATGGCTGGACAAATTATAGGTGCCGCGATTGAGTCCGTGTTCGGTGTCACCGCTGGCTCCGAAAATACGGAATTATTGTCGAATATTTCGAAAACCGCACCTATTATTATTTTCGCTATGGTGTTATTTGCACCGTTCCTCGAAGAAGTCGTCTTCCGCCGGATTATCTTCGGTGGCTTGTACACAAAAACGAACTTTTGGGTCGCTGCGATTGTCAGCGCCATCGTATTTGCAGCCGTGCATGGCGAGTTGCAACACTTGCTGATGTACTTAATGCCAGGTCTCGCGTTTGCCTTCGTCTATTACAAGACTAAGCGTCTACTGACCCCGATGATTGCCCATTTCCTCATGAACAGTTTCGTCACTGTCGTGCAATGGAATGCGGATAAACTGCAACAATTACAAGATATGCAGCAGAGTATCGTATTATTCCTGCAATAGAAAAAATCTCCCCGTGAATGGGGAGATTTTTTAATGTGGATATATATAAAGTTCGGTAAGCGTGAGAGTACCGTTGATCAACGCCCCCTGCTGGAACTCCAATCTCCGAACCACAAACCTCCTACTTCTTACTGCGCAGCTATTACCTGTACCATTTTATCAATATCAGGCTTCGCTGTTCCTTTCACGTTCTCTGTCAGGATACTGAAGATCAGCTCTTGTCCGCTCTTCGTCTTCACGTAGCCCGACAACGAATCCGTACCGTTGAGCGAACCGGTCTTCGCCTGCACTTTGCCTCTGACAATAGGACTTGTCAAACGGTTGCGCAACGTTCCACCTAGCATACGATCATTTACACCTGCGATTGGCAACGAACGCTCAAATGCAGGATACCAATCTTTAGATTGGGCTGCATACAGCACTTCCGCAATTTTCTCTGAAGGGACTTTATTCTTATGGGACATACCTGAACCATCCTCTAAATAAACACCTTTTGTGCTAATGCCGTTTTTTTCTAACGTTTCCCTCACAACACGCAAGCCCGCATTCCAACTTCCTTCATTATATACTGCGCGCCCCATAGACTTTGCCAAGACTTCTGCGTGGGAGTTATTGCTGTACTTCATGAATGGCATCATTAAATAGTACAATGACATCGATTCTTTTTTTGCAAGTAACTCTGCATTCGCGGGAGTTTTTCCACGTGTTACACGAGCATTTGGTTGAAGCTTGATACCTTCTTTAGCCAGTGCGCGTTTGAAGACGTCCGCTGTATAGGCTGTCGGATTCGATACCGTTACCCATTGGCGCTTGCCGTTTGAGTTGAGTGGTACGTTTCCTGAAACGATAATCGTATTCGTTCCTTGCTGACGTTTCATCGTCACAGTATTGTGTTGATTTTTTGGAACGGTACGTGTGCGATTGACGACTTTAACGATATCCGTGTGAGGAGTCAATGTGACAGCTCCTGCTTTTCCGTTTCGTGTCGGCTTCGCTTCAACGATTGTCGTACCTGCATCGTAGTCTTTATTCGGTGAGATCGTCAGTGCCGAAACTTGCGCTGCGTAGTAATACGTCTCGTCTGCCTTATGAATACCTGGTGATAGACGCTGTGTATCAAACCATGTATCGTCCGCCACGATATGTCCTGTAACGGAACGGATACCTGATTCACGGATTTGCCGGGCCAAACGTAATAAGTCGGCTTCAAGTAATGTCGGATCACCTGTCCCACGCAAATAGAGATGACCGTCGAGAATACCGTTTTTCACTGTACCGTTCGTTAAGACATCTGTATCGAAAGTATAATCTTTCCCCAGCACTTCAAGGGCTGATGTACTGGTTAGAACTTTGACGTTCGAAGCGGGTGTAATACCTTGATTGCCACGATATTGATAGATCACGTGATTAGTATCCGCATCACGTACGACGACACTGCTTCGTGTCCCCCGCATACGCTGACTTGAGATAACTTGATTAATGCCTGTTTCTAACCCTTTATAGGACTGCTGAGCCGCAGCTACTTGACCTTCTATAATAGGAGTCGTAACACTCGCCATAAGCAATAATGCACCTAGTAACCACTTGCTCCATCTAGTTGGAGTCTTTTTTCTATTCACTTGTATTCATGTCCCCCTACTCATTCTATTCTTAGATAGTTTACCATAGAGGCATTGGTAAATGAACCCATATTTGACTGTGGTCCCGTAAACATAAAAGATCCTCCTGCATTTGCAAGAAGATCTTTTATGTTTACTTATCATCCGTTTTATTCATCACTTCATCAATCTGACGCTGTTGCTCTGCTTTGACTTCTTCCATCTGGCGTAGACGTTCAGATTTCTCGAACTTCCGATAGCCTAGACGTGAAATCACGATACTGATCTCATACAGGATGAACAGCGGAACTGAAGTGAATAAATGCGATACGATATCCGGTGGTGTAATGAACGCCGCAATTACGAACAAGACAAAATACGCGACTTTCCGTATCTTAACGAGTACTTTAGGTTGCAACACGCCGAGACGCGATAAAAATAAAATGACGATCGGTAACTGAAAGACAAAACCGAACGGCAATAATAGTGAGAATAAAAAAGAGAAATACTCATTGATACCAATTGTCTGCTCAATGTTCAATTGACCTGACAGATTAATCATGAATTTCATGACATATGGTAACAATATGAAATACGAGAAACTAATCCCTACTAGAAATAAGAGAAAAGCAAACGGGATATACGACAATGTGACCTTACGTTCAAGCTCACGAAGTCCAGGTGAAATAAAGGCCCAAAATTGATACATGATAACCGGTGAAATAATGACAATTGCTAGGAATACTATAACTTTCAAATAGATCACGACTGGATCTATCACGTTAAATGCATTCAGTGTAATTTGTTCAGCAGGTGTATCGTATTGGATAAAATTGATCAGAGGCTTCGCTAAGAAGAAACTGCCAATTGCCCCAACAATAAAGAAAACGACAATTACCATCAGCCGTTTTCGCACTTCATCTATATGCTCAATGATTGTTAAGTCTTTATCTGCCATCAGAATAACACCCTAACTCAGCGCACTTCTTCTTTCTTGTCTTCAACCTTTTTTACGTCGTCCTCGTCATCTGTAAGGCCTTTTGTTGCGTTTTTAAACTCACGCAATGAAGAACCAAATGCTTTACCAATTTCAGGTAATTTCTTAGGACCAAATATAAGTAACGCGATCACAGCGATAATCAGTAAACTTCCGATACCTGGAGCCATGTTGGCCACCTCCTCATAATATGTCTATTCTACATGAAAACCTATAATTTTACTATTGCAGTGTCACCTAATTTGTGAATCTTTTACGTCCGTTTTGATAAGATAAATCAATGTTTGCAACTCAACGGACAAATCGATTGTCTGAATACGGATTGTGTCTGGTACCGCCAGCCGTTCAGGGGTAAAGTTCAATATCCCTTTCACAGACGTTGTAGCGAGACGATCCGTCAATTCCTGTGCAACACGTGATGGCACAGTCAAAATGACCATTTCAATGCCTAGTTCATTAATTTTCTCTTCAAGACGATCAGGTGGATAAATAAGAATCTCGTTCTTTAGTTCGCCTTCATGCGGCGCTTTCGGATCGAATGCCACGACAATTTTCGTATTGTGGATCTTTTGGAAATTGTATTTCAAAAAAGCGTTACCGAGACTACCTACCCCGATTAATGCCACTTTGGTTTCTTCGTCTTGATCAAGTGTTTCGCGGAAGAATTGCAGCAAGGAATCTACGTCATAGCCATATCCTTTGCGTCCAAGTGCCCCAAAATGCGAGAAATCTCTGCGAATCGTTGCCGCATCAATCTTCATCGCTTCACTTAATTCACCTGAGGATATGCGTTGTACACCTTTATCTGCATAATTTCGTAAAAATCTATAATATAGAGGCAATCGTTTTGATGTTGCCTGCGGAATTCTAGGTTTACTCACAGCTGTGCCCTACCTCCATCGTCACTTCAATGACCAACCCCTAAACAAGGGTACAGCCGCTTTTATCGTACAGCACAACGGGTTTATTGTAAAGCCGATTATTGCATGGGACGCTCCATTCCATTAAACTGATAAAGAATAGAGGTGTGGGGCTTGATTATTTTACAAGTAAATGGACTGACCAAGTCTTTTTCCGGCACGGATCTACTAGAAAACGTCCGTCTCGAAGTACAGCATCGAGATCGCGTCGCATTAGTTGGACGAAATGGTGCTGGAAAATCGACTTTATTGAAAATTATTGCAGGTGAAATATCCGCGGATGAAGGAGATATCATCATTCCCAAAGATGTACGCATGGGCTATCTCGAGCAGCACAGTGGGCTGGATTCAGAATTAACGATTTGGGATGAAGTGATGACGGTATTCGCACCACTTCGTGAAAAGGAAAGTCGGCTGCGCGCGCTAGAGCATGAAATGTCGAATCCTGCGGTTCTTGAAGATGCGAGTCGCTATACTCGCATCATGACGGAATACGATGAACTTCAAATTGATTTTAAGGAGGCAGGAGGCTATCAGTTTGAAGCCGATGCTCGTTCCGTGCTTCATGGCATGCGGTTTTACCCGGATGATTTCGAGAAGCCCGTGCACTTACTGTCAGGCGGTCAAAAGACTCGTTTAGCGCTTGCCAGGATGCTTCTGAGTAAGCCAGACTTGTTAATACTCGATGAACCGACGAATCACTTGGACATCGAAACACTGAACTGGCTCGAACGGTATTTGTCGGGTTACGAAGGTGCGATTCTAATCGTTTCACATGACCGATACTTCCTCGATAAAGTAGTTACCACTGTATATGAAGTATCTCGACGGAAAGTCACAAGGTACAGCGGTAATTACAGCTCATACTTAGATGAGAAAGCGAAGAACTATGAACGTGATCAGAAGTTATTCGTTCAAGAAAAGGATGAACGGGCCAAGTTGGAGGAATTCATTCAGAAAAATATTGCGCGTGCGTCCACTTCCAAAATGGCGAAGAGCCGACGTAAGCAACTAGAGCGGAGAGACTGGATGGAATCTCCTGATGGCGACGAGAAATCCGCGAACTTCTCCTTCTCAATTGACCGACCAAGCGGTAACGATGTACTGTCGTTAGACAATGTCAAAATTGGCTATGGTGAAGAACCCGTATCGAAGAACATTAATTTGCGTATTTATAAAGGTGATCGTGTAGCATTTGTTGGACCGAACGGTGTCGGCAAATCCACGTTGCTTAAAACTATAGTAAAGCGCAACGAACTGATGGGTGGGGAAATTCGCTACGGCACGAATGTCCAATTTGGTTACTACGATCAAAATCAGGCAACACTTATTGGCACAGGTACCGTCTTGCAGGAAATATGGGACGACTGGCCACAAATGAATGAAAAAGATATACGCTCCCTACTCGGACGCTTCCTGTTCACGGGTGACGACATAGAAAAACTCGTCACTTCCCTGTCAGGTGGAGAAAAAGCACGTCTTTCATTGGCGCAACTAATGCTCGAGAAATCCAATACATTGATCTTGGACGAGCCAACGAATCATTTAGATCTCGACAGCAAAGAAATTTTAGAAAATGCACTTGATGATTTCCCTGGAACAATATTGTTCGTGTCACATGACCGGTACTTTATCAACCGACTCGCAACCAAAGTTATTGAAATGAGTGACGATGGAGCAGTGGAGTACCTAGGCGATTACGATTACTTCGTCGAGAAAAAGACTGAGACAGAAGAGATATTAGCGGCTACACAACTCGAACAACGAGCAAAAGAGCCTGTCGTCAAGAAAGAAGTGGCGAATAAGGAAAATCAACGCCATGAACGCCGGCTTAAACGGTCCATTGCTGACGTAGAGAATGCACTCGAAGCCTTTGACGAAGAAATTGAAACTTTGCAAGCAAAGCTATTAGAACCCGAACTAGCAAACGATCACATCGCACTAATGGATATCCAACGTCAAATCGATGAAATCCAGGCTGTCCATGACGAACGATCGGAGGAGTGGTTGTTACTTCAAGATGAGTTAGAGAATTTGTAAAAACGTCTGGAACCTTAAAATAGTTTAAAACAAAACAAGCATCAAGAACTGGGTGGTTCTTGATGCTTGTTTTTTCTATGTTATTTTGGGTATGAGTAGGTATGTTGTAAAATAGAGCGTTCGCCCAGAAAGTATGAGTGGTCGAAGTTCAACATAGAGCGGGCATCATATTCTATAGAGCGCATAATGAATTTTATGAACGCTTCCGCAATAACTATGAGCACTTATGTGAAGATATGATGCTTCAACCCGATTATCCGAACAACTTCACGACAAATTGCGACAAGAACCCTACTATTCTTCCTATCGTTCGTCATTTTTATACTTTCCTTAGAAATTGTAAGCTAAAATACACTTCATTTCTCCACAATCTTTTCCACAGAGCAAATCCCTATTTGAACACATATGAACATAGTTATCCACATTATCCACAAATGCTTGTTTACTAGTCCACATAGTTATCCAAAATGTATCCGTTTACCATTCACAGGTTATAAATGTTACCAACAATCTATCCACAATCTGTGTATAAGTACGAATGTTCCCTCTTGACAAACTAATATTCGTCTAACAAAAAAACACACAATTTGCTGAAAGTTAGCAAACTGTGTGTGTATTCATTAATTCCATGATTTTAATGGCATTCCAGGTCGACCATTCATACTAGAATCACTTCGAACGCCGCTTTTCCACATCTCATAGCCAGCCGCGGCAATCATTGCTGCATTGTCTGTACATAATGAAATAGGTGGAACATAGAAAGGAATCCCTTCTTTTTCAAACGCAGCGGTCAATGATTTTCGCAGTCCTTGATTGGCAGCTACACCACCTGCCGCAATCACTTGCTTCACGTCATATTCTTTCGCCGCTTTCACTGTCTTGACTGTCAATACTTCAACAACACTTTGCTGAAAGCCCGCCGCAACATGATCATGATTGATCTTTCCGCCTTTTTGCTCGATATTATGCTTATAATTGATAACTGCAGACTTCAATCCACTAAAACTGAAGTCATAGGAATCCTTTTCAAGCCAAGCGCGTGGAAAGTCTATACTTTCATCACTCATCAGCGCGAGCTGATCCACTTGCGGACCTCCCGGATAAGGCAAACCAAGTACCCGAGCAACTTTATCATAGGCTTCGCCTGCTGCGTCATCACGCGTTTCACCGATCAATTCGAATGAACCATGTGACTTCATGACGACAAGCTCCGTATGACCGCCTGAGACGATAAGTGCCAGCAAAGGAAACTCCATCTCATGAATCAATTGATTGGCATAGACATGTCCTGCGATATGATGCACACCAATCAATGGTAACTGATTCGCAAAGGCAAAAGCTTTCGCCGCATTGATACCGATCAACAGCGCCCCCACTAATCCAGGTCCTTCTGTCACAGTGACCGCAACCAAATCACTTGGTACAAGTTTCGCTTCATTCAATGCTTCCTGAATCACCAGTGTGATTTGTTCCACATGCAGACGCGACGCTATTTCGGGAACCACACCGCCAAATTGCTTTTGCTGCTGGATTTGTGACGATACAATAGATGAAATAATTTCCGTCCCATTTTTTACTATAGAAGCCGCGGTTTCATCACAGCTCGTTTCAATACCCAAAATATACTGATCTTTTTCCATTAGAATTCCACCCACATGACGAGTCCATCTTCATGGTCGTCTGTATAATAGTTTTTCCTGATACCGCCTTCTTGAAAACCTAACTTGCGATACAACATCCGCGCTGCTTCATTACTCACACGCACTTCAAGCGTCATGGTCTTCACTTCATTCAAGCGGCACAACTCCATCGCCTGACGCATTAGATCTTCTCCATACCCTTTACCTCGATAAGCCGATAGTACGGCCACATTAGTGATATGACATTCATCGAGCACAATCCACATACCACAATGCCCAATCACTTCACCGTCCAGGTCCGCTACAATATAATGTGCGTATGCATTTCCTGTTAATTCATGCTCAAAAATCTCTTCTGTCCAAGGTGTCGCAAATGATTCAAGTTCTATACCCGCAACCGCCGGAATGTCATCAGGCGTCATCTTTCGAAATAGCACTTCATTACTCATGGGAAGACCCCTTCTTCATTAAATTGGCTTCTGCCTCCGTAATGCGCTTATACTGTGGTGTAAACGTATGAGCTATTTCGGGTTGATTTGCACTTTGCGCCAGTGAGATAGCAGAAGATGCACGTGGCACATTTAATGCGAATGGTGCAATATATGCTTGCTTTCCAAGATGCTCACGAATAATTGATTCATACAGTTTCACATCTTCTCCAACAAATAAAACCGCCTCTTCACACTCTTTTAACTTCTCCAACAACTGGACAACTGGGCAGTGCTGATCCTCTAATACACTGACCAATTCAGTACCCTTCGCTCGATAGACACCTGCGTAAACGTTGGATCTCCTCGCATCAATTACAGAACAAATCAGACCGTTGAACAGTTGTCCATTCAACGCTAAAGCCTTCAGACTTGATACACCGTAAAGCGGCTTATCAAGCGTCCAAGCTAATGTCTTCGCAATCGTTACACCAATGCGAACACCTGTATACGAACCAGGGCCCTCTGAAACAGCAATCGCGTCTATTTCCGAAGGAGTAATATCTGCCTTACGACATGCCTCTTCCACTGCCGGCATCGCGCGCAGCGAATGATTGATCTTCATCATGCTTGACTCTTCGATAAGTACTACATCATCTTTGACGATTGCTACAGATAAAGGTGAATTTGCTGTATCTATACCTAACCATATCATGTAAAAATCTCCTCACAAATACGTGTAAATCGTTCACCTTTTGGCATACATTGAACTCTGCGGGAATTAGGCCCCGTATGATGGATGATCAATTCCAACCGATGTTCAGGCAACTCTTCTTGAATAAATTGTGCCCATTCCACTACAGAAATCGCATCTCCATAAAACAGTTCGTCCCAACCTAAGTCTTCCTCGCTATTGGCTAACCGATATACATCCAAATGATTGAAAGGGTAATCCCCTTCATACTGCTTGATAATCGTAAAGGTAGGACTACTAACTGTCCGTGTGATACCCATTGCTTTTGCAAGTGCTTTTGTGAATGTTGTCTTGCCAGCCCCAAGATCACCTTCAAGGGTCAGTACATCAGGAGGTCTTAGATAGCGACCGATTTCGGTGGCCAGCTTCTCCATTTTCTCAACGGACTCGATTTCTTTCTCCCACACAACCAACTCACCCTTCTCTTCCTATTATAGTACTAGTGTACAGAAAAACCTTACAAAACAAAAGCCAAGAAGCCAGCGCTGTTTATTTACAATAAAAAAACGATCACACCCGTTAAGGTGAAATCGTTTTGGAATGTTAAAATATGGCGGTCCCGACGGGAATCGAACCCGCGATCTCCTGCGTGACAGGCAGGCATGTTAACCGCTACACCACGGGACCACTGAAATGAAGCAAAAAAATAAAGCCTAGCAACGTCCTACTCTCACAGGGGGAAACCCCCAACTACCATCGGCGCTGAAGAGCTTAACTTCCGTGTTCGGTATGGGAACGGGTGTGACCTCTTCGCTATCGTTACTAGACTCTTTGAGTAAAGCTTGT
>NZ_PDYO01000028.1:0-14372 GCF_002743065.1 Sporosarcina sp. P16b | reverse complement strand
AATAAGTAAAGTCATGTATTTTAAGGAACGCATACTGCGGATACATGCAGAAAAAAATTTTTGGTCATACTTAGAACGCGATAAACCTTGTCACTATCGTATTTCCAAGAGGGAGTCGCCTTCCACTTACGGTCAACTAGTGTGTTGTTCTATCAAGTGAAGATTAGTGCATTACAAATCAAACTCCAAACCTTGCTGAATCAATATACAAAAAAGACTGAAGACATGCTCCTTTGAAGGTATTCTAGGAGATGTTTTCAGTCTTTTTGGTTGTGGGCAACAGGACTCGTCTAATTGCACCTAGTCTGAACATAGGATGAAAGAAAAGGGAAAAGGACGAGATGGCTGTGACACGTTTTTTTGTGTTTATTTGTAGTTATTGTGTGATTGTGGTGACGCTCGCTAATTTGTTGTTTTACTTAAATTATTCTGCACTGGGTTATAATTATCGACAGATCTTGATTTTTATTTTGCAGTCGACAGATTTTATGATGTTGGTGACGGCGGTAATTTTATTACTGCTTACCGTGTGCGTCCCAAGCCCATCGCGGCCTCCATCTTTTTGAGGGTGGCGGAAGCGATGGTGTTTGCTTTTTTTGCTCCTTGGTCGAGGATTGCATCAAGTTCAGGGGAATCGATTAATTCATGGTAGCGTTCCTGGATTCCCGCCAAATGTGTATTGATGGCATCAGCGACACCGGTTTTAAATGCACCGTAGCCTTGGCCTTCGTATTTCGCTTCTAGTTCTTCGATGGTTACACCACTCAGTGAAGATTCGATTATCAATAAATTGGAAACACCCGGTTTGTTTTCAACATCGAATTTCACAATACCTTCAGAATCCGTTACTGCACTTTTAATTTTCTTTTCGATTTCTTTTGGTGTGTCCAAAATCGTAATCGTCGCTTTTTTATTCGGATCGGATTTACTCATTTTCTTCAATGGATCTTGTAAAGATTTTATGCGAGCTCCATTTTTAGGAATACGAACGGCCGGAATGGTCAATACTTTTCCGTATCGGCTATTGAAGCGTTCTGCTAGATCTCTAGTTAACTCTAAATGTTGCTTCTGATCTTCACCGACTGGCACGATATCCGTGTTATACAATAAAATGTCCGCAGCCATTAATGGAGGGTAGGTAAGAAGTGCGGCAGATACACCTTCTGCTCCATCTGATTTGTCTTTAAACTGTGTCATACGCTCGAGTTCACCAATGTACGAAATACATTGCATGATCCATCCGGCTTGTGCATGAGCTGGAACTTCCGATTGGATGAATAATGTGGATTTTTCTGGATCGATGCCACTTGCGATATACGTAGCGGCTAATGAACGGATCGCTTGTTTTAAGTCATCTGGATTTTGCTGCACTGTAATTGCGTGCTGATCAACGATGCAAAAAATACAGTCCTCGTCGTTTTGAAGTTCAACAAATTGACGGAACGCGCCAATGTAGTTCCCTAATGTGATGACACCTGTTGGTTGTACGCCTGAAAAAATAGTTTTCATAAGCATGTATCCTCCTTTGAATTGTCGACTGGAACGAAACAGTCTGTGTCGTCCGTAAAAAAACGGCATAAAAAAACATCAGTCATCCCCTGTAAATAGGGACGATTGATGAAAGGTAACCGTGGTACCACCCGAATTGCTAAAAATAGCCGCTCTATTCCCGTAACGTGAGAAGACGTGATGGAGTACTGTTTTCATCCATCAAGCTCAGGAGCCCATTCTCTTTGTGCAGCTTTACTTGTTTTCACCTTATACAAGCTCTCTACAAAAACCGTCACAAAAATACTATTTCCTTCAATGCCATTCACTTATTGCTTAAGATTATATCGATACCTTATAAAAAATGCAACTTTGATTTGATATAATGAAAAAACTTTAGCACTATATGAAACCTTTTAGTACATCTGTACGTACTATATAGTGAGGGAATAATTAGTAGATTTATTTTCTAAATGAGAATGCATTTTTTTACAATTGAAATGTTTAAAACATTTCCACCCTGGGTATAACAGTAGAAGGTGTTCATTAATCGCAGAAAACAGCATGATTCTCTACTGGAATGTTGAAAAATAAGAAATTGAGAATTCCGAAAAAGTTTTTTTGAAAAACTATATTAATTGAGAATGATTATGTGTATAATGAACAGTATAGACATTAATTATAATAATTCTAAATTGAATTACGTGAATTGCAAGTATACAAAATCTAATGAGCGTAAGCCGTAGGAAAGGACGTGTCAATATATGGGTGTCACACTTTATACATCGCCTAGTTGTACATCTTGTAGAAAAGCAAAAGCATGGTTGGAGGAACATGAGATTCCTTATACAGAGCGTAATATCTTCTCTGAACCATTGAATATTCAAGAAATCAAACAAATTCTTCGGATGACTGAAGACGGTACTGACGAAATTATTTCAACACGATCCAAGATTTTTCAAAAATTAAATGTTGACGTAGAAAGTCTTCCACTTCAAAGACTTTATGAATTGATTCAAGAGCATCCTGGGCTTTTAAGAAGACCAATCATTCTAGATGAAAAAAGACTCCAAGTAGGGTATAATGAAGATGAGATTCGTCGTTTCCTACCGAGAAAAGTTAGAGCCTATCAGCTGCTCGAAGCGCGGCGTATGGTAAACTAATCTTAATAACAAAAGCTGATAGGGATGACACGGGATACAATTGTGCCTATCAGCTTTTTTGAATTGATATTCCCTTGTGTTCCTCTAGCTTAACCACTTCAATGCGTATAACATGAAATGAAATTCAATAAACCCTTACGAAAACGTCGAAGTCGACATATAGTAGTAATAAGCATTGCAAGTGTGTATTAGTATATAACAGGGGAGGGCCTGTTTACAGAAGGGAGAGATAAGGGATGGAAATAGAGCGCATTAATGAAAACACGGTAAAGTTTAATCTGTCCTATGGAGATATTGAAGCCCGTGGTTTTAGTAAAGAAGACGTCTGGTATAATCGTGACAAAAGCGAAGAGCTTTTTTGGGATATGATGGATGAACTCGGTGACGACACGGAATTTGAAGTAGAAGGACCGCTTTGGATTCAAGTTAACGCGATGAATGAAGGCATCGAAGTAATTGTAACTCGCGCGCATCTTCCGAAGAACGCAGAATCATCACAGTTTCCTTTTGGAATTGAAGATCCAGAAGAATTATTCGATCCAATTTTCGATGCGATTACTGATTCTGAAGAAGAAAATGAAGAAGAGTTGCAAGTGACAGATAGAATATTTGTTTTCAATGAATTTGACCAGATCATACCATTGGCTAGCAAGATGATTTCACTCGAAGACGAATTTGATTCGCAACTATACGCATTCGAGGATCGTTATTATCTCAACTTACGCTTCGATTATTCTCTCATTGAGAAGAAACGTGCGAAAGACATTGCCAGCATGGTAACGGAATACGGTGCAGTGTCTAAAATGTCTATTCATCGTATAGCTGAATATGGCAAGGAAGTTATGGGATCTGACGTATTTGAACAAGTAACTAAATATTTTTCATAATACTCTAAAAGGCTACCGGTAATTTGGTAGCCTTTTTCTTTCTGCCAACTACTGGTAGCGTCTTTGTTAAATGGTGTGTAGGACTAGTTCAAGTACTTGTTTAATCTGAAATAGGATTGGGGATAGGGTTGTAGTTCTATCATGAGTGCGTAATAAGCAGTACTGAGTTGTAGTTCTTTCACGTACTTTTTTCTGCTCGTGTTTGAGCATGGGATTATGGTTTTGCTGACAATGTAAGTGTAATGCTCATTGCCCCCACTTCGGCGCTGGTGGATGGCTTTCGCAAGGAGCCACAGACAGGAAGTGCGCCTGTCTCTGTCTCCTTACTTCGCCTACCACAGCAGGCACCTTCGTTAGATAGTGTGTAGGACAGTTCATACACTTCACTCGCAAGAAACAAGTGATAGGTATCACAATGTCGCTGTTTCTATTTCTGTTAGAACCACAACTTATGTCATTACCACTAAGTAGCGCAGGCGCAACTGCGGGGTAGGCCGTGGCCCTGAGACAACTGGCAGCACTATCGCCAGCTGGCTCAGGGCTGGAGGCAATCCCCCACGTGCCTGTGCGGGTCGAGAAAGCATACACTCACTAATTTTAGTATCCAACAACCAGTCGAGCGACGTCCCCAACAAAAAGTGAGCAAGAAATACATGATTGGTATCACAATGTTGCTAGTTTTCTTTTTGTTAGAAACACAAACTAATTTATTTCCCCACAGTAGCGCAGGCACAACTGCGAGGCAGGCTGTCGTCCTGCATCTATAAGATTGAATCATGAAACTTTCTCTTGCCAACTAATCAGAAAATTCGTAGTATAGAGGAGAAGGAGTGTGAAGACCTTGTTAACAGCTCTAACAAGTGGCGGGAAGCAAGTCGTGTTAACACGGCAGTGGTCCCTAGTCAACTTACGAGAGTGGCGTAAAAACGAAACCTTTCATTGTCCTCAATGCAAAGAACAAGTACTCCTAAAAGTCGGCGATATTGTGATCCCACACTTTGCTCATCAGAAGCAAACCACCTGCCGAGATAGTTTCTCAGAAGGGGAGTCCCCAACCCATCTACTCGGTAAAATCCAACTTTATGAACTATTTTCACGTCTTCAACTACCAACAGAAATGGAACCCTATCTGCCTGACATCCGGCAACGTCCCGATTTGCTTGTAACATGGCGAAACGAGCAAGTCCCTATCGAATTCCAATGCAGTACGATTCCCATAGCCCGTATCCTTGAGCGTAACGCAGGCTACGATACGGTAAATATGACGCCAATTTGGATAGTACTAACACCTCAAAAAGTGCAAGACTCTTCAGTATTTGTCCTTACTCATCGATTCACTCAATTCCAACAACACTTTATCCGCCACATTCATTCACATACTAAAGAAGCGTTATCCGTGTTCATCACGTACAATCCGTTAAAGCAACAATTTCACTACCTCAGTCATTTCATCCATCTTCGAGGCACTGCGTTTGTGGTATGTCACTCCGTCATGCGAAGTGCACATCAAACGATTCCATTCGCTATTCCTGCTACTCCATCCATAAAAGACATAGAAGAACTAACACGTCAATACCAATCTGCGCGCCGCAAGTATCTTCGGTCGGTAATTGGGTATAATCAAAGAGGTATCCATCATCGCTTTTTGCGTGCATGTTATGAATTGCGTGTACAGCCCATTCAACTACCCGCATGGATTGGCGTTCCGACATTCGGGCAAGCAGCATTTACAGAGTCTGATAGTGAATGGCAATTACTACTTATCGCGGCTATCCGACACACGAGGAATACACCTTTTCAACTAAATCGCTCTATTCTTCATTCATTTGTCAAAACTTTTGAAGGAGAGTCAAGCCGACAATTGGAAGCCTGTCAAAGTTATGTGGATTTCTTGAAAGAGCGTCGCATAGATATCTATCGATTGGATCAATTCATGGGTAAAGATTTTGTGCTGGAAATACTTTCAGGGCGATTTCTTGCAATGCATGCCAAGAATTGAGAAAATACAAGAGAATCAAATAACGGTAAATGCAGGAGGAGGAATTGGATTGACGAATGATCACAAAGTATTGATGCGCGATGAAGTATCTGAAGAGGAAACATGGCGCTTGGAAGATATATTTTCATCTGATGAAGAATGGGATAAAGAGTACAGCAAAATTGAAGAGATGGCTAAAGAGGCAGAACAGTATAAAGGCACTCTAGGAAATGGAGCTCGTCCACTTTTTGAAGCGTTAACATATCGTGATAAGTTGGCAGAACGTCTACGAAGATTGTACACTTATGCGCATCTTAAAACAGATCAGGATACGACGAACAGTTTTTATCAGGCAATGGATGGTCGGATTAGAACGTTAGTCGTGAAAATATCTACAGCATTATCCTATTTCACTCCAGAATTACTCTCGATCGATGAAAAGCAACTGAACGAAACGATTGAGTCGCATGAAGGCTTGCGTTTATATAAACAGGAATTTGAAGAGTTGAATGCAGAACGCGCTCACGTTCTGTCTTCAGAACAGGAGCAATTAATCGCGCAGTTATCTGAAGTGACAGGAAAATCTTCCGAAACATTCAGTATGTTAAATAACGCCGATCTAACTTTTGGTTTAGTCAAAGATGAAGATGGAAATGACGTTCAATTGACACATGGTCGTTATTCACAATTTTTAGAGAGCAAAGACCCAAAAGTACGAGAAGCGGCTTTTAAAGAAATGTATTCAAGGTACGGAGAGTTTAAAAATACATTTGCTTCGACATTAAGCGGAAATGTAAAAGGGCATAATGTCAACGCCAGAATTAGAAATTATAGCTCAGCAAGAGCAGCGGCATTATCCAATAACCATATTCCAGAGCAAGTGTATGAAAACCTGTTGTCTACCATCAATAAAAATCTAGGTTTATTGCATCGTTATGTAGCATTACGCAAAAAAGTATTGAATGTGGATACGCTTCATATGTGGGATATCTATACACCACTAGTCGAAGATACAAAGATGAAGTACACATATGAGGAAGCAAAAGATACTATGCTCGAGAGCTTCCACCCGCTTGGTGAAGATTATCGGGCTGTTGTAAAGGAAGGACTGGATAATCGCTGGGTTGATGTGCGTGAAAATAAAGGGAAACGTTCGGGTGCGTATTCTTCAGGCTCTTATGGAACGAATCCTTACATCTTAATGAACTGGCAAGACAATGTGAGCAATTTGTTTACGTTAGCGCATGAGTTCGGACATAGTGTACACAGCTATTATTCCCGTAAATATCAACCATTCATATATAGTGGGTATTCTATATTTGTGGCGGAAGTTGCGTCAACAGTGAATGAAGCATTGCTGAATGACCACTTATTGAAAGTGACGACAGATGAAGACCAGCGGATTTACTTGTTGAACTACTGGCTGGATGGATTCCGTGCGACGGTGTTCCGCCAGACGATGTTTGCGGAATACGAGCATTTGATTCATCAGCTCGATCAAGACGGTGTACCGTTGACTGCTGAAAAGTTAACCGAAGAATACTATGCTTTGAATAAAAAGTATTATGGTGATGCGATTGTTAGTGACGAGGAAATCGGTTTAGAATGGGCGCGTATTCCTCACTTTTATATGAATTATTATGTCTATCAATACGCGACAGGATATAGTGCGGCTGTGGCGCTCAGCAAGCAGATTTTAGAAGAAGGGGAGCCTGCAGTAGAACGTTATATTACGAACTTCTTAAAGGCAGGTTCATCCGACTATCCAATCGAAGTACTGAAAAAAGCGGGTGTCGATATGACATCAGAAAAACCGATTGAAGAAGCGTGCCGGGTATTTGAGGCGAGATTGGAAGAACTGGAACAGTTATTGGCAAAAAGAGGGTAACTATAGACTGCATGTTTCGACAGACATTCGCAAAGACCATGACATTTGGATGAAAACTGTTATAATTTGTTGAAGTCATAAGTCATTTATGATATGGTGTAATTGTGGAATAAATCACATACCAAACATACACCCCTTTTGTTTGAACGTGAACATTTCTCCCATTCCCTTTGAAAGAGAGCATTCACTCCCCCCCAGGAGCGGATGCTCTTTTCTTTATTTTTTACGTGAAAAAGTCGAAGCACCAACAATCTGTTGGGCTTCGACTAGTATAAGGGCTATTTAATTAGTGAACAATTCGGTTGCTTTTTACGCCATAACGTACGATCTTGGAAAGGGATTCGTTCGATTTCCTGTTTTAGTAAGCGTTTCTTTAATTCGCGTTCAGCTTCTTTTTCTGTCACGTGACACATTTCTGCGATTTCTTTCGTTGTGAGTAAATCAAAACGATTGAATAACAAATCAATAGTAGGAGGTATTTCTGGTAGAAGTTGTTCTCCGATTAGTTCTTCTAAAATCTGTTCGTAGATCGCATAGTCATAGAGGCCGCTTACTTTCAATCCTTCGTCTTCTATATTGCTATTGAAGAAAACGAAAGTTGGTGCCTCGTCCACTTCCATTTCATTACCTAAATACATATCGACCTGCAAAGCACGCGATGTTTCTTCAGAAGTGAAATCCGCGATAAATTCATCTACGTCTAAATTAATGCGTGAAGCAATTTCAACGAGAACTGAATAGGACGCGACGTCACGCTTCTTCAAGAAGGAGTACTCAAGTAAACAGGATAGGTAACGGAATCCAGCTCGCTTACCTTGGAACTCTGCAGCTTTTACTGCAATATTAGGGAAACAAGGATTTGACCGCTTGGTTGATTTTGCATCGTTCGGATCAAGTAAAGAAGGTGAATTCAGTTTTGTCATAGGTGTTCTTAACGCGATGCGTAACGTAAAATAGTGATCGTATTCGACCTGCATTTTACGTAGCAACGGTTGCAGTGACCAACAATCTTTACAATAAGGATCAAGAAATACATAGAGTTCAATGGGCTTTACTGAAGCAGAGAAGTGTAACGTATCATCAATAACAGTTAGATAGTTCACTGATCTTCCTCCTCGTTCCTATTTACCATATGGTTGGCTGTTAAGACAAGGCGCTTATAGTAGACTTCCCGAAGTGGACCCTCCAGTCCTACGTCGTCCATTGCCTCAGCCATGCATGCTAGCCATGCTTCTGCGCGTGTAGGTGTTATAGGGAAAGGGTTATGTCGAGCTCTCATCATAGGATGTCCGTGCTCTTCCGTGAATAGGTTCGGTCCACCAAGATATTGTGTTTGAAATTGTATTTGCTTCCTAATGGTTTCGGATAAATCATCAGGAAAAATAGGAATGAGATCTGGGTGAACAGCCACTTTTGCGTAAAATGTTTCAATCAGTTCATGTAATTTTTTCTCGCCGATCTCCTCAAAAGGGATGACAGGTTTTCGAGTCATTAAATTCACACCCCTTCGTGCATCTGTATCTGTATTCTATCAACGAACGAATTTCTATACAAATAAAAGAACTTATTTTGTTTCTTGTTATATAGCAGATTGGATCGCTCGAGTCGGATCAACTAGCTGGCTAATCTGATTCAAAGTCGCCTTAGGCTTGCAATCCACTGGGGAGTTATAGGTATACGTTGCGAAAAACGACAGCGAAATTTCACACCATTTGGTGGTAGTAGTTCATGACTTTTTTTACGTAGTTCTGGGTTTCTTTAAAAGGCGGGATGCCTCCGTATTTTTTTACGTTCCCCGGTCCCGCGTTGTAGGCTGCTAGTGCCATTTCATTCGAGCCAAATTGGTTGAGCATGTTGCGTAGATATTTGGCTCCGCCCATGATGTTTTGGTGAGGGTCCATGGGGTTGGACACGCCGAGGTATTTAGCCGTACCTGGCATTAGTTGCATGAGTCCGGCTGCGCCTGCATGACTTTTTGCGTTGCTTTTGAAGTTGGATTCTTGTTTGATGACGGCAGCAATTAGTTTTTCTGGTAGTTGATATTTATCAGCAGCTTGTTTGATGATATCTGCGTATGGATTAGTAGTTGCTGGCGACGATGTGGCTGTTGATACAGCGGTAACTACTTCAATTGGGCTTTGTGACATACCAAATGGAGACACGCTGCTTCCCTGGCTAAATAATTGCTCGGATTGTTTTGCGAGTTCAGCGCTAATGTTATTGCCTTCCAACAATTGCGTAAGTACCATCTGGAACGAATTGGAGCTGGTCGGTGTATTACTACTGAAGGATTGAACCGCTCCAAGAGTTTGCAGTGTATTGATTTCAAGGAGTAACCGAGTGTTAATGGGTTCGAGATTCATACTTTTTCCTCCTGTTTATTGAAGATCGTAAATAGGTTCGTTTATTATATTCATTATACCAACTTTCTTACCATAATGCACAATAACGAAATGCAACTATGTGTGGCATATGGTAGACTAAACGTAAAGACTTTAATTAAGGAAGTGGATGTCTTGAACATGAAAAATAAAATCATTGATACACGTAACGACGGTAATGAAGTTCAATTTATATTGAATCCAGAAGCAGAGTGGCCGTTAGGTTCTCCAGCTGGAAAAATGTTGACAGACACAGATCATCAATCGTTTGTATATATATTTGATCACGAGACTGGCTATCGTTATGCGAATTTCCCGAGAGACAGCTGGCGTGGGCTAGTCGATATGCTACTGCAACAAGCGGAACCTGTGTTGATTTGGCAAGATCAGAAAATACGTTTAACAGGTGCTGCAGACGAATTGCAAGCGTTGATATTCAATATTGAAGGCAATGATAATTATGGCGAGGAATTCAGTACAGCTGTAGAAGAAATATTCAAGCCGGTGCTGGAAAAGGTGAATTGATATATGGCAAAAGAATTTCACAAGAAGAATGGAAGTGATGTAATGAAATTCACAATTCAGTCGCGAAATGATGAGCTATCCAATAAGTTAATGAAAGAAGCACGTGTATATTTGCGCGATTTCGGCTTGAAGTATGATGAGGAAGAGCCGGATATTGTGTTGTCCATCGGTGGGGATGGAACGCTATTGCATGCTTTCCATAAATATATTCACCGCTTGGATAAGACATCATTTGTGGGGATCCATACGGGGCACTTAGGGTTTTATGCGGATTGGAAACCTTCTGAAATAGAAAAACTGGTGATCTTGATCGCAAGACAAGAGTACGAAGTCATCGAGTATCCTTTAATTGAAGTGACGATTAATTATCGTCATTCCGAAAAAAGTGCATCTTATTTAGCGTTGAATGAATCTACCGTAAAATCACCTGAAGTTACGTTGGTGATGGATGTTGAATTAAATGGAGAACACTTTGAACGATTTAGAGGAGATGGGCTTTGCATGTCGACGCCATCTGGATCCACTGCTTACAGCAAATCGCTAGGCGGTGCGATTATCCATCCTTCATTGCCATCTATGCAATTGACAGAAATGGCATCGATTAATAATCGAGTATTCCGTACAGTAGGATCTCCACTCATTTTACCCGATCATCATATCTGTACATTGACGCCTGTAAAAGGTCCCGATTTCATGGTGACAGTCGATCATTTGCAACTCCTTCATAAAGATGTGAAATCCATCGAATATAAAGTGTCCAATGAAAAAATGGGCTTTGCGCGCTTCCGTCCTTTCCCATTCTGGAAACGTGTAGAAGAGTCATTTGTCGCGAGTGATTTAATCTATGAACGTGAAAATGATGAAAAGAAAAAATAATACACTGTTTCGATTACAATTCGTTGTGAAGAAAAGTGGATTGCTACGTGAATTTTTGGCACAGCATGAAATTTCCAAAACGACGTTAACCGCTATTAAATATCGCGGTGGAGAGATATTGGTGAATGGGAAATCTCAAAACGTGCGTCATAAATTACAGCCGAATGATCAAGTGACAGTATTATTCCCTCCTGAACAAGTGAGTGATGGCTTGATTCCACAAGAAGGTACCTTATCCATTTTGTATGAAGATGAAACTCTTTTGGTGCTTGATAAACCCGCTGGACAAAGTACGATACCCTCTCGCAATCATCCTTCTGGAACGCTTGCGAATTTTGTCTGTGGAAAATTTGAAAGTGAAGGTATTCTTTCAACTGCTCATATGGTGACACGTCTTGATACGGATACGTCAGGTATTATTTGTGTGGCGAAAAACCGTCATATCCATCATCTATTAAGCAAACAAATGGCGCAAGATTTGTTTCAACGCCACTATACTGCATTCTCAGAAGGCATAATTACTACGCCATTCTTGACTATTGAACAACCGATTGGCAGAAGAGAAGGTAGTATTATTGAGAGAATGGTACGGGATGATGGTCAGTATTCAAAAACAGATGTATCAGTAACTGCACATTATCGTCATGAAACAGACTGTTTTACCGTCATAGACTTGACGTTGCATACAGGTCGTACGCATCAAATTCGTGTGCACATGCAATGGCTCGGACATCCACTTGTAGGTGATGATTTATACGGGGCGGATCGGGATGTATTCCCACGCCAGGCATTGCATTGTTCTGGTGTCAGTTTACTTCATCCACTCACGAAAGAGAGAATGCACTTTACTAGTCCGTTGCCGGAAGATATGCAATACTATTTACGGCAAAGTCAGCAAGTGTGCGGATTCGAAAAACAGCACAACTCTGTTAATGCAAAGCAGTCAGAACGTTTTATAGTAACTAATTAGTATGTTTAAGCGTATCGTATGTGCAGAAGGGAAGGTGTGAAATCATGACTACTCAACCAGAACAAATGAAAAGTGAAATCGTTTTGGATGCGGTGAAGTTGCGGGAATTACTGATTAACGAGGATATTCATTCGTTCAGACAAGAATATCTGGTACTTCATCCGTATGATCGAGCAACTTTTTATGAAGAAGTGGGTGCAGAGCTTCGTGAATTGATGTATTTTTATCTATCACCAAAAGAACTTGCAGAAATATTTGAAACAAGTGAAATTGAGGAAGATGAATACGAAGAGTTCCTTGAGGAGATGGACGCGACATATGCTGCAGAGATGATTTCATACATGTTTGTGGATAATGCGGTAGATGTCCTGAAAGAACTAGATAAAAAGAAAGTCGTTAGCTATTTAACGTTGATGGATAAAGAAGCGGCGCTTCAAATTAAAGCATTACTACACTATGAAGAATATACAGCCGGTTCGATCATGACGACGGAATTCGTCACGGTTTCCGAGAATTCCACAGTTCGTTCCGCTATGACGATTTTGCGTAGTGAAGCACCAAGCGCTGAGACCATTTACTATATTTTTGTTGTAGATGATTACCAGCGTTTGACTGGGGTCGTTTCGTTACGTGACTTAATAATTGCCAATGAAGATACATTAATCCGCTCCATTATGAGTGATCGTCTCGTCAGCGTATCCGTTTCAGACGACCAAGAAGACGTCGCTCGAACGATTCAGGATTATAACTTCCTAGCTGTTCCAGTCGTCGACTTCCAGCAACATATACTAGGGATTATCACAGTCGATGACATTATCGACGTAATCGATGAGGAAGCATCGGATGACTATTCTAAGCTAGCCGGTGTTTCGACAATGGATACTTTTGATAAAAATCCATTCTCTGCTGCCAAAAAGCGAATTCCATGGCTACTGATTTTATTGGTTCTCGGAATGTTGACAGCAAACTTAATTGATTTATTTACGGATACGATTTCTCAAGTTGCTCTATTAGCAGCATTCATCCCCTTAATCGCCGGAACTGCCGGAAATAGTGGAACGCAGTCACTTGCTGTTGCGGTTCGTGGTATCGCAACACGTGATATTGAAGATGAAAGTAAGTTGAAGTTACTAATACGAGAAGCAGGCACGGGAATTATTACAGGTTTGATTTGTGCGATATTCGTCGTCTTATTAATCTTTATCTGGAAGCATGAACTGGTGATTGCATTACTAGTAGGAGCAGCGATGATGGTTTCGATTTTCGTTGCCACCATTTCGGGATCATTTATTCCGTTATTTATGCATAAACTTAAAGTGGACCCGGCTGTTGCCTCGGGGCCATTTATTACTACACTCAACGACGTCATCAGTGTCGTCATTTATCTAGGACTTGCAACAGTATTCCTTAGTTCTTTATGAACTAGGAATACTGTTTTTTTATCTTATTTCCGATAGAAGACTCCAGCTTCAAGGAATGAATTGGGCACGGCCCAATGAGTAAGCGGGAGATGAATGTCGGTTGGCGCTAGCCAAAGAGTGTATCAGTCCGCTATAATAGAAACATATGTTCTACACAATGGAGGTGCACTTCATGCTGATTCACAAAGCGTTTCGGTTCCGAATCTATCCAACGAAAGAACAGCAGATGTTGATCGCCAAAACCATTGGTTGCAGCCGGTTTGTCTTTAACCACTTCTTGTCCAAGTGGGAACATGCCTTTAAGGAAACCGGCAAAGGGCTTTCTTATGGCATCTGTTCTGCCGAATTAACGCAATTAAAAAAGCAAGAAGATACGATTTGGCTGAAAGAAGTCGATAGTATTTCTCTTCAGTCTTCCTTGAAAAATCTAGCGGACGCTTTTGAAAGGTTTTTCAAAAAACAAAATGCTAGACCACGCTTTAAATCGAAAAATCATCACGCTCAATCGTACACAACCAAACAAACGAACGGCAATATCTCCATTGTCGGCCATGCCATTAAACTCCCAAAGCTCGGTTGGGTAAAGCTCGCCAAAAGTCGAGAAGTAGATGGACGAATCATGAATGCGACCATCCGACGCACTGCCACTGGAAAATATTTCGTATCCGTCCTGGTGGAAACGACAGTGTCCGAACTGCCTAAGACCAACTCTTCCGTAGGGATGGATGTCGGGCTGAAGGATTTCGCTATCTTGTCAGACGGAACGGTATACGAAAACTTAAAGTTCTTTCGATC
>NZ_PDYO01000027.1:0-14401 GCF_002743065.1 Sporosarcina sp. P16b | reverse complement strand
GGATAGCTTTTTAATTGAACTGATTCCCTAAATTTCCCATCCGTTGGCTCTGACGGAATCTCCGTGCACTCCCCGTCTGTATTGAACTTCCAGCCATGATACATACACCTTAGGCCACAGTCGTCATTAATTCCATAATATAGTGAGGTCCCACGGTGCGGACAGCGCTCATCAACTAGGCCTACTTTTCCTTCCGTATCGCGAAATGCGACCAAGTCCTCCCCCAACAATTTCACGCGTTGCGGCTTCCCATCACTAACTAACTCCTCTGTTTGAAGGGCCGGAATCCAATATCTCCTGAATACATCGCCCATCGGTGTGCCTGCATCGGTCTGAGTCAGTAACTGATTATCTTCTGGCGTTAACATAACTATAAATCCCCCTTATTTATTAACATTCTATATTTACTATTATGCCAATTCTGCTTGCATAACCTGTTCGATTTTCCCACGGAAGAAGAGTAAAGGCTCAGCTTGGTCATCGTAGGTAGCGCTTTTCACATGACCTGTCACAATATAATGGTCTCCACCTTCAATAACCTCTGCTACATCACATTCAATCGTAGCCAAATTTCCATTCAATAAAGGAACATTGTCTGTGGATAATGTATAGGATGCGCCAGCAAACTTATCCTCAGTTCTTTTTGCAAAACGCCAGCAATCTTCTTCCTGTTCTTTTTGAAGAATGTTAATTGCGAATGGTATACCTTTCTTTAATGTTTTCAAACTACCTGATTTCTTATCGATACAAACCAACACTAGTGGTGGATCTAATGATACAGATGAAAATGCATTTGCCGTTAATCCAATTTGCTCACCTTCGTCTGTAGTCGTTGTTATTACTGTCACTCCCGTTGCAAAATGTCCAAGTGTATTTCTAAATTCTCGTGGATCCATAATTATTCCTCCTTTAATTTAAATAGGTTTTATCTTTCCAAGTAACAAGTAAATTTGAAGTGCCATTTGAATTTCAAAACGACTATTAGAATTTGAAAGTTCAATTGAAAGTAATTCCTCAATCTTTAGTATTCTATATCTCATACCACTAATTGAAATAGACATCTCACGTGCTGTTTTATGCAAATTAAATTCATTTTGCGTGTAGTAAAATAGTGTTTCTAATAGCTCAGAATTCTTTTTTCTATCATAATTAAGTATTTCTTGTAACTTTCCATTTGCAAATGACTCTAATTCTTCTGGTTCTCTTGCATTTAAGAATAACGTTAAGTTGCCTAATTCACTTGATAAAATTACTCCTGACTCCCGCGAGCGAAACTTTGCTAGTTCTACAGCTTTCTTAGCTTCCTTCGATCTACTATTAAAATCAGTGAGGTTTTCAGTTGTATCACTTATTCCGATACAAATTTGTTTGTCTTGATCATCGAATTCTTTTAGTAGTCGTTCACCAAAATCTTGTATGGTCGTTTTTTCATCATATAGAAATTGTTTAGGCACAATTGTTTGTATAGCATTTAGTTTAGTTAGGACTGGGGTATTATAACTGTATTTATTTTCACCTTGAAATAAGTTTGTCAGTTGTCTTCTAATTTTCAAAAAATCATAATTTGTATTAATATCTTCCTTTATTGTCCGATCATTTATTTCAATGTAAATAATGTAATGGGGTTGCTTTAGATCATAACCGAGATAAGAAAACCGATTATAAATTTCCATAACATCTGCACTTTTCTCATTAAGTAATTGCTCAAGTAGTTCACCCTTGAGTCTTTGTTCTGTTTCAATAGCAACACGTTGGTTTTGCATATACAAAGCAACCACTACAGCCACTCGTTCTAGTAAATCTTTATGATAACTATCACTTTTCTGATTTAAAGCTATTGTAATAAATCCATAAACTTCATTTTCAAGCAAGATTGGTGCTGTTAATAACTTAAATGTTTTATCTTTAAGATCCGTTTCAACAAATTCTGGTATGTTTTCATTACTCTTGTTCCAGAAATTACTTGCTGACATATTTCTCTCCATACCGGGATTATCTCCACTTTTACCAATCACTTCATAATTCATATTTTCAATTATGACTTCACAATGTAAGCTTTTCCCTAGTAGTTCGGCAAATTCTTTAAATCCGCCTCCTTGAAGCATTACTTTTGTTAAATTACGACTTAAGGAGTAACCCGTTTCAAGTCTTTCCTTCTGGCGTTCAATTTGCTGATACATCTGATCAAGTTCCCCAGACATATCTTCATCTTCATAGTAGAGTAGCTCTTCAGAGATTTCATCTCCCCATTCTTCTACTGTTTTTCCGGTATAGCTACAGTGATCATCACCTTTTCCTTTACATTTTATTTCTTTAAAGACTATTTGCTTTCCTAAACATTCGCTTGTATAACCACTTGCGTAACCAATTAGGAAGTAGCAAATGGGTTCCACATGCTTCGGAAAGTATTCTAAGTGTTGTTTGACTTCTGAGGAATCAATCCAGTATCCAGAAACATTAAATTGTCCCTTCTCCATATCTACATTGAAATCTTCAGGATAAGATAAAGACCGGCCTGTTAAATTATGCATTTTAGAACCCGCAAGCAGCCATTCAAGGTCATCATTCCATTTAATCTTTTCTTTCAAAATGCGTGCTTCGTGCATCCCGGATCGGTAAGCATATCTTAAAATAAATCTTTTAGCTCTTTGAATTCCTAACGCATTGATTAAATCTGTTCGTAGCACTGCCCATGCATCCATACTTGTTAGAGAAAAATTTAAGTCTTGTAGTCTTTTGCCTGGCTTTGTTGAAATAGTGAGCAAATCATTAAGTGTAAGTTCACTTGCTTTAAGCGTCATAGGAATCACCTTCATAACATAGCTCAGGTAAATGTCTTTCTGCAAAACTAGAAAGACTTTCCGTCACACCGTTTTTTCCAAATTGTAAAAAATGTTTTTTTTCATTGTAGAATCCATGTAGAAGCAAGTAACGCAAATAGTGATCCATTGCTTTACGTCGTGAAACAATATCCTTCATTCCATAGTCAAAAAGCCAACTGTCGATAACATTAAATATACCCCGATTTATAAAATAACTTTTTGCACACCAATCAAAAAAACGTCTGTCAGGTAAATGAAAAAGATCTTCCATTTCCTCTTTTGTAGAGACAATATTCATTTCTATTGCAAACATATTTGACACCCCTTTTTATTTACTATCCTGGAAACGGATCTTGCATAAAAGGTAGAGATCACTTCCTCTTATGCAAATATATTCATCTTCATATTTCCGTCCAATACAACTATTATGTCGAAAGAAGGCTATGTTTCTCTTTATGTTCTTTCTCAAACATTACCTAAATATAAAGCCGTATCGCTAATAGATTCTAATACTTCATTATACCATCTCATGATAGCGCTTTCAAAGGGTGGCAAATACTTTTAACACTACACTTGTAAATTCATGATACGTTCGTTTGACACTTTAGAACAATCTTATTTCAGGGTTGAATAACTAGTTTTCTTAGATATTTTAGTATCTAAAATATTTATTCTGAGTCCAATAAAAGATACACGATCACTGTATGTTAGCTGCTATTATTGTTCTTTACGCATGACAAAGTTTAAAGCAGCCTCATAATGGTCACCTTTATTTTCGAACTTTGTTAGAAGATCCAAACGAACGCCGTCTGCCACGTCATCTTCAAGCCATTTGTCATCGTCTGGGAATACTTGGGTAATTAGCGTTTCGTGACCTTCCGCTTCAAACATTAAGTGTAGATGCGCAGGACGCATTGGTTGTTTATCCGCATATTCCAAGAACTCTCCTGTAGGACCGTTTGTTGGAATGGGATAAGGGGTTGGTAGAATAGTTTTCACTTCAAAGTTTCCATTTTCATCCGTATAGAAGTGACCTCTTAGATTATATTTTGGCGCAACTGAGTCAAATGCAGAGTAAGTAGCATCTGAATCATTTTGCCACATTTCAACTTTGACATTGCCAAGTGCTTCGCCATCAACATTGCTTACATTCCCTTTGAAATACAATACATCCCCTGCTTCATTAGGTCGTTGCGTCAACACAATTGGTTTTTCACCTTCTGCTTTGAGCAATGGAGTTCCTTCAATAAAATAAGGCCCTAAAAGTGATGGTTGTGTACCAGGCATCTCAGTATACATTGCACGCAACACATGTGTCTCTAGGAATACATCTGCAAATAGGGGTAGTTCTCCAGTACGCCCTAAACGATCTGCCCAGTTCACGAAGTTTGTATATTCTTCATGATTAAGTTCTGCTTCTTCCAGAAATGCTTGGATATGTTTAATGAATAAGTCAAATACTTCTACAACGCGATCATTTTTTTTAACAGCTTCTTTTTGCATAATTAAATTCCCCCTAATTAGTTGTTATACTAACATTTTCACTTAGCCTTAACAAAATACTATCTTACTGTTATAAGTTCGTGAAAAGTTAGAATATTTAATCTACACTTTCATCTTATTCCAATGGAAAACCGAAATCAATATACTTTTAGGACTGACTATATCCGATTATTAGATCTATTAGTACTAATTCTTGCTTTTTAATTAACGTCATCCAGTAGACATTATCAATACAGATTAATAATAGTACTAAATCAGTTTTAGGTTTCATATAGGTCAAAAAAAGATAAAAGGCAATTACTAAAAAGTATCTGCTTGAGACATACATTGTTGTTTCCATAAATACTTACTCCAAAAATGGATTGCTAACAATCTTCTATGCTGTATATTTTATTTAATTAGATAATATAAGAAAGGAACTTAATAAAGGGAAGACTTCTTCACTAAGGAGTAAAAAGTAGTTATCGTGCTTATTAAAAGATACTGTTGTACGAATATCACTTATTAATCCCCCATTTCAAAAAAAGGACGAGCGTTCTATGAATACGCTCGTCCTTCTTACCATTATGGTGATTTACTCCAGTGCTCAATGATGAATTCATTGCGCCCTGAACGTGCACGGTTATCTTTGTAATGTTCTTGTTCTTTTATATAATAATCTTGATGGTATTCTTCTGCCCGATAGAATGTTTCTGCGGGGCGGATGGGTGTAACGATAGGTTTTGTGAAAATACCACTTGCAGCTAGGTCAGCTTTTGATTTTTTGGCGGCTTCCCGTTGTGCCTCTGTGTAATAAAAGATAGCGGTAGTGTACGATGAGCCGCGATCGTGAAATTGACCTTCTGCGTCTGTCGGATCAATTTGTTGCCAGTATACTTCAAGCAACTTCTCATATGGGAATAAGGCAGGATCAAATGTGATTTCAACGACTTCCACATGACCGGATGTACCTTTTTTCACGTCGTCATACGTTGGATTATCCAGATGTCCGCCCATATATCCTGACACGACGTCTTGGACACCTGGCCATTCTTTAAACGGTTTCACCATGCACCAAAAACATCCTCCAGCAAATGCAGCCTTTTCAACATTTTGTTCAACCATTGACAACATCTCCTTTTTTATGAAAGCGCGTGCCCAAATCCACTTGTCTAGTAGAGGCGTACACAACCTGTTTGTGATTTAAAAGTCCTTCTTATACTATATCATTGACCGCCTATTCGATGGTAGTTTCACGAGGTTACTAGCAAAGCTTTCTCCTGCATTTTTCTACTTTCTTCTTCCGGTATACGAATGAATTTTACAATGATTGCACTCACTAAGTAGAGACCACTGAAAATCCACACGACCCCTTCCGCTCCAACAAGCCCGATAAACGTTAAGGCGATCGCTGGTGCTACGAATGTTGATAAACCCGCGGAAAAATTCAACACGGACATTGCCGCGCCTTTATCTTCACCCGCCACAGAAGGTACCAATGCACCGATCGGAACGTAGCCCGCTACCAAACCACCCCAAATGAAACCGACAATGCTTGTCGCAACAATGCTACCATTTGTAATCACCGGTATATAGAACAGAAGTGGCGTGAATATTGCACATCCGACTCCACCAAACCAAATGATCGTGTTTTTCCAACCGAATTTGTCTCCAATGAAGCCGAACACTAAATTAAAGATAATATTTCCTAAGAAAAATGTTCCCCATAATTGCAGCCAAGCAGTTGTTTCAATGCCATGTTGTGCCATATGCATGGGTAGGAAAACTGGGAATCCATAAACACTTAAGCTATTGATAACGCGGACAACCCCACCCGCAGCAACTCTCGGGTTTGATTTTAAAATGGTAATACCTTTCAATAATTCTTTGACTGCTTCTTTTTTGTTCGCTAGTTTTTTCTTTTCAAACTTGTCTTTATTGATAACTAAAGCTAAAACCGCACCTAGACTTACCCAGAAAATAGATGTCCACATTGTATTGATGTAACCGAGATATTGGATCGCAACACTTGAATACCACGCACCAAGAACCATCATTCCCGCACAAAATACAAACCAGAACCAACCAACAGCAGAACTCAATTTATTTTGCGGTGTCTTATAAATGACCCATGTCAAGAAAGAATAAGCAAATAACGGATAACCAAAACCTTTAATGAAATAAGTTAAAAGCATGATCGGGTAATTCATCGTAGAGAAACCGTATGTAATAAACCCTGCCGTACCGATAATATAGACGGCTAATCCGATGGCCATTGTACGTTTCGGTCCAAAAACATCTACACAGACGCCTGAAAACCAAGATGACAGTGCGATCGAGATTCCATATACTGTGAATATAGCAGCCGATTGCTGAATCGTTAATCCGCTTTCAATTAAGAATGGGCTTAACCAACCAGCTTCAATTCCATCTCCCATCATAAACAACATCACACCAAAAAAGCCCCAACCTAAGTTTTTCGTGATTCCAATTCTCTCCAACACATCAGTGCCCTCCATTCATATCCGTTTTGTAATGTCTTTACAAAACAAAAAAACTTTCTGTAAAAAAACAGAAAGAGTCGTTGGTATTCATCGCTAGCGCAATATAAATATGCATTCCTCTTTCTATCTTTCAAGCTACGCTTGCTGGATTTGGCACAATTATGTTGCCGAAGTTTCATAGGGCCAGTCCCTCAACTTCTCTCGATAGAAAAATAATATGAAATTAGTAGAATATAATAAAAACAGACCTAATGAACTCACTGTACAGAATATTTAATTTTAAGTCAACCAGTTATTGAAACTTTCTAAATATACTGCCATAGTATGATATACTAATTAGCAAAATCATTTGTTTATATCAAATCTATAAGTGAGCGCTTTTCACTAAAATTGGGATAACCCGAATTCATTCTTTTGGGATGCGCATCCCTTTAGAATAACGGAATTTCAAAATTGTTAATCACTATTTGATTTAGGTACTTTAGCAATGTAAGGATTTCATATTATATTTAAATATTATTCCCGTAGAAAGGACTTGTATAATGCAATCGTATATTGATGTAGAAAATGGTATCGTCCCCTCGGTTTGTTCTCTGGATTGTCCAGACCAATGTGGACTGTTGATTCATAAAGAAGATGGTAAAATCATTAAAATTGAAGGTGATCCCGAACATCCAATCACAAAAGGAAGTATTTGCAACAAAGTTCGGCATATGGCTGAACGGATTTACGATCAAAATCGGATTACTACTCCATTGAAACGTATTGGGGAAAAAGGCGATGGGCAATTCGTTCCAATCAGTTGGCAAGAAGCCATTACAACTATTACAAATGAGTGGAAAAAATTAATTTCTGAAGAAGGGCCAGAATCAATTCTTCCCTATAGTTTCTATGCAAATATGGGGAAACTTAGTTCTAAAGGGATGGATCGCCGTTTCTTCAACCGCCTGGGTTCGAGCCAACTGGACCGAACCATTTGTTCAGTCGCTGGTGAAGCCGGCTACAATTACACGATGGGTGGGCGTTATGGAACGGATCCGGAAGAGATGAAGGATACGAAACTATTTGTTTTTTGGGGCATCAATGCCGTCAGTACGAATATGCACCAAATTATGATTGCGCAAAAAGCGAAAAAGAGCGGCGCTAAAGTTATCGTCATTGACGTCCATAAAAACCAAACTGGGCGCATGGCTGACTGGTTCATTCCCATTCTTCCGGGAACTGACGGAGCGCTTGCACTCGGAATTATGCATATTCTTTATAAAGAAAAGCTAGTCAATCAAGCATTTTTGGAGCAGTATACAATCGGCCATGAAGCGCTCGGTGAACATGTAAAATACTACGATCCCCAAATGGTTTCCACCATCACAGGCGTGCCGGAGAAAGATATCTATGAACTAGCACGGATGTATGGGACTGTCTCCCCTTCCATGATTCGCATTGGCAATGGGTTGCAGCATCATGATAATGGCGGCATGATAGTCCGGACTATCTCTTGCTTGCCTGCATTGACAGGGCAGTGGGAATTAAAAGGCGGCGGGGCGGTTAAATCAAATTCGGACTATTTGACACATAATATCGCCGCACTAGAACGTCCTGAACTTCAGGAGAAACCAACGCGTAAATTCAATATGAATTTGTTGGGACAAGTATTACTGGAGGAACAACAGCCGGTTCGCTCTTTGTATGTCTATAATAGCAACCCCGCTGTTGTCGCACCAGATGCCAATAAAGTACAGGAAGGCTTGGCGCGTAAGGACTTGTTTACAGTGGTTCATGATTTGTTCTTGACAGACACTGCGTTGTTTGCCGATATTGTTCTACCGGCGACATCCGCATTTGAAAACACGGACTTCTATACGTCTTTCTGGCATCACTATATTCATTTGCAAGAACCAGTCATTGAAACCTATGGAGAGAGTAAATCCAACCCTGATGTTTTTAGATTGTTAGCGCAAGCTATGGGCTTTGATGAGCAACCTTTCTTAGATGATGATGCCGAAATGATCAACCAAGCGTTAAGCAATTTGTCCAACCCTCATTTATCCGAAGTGTCGTTTGCCGCATTAAAGGATAAACGCTTTATGAAAGCGAGCGATACATGCAATCCATTGAACCATTTAAAAACGCCGAGCGGAAAAATTGAATTGTATTCAGAACAAATGAAATCGGCAGGATTACCGGCTCTTCCTACGTATATTCCGATTATTCAAGACTCGGATTATCCATTACTGTATGTACCTGCAATTAACCATAATTTTATGAATACCATTTTTTCAAACAATGAAAAACATCTTAAACTTGAAAAAGAACCTACCTTGTTTATGAATCATCACGATGCGAAAGAGCGGGGAATCGAGGACAAAGCGACCGTTCGTATTTGGAACGAGCGCGGAGAATGTGAATTTATTGTCTCTGTCGGCGAACAAGTACTGCCGGGAGTTGTTGTCAGTCAAGGAATTTGGGGAAATAATTCAGATCAAAAACGCCTTGTGAACGCCTTAACGCCGGATCGAATTGCCGACATGGGCGGTGGAGCTACGTTTTTCTCAGGGCGTGTTGAAGTCGAAAATTTATAACTAGACAAAACAGCTCAGAATTCCTGCCGCATTAATGGAAGCCTCCTCTTGACTAAAACAGGAGGCTCAACTTGTTCTTACACTGATTTAACAATGCCCGATTATTGGATGCGCATTTCATAGAATTTGACGTTTTGCCGTTTCATCGATTGGATTGTTATCGATATCATTTGTCTCCTATAATTCACAACTAGATAACCCAGGATACCTTTCAATTACTTTACACTCCGGGAAAAGATTCGACGATTGTATAAAAGCTCATATGTATCTTCATTTGCTAATTTGTCATCTAAACAGGGATTTAATTAATTAAAATAGCTTGTAAAAAACAGTTATATATTACTACCTATTTGACTATATTCAAAGTTTACGTCAGTCAAGATAGCATGCTAAAATATATTGAATTTTATTCCAAAGAGGAAGTGTGAAACTTAAGAGAAGTCCGATATTGGCTATACCATCATCACGTTACACTGTATTTGATTTAAAGAAATCAAACTAGTAAAGAGGTGTTTTAAGTTGATAGCGGAAAATAAAGAACAAACTATATTTAATCATTTAGGAAAGAGAATCATAACGGACCGTGACATTGAAATCATTGCAAAAGTCGAAGAACCATTAGTCGTCGTCTTAGGCAATATGTTGAGTGACGAAGAATGTGATGAACTGATCCGGCTCTCGACAGACAAGATGAAACGATCCAAAATTGGCACAGCCCATGCGGAAAGCGAGATTAGAACAAGCAGCAGTATGTTTCTAGAAGAACGGGACAACCCGATTGTTATGAAAATCGAAAAACGGATTGAAGCAGTTATGAACATTCCTATCGAACACGGCGAAAGACTCCAGATTCTTCATTATCTGCCAGGACAGCAATATAAAGCGCACCATGACTTCTTCTCAGCGGCTAGCAATGTTACCAACAATCGAATCAGCACGCTCGTCATGTACTTGAACGATGTCGAACAAGGTGGCGAAACGTTCTTCCCCCATCTAAAACTGTCCGTCGCGCCCCAAAAAGGAATGGCCGTTTATTTCGAGTATTTCTACAGCGATCCGTTGTTGAACGACTTGACGTTGCACGGCGGCGCACCGATAGAAAGCGGAGAGAAATTTGTAGCGACGCAGTGGATGAGGAAGCAGAGGGTACGGTGAGGAACTTGGTTAAAGTTGATTAGTCAGTGCCTATACAAAGAATTTCCCCAATACTCTGAACGGTGACTGTATTTATAAATTTTCCTATTGCAAAAGCGGTCGGCTGCTATTATGAGCTGAACGCTTTTTTGATTCAAGATATCTATTGAATGAATAGAACGTGCAATTTTCAGCACTTCTGTTAATGAGGACACGCATTATTGTATTTTACACATGAAAGCATAAAAAACGCCAACCCCTAAAAGTTAGGAGTTGACGCTTTTTAATTAGGACAGCTGTCTTACATCATGTCGCACATGTATTACCCTTGAAAACATGTAGAAATGGAGGTTAAAAATCCTATTCAATCAACGTTTACAATTTTTAAGGCAAAAGGATATATAAATTTACCCTTAAATATGAACAAGTATTTATACAACATTACGATTAAAACGGGCAACATTTTTCGATTCTGGAGTAAGTCCTTTTTCCGATCCCCCAACATATGATCTACGTTATGACTTATACAGATTCTTCGCTTGAATGAACTTTCCGCATAAAGGCATTCACATCTGCTGGTACTTTACCGTCTAGTAAGGAAACAATATACACTGTTAAGAAGCCAACTGGCACGGTAATGATACCTGGCACTCTAAATTGTAAAGCCTCAGGTAAAATGGATGAAAAGAAAATCATAAACATAGAAACTACAAAACCAACAATCAGCCCCGCAATTGCCCCCTTCTCAGTAATCCCACGCCACCAAATGCCTAATACGAAAATAGGTGCAAATGTGCTTGCTCCAACTGTAAAGGCGAGCGCGACAAGATGGCCAATGGAGGCATCTTTAACGAATAAACCGAGAACTCCATAAAAAACACCAAGAAAAACAATCGCTAATTTTGCAGCGACTACTCGATTTTTTTCTGTTAATTCCTTTTTCGTGAATTTTGCATATAAATCGTGAGCAATTGCTCCTGAACTTGCAATAAATAATCCAGATAGATTTGAAAAAACCGCGGCAAACGCACCGGCAATTACAAATCCAAGCAACCATTTACCGCCTAAAGCCGTTGCAATAGATGGTATCACCATATTATCCCCACCGGTAATCAGGTTCTGCATGACTTCAGGACTGGCATTTCCACTTAAATAGATGGCTCTTCCGACAACGCCAAGGTAAATGGCACAGGCGAAAAATAAACTGGCGATCCCAATCGCTAACACTGCCGACTTTCGGGCAGACTTAGCATCTGGATTTGTGTAAAAACGCAGTAAAATATGCGGAAGCCCAAGTGTACCTAGTGAAAGCCCGATTAACATAGATGCAGAGTGCCAAAAGTTTGGATTGAATGCACCAGTTTTTGACCATGTTTCTCCGTTAAATACGACATCTTTTCCATCCGTCGTATATGCGCCCGTGTTCAGTACCGTACCACTAAATTCACTGATTACGGATAGAATTCTCTCGTAATGGAAACCTCCATAAATAGCGGCAGCTACCATGACGATAAAGGCTATGAAACGAATCCAAAGCTCCAACGCTTGGTTAATGGTTGTTCCCTTCATTCCACCAATTCCAACGTAGAATATCATGACAACACTTGTAAAGATGATGCCAAATTCATAGGACGTTCCAAAAAACATGCTCAAAATTTGTGCAGCGCCGAGTAACTGGGTTGCTGCATAAAATCCTGAAATAGCAAGCACTACAATTACAGCAACAATTCTAGCTCTTTTACTATGAAAACGATAAGCAACAAAGTCTGCAACTGTGAAAGCACCGAATCGGCGTAAAGGTCCCGCTATGAAAAGTGCCAAAAGCGTTAAACCAATTGTAAAGCTAAAGGTATAAAATGCCCCATCATAACCGATCGCAAAGGTAAGTCCTGCTAGCCCTAAAAACGTTGCAGCACTTAGATAGTCCCCGCCAATCGCTGAACCATTTGTAAACCATCCGAAATTACGGCCGCCTACAAAGAAGTCACTGGCACTTTCATTTCTTTTTGATAAATACGTAATATAGACAATCGTCCCCAATAATAAGAACGTAAAGAGGTATTTTGGATCTAATAACGCTTGCATCACAGCAACGTCTCCTCCTTACTTTCTAAAAAACTTGCTTGTACACTTGATGTTGCCCCCTTTGTCTTCACTTGGCTTGTTTGTTCACTTACCATGTTCTCTTTCTTCTCCATACGGCTCATTTCTAGACTTTTTCTTTCCCATCTTTCATAAAGCTTCGTGTGTAGATAAGCAATAATAAATGCCATTGCCATCGCGACAATTGTCGTCAAAAACCAGCTGTAAGACATTCCCCCAAACATCTTTGCAAAGGCCCAATCTGGTCTAAACCAGTTGATTGCTGGAACAGAAAAAATAAATATAAAGTAAACAATTGCCAATGATAATCCAGTGGATAATTCGGTTCTAATGCTATAACTTGTTTTCTTATCCAACTTAGATAGCTTTTTTATATCAATCGTTTCACATGGCTCGTCTGTCATGACATATTTTTTCTCTTCCAATTGTATACACCCCTTCATTTTACAAAACTTATCAATGAACTTAGTTTGGTGCAAAACAGCATGAATACTAGCTGGTTAGTTATTTTTGTCAACAAGAAAACTCTTTGTATCAAAAGAGTTTAAAATTGTTGGATCTTTGCATCTATTTCTCTAGATGATTTTCTCGATAATGCTCGCATTCCAAAAGCTTGCATACAAACTACTTTATGATTTATCGACGCATAAAGTAATCCATTCCCCCAAAACCTTAGATACTTCTAAATCAACCCTCCCTTTGAATTCAATTCCAAAGATCATAGCATCTCCTTTAACTAAAGTGCTATTAGCTCCGTTGCCAGTATATGATAACTTTTCCTGAAAAATTAACCGTCGCATTAATTTTTTCAGTCCCTTACTTCCACCCTTTTCTGTACTAGTCATTCCGATTTCCTTTTCGTTCCATACTGTTCATCCACTTAAGGTAGTCAATATTTTCCGATTATATGGACTGCTTTAATTCTAGTCAAGTCATTTTTTAATTAATCATAATCAATTTCCTCTGAACTACTCCCACTTTCACTACGTTTAAAACGAAGAGATTCTTAAGAACACCTGCGTTACCGCCAGTTATGGATTAGGCGATATTCGATTCCCTTTAATAGGGGCATCGCGACTTTTCCATCATTCATTATTTTTCTCGACGCCCCATTTCGGGTCTTGCGCTATCTCAGTGCGTAACTTTTTTAGCGGAAATTCCAGATGATTCTAAACATTTTTCCCATAAAGAGTAGGGCTCGCTTCCCTATCACCTGTTCGATGAGCCATTGTCCACGCTCTTCCCTGATATAATTCCCGGATGCCAAATAGGTTCTGTTTTCGTTCAATGGTCAAAGGCGTTTCTTCCAGTCTTTTGGGTGTTTTAGTCGACTACCAGTATACGAGACTAAGGGAGGTACTTTTTTTATATACCTTTAACCCATTGGTAGAAAAGGGGTTGGAATTATGAAATTCATTCAAGTAAATAAACAAAAAACCACGTAACGATTGTCCTATTGACAATCGTTACGTGGGATTTGTTCTGCAAGTCATACGCGGTTAATTATTTTCATTCTTTAATTATTACTTTTATTTGAAGATGCTTCTCCGCCTTTACGGCCTGCTTCTTCCTTGCTCATCTTCCCATTGTTGTTATTGTTGCTGTTGCTGTTATTTTCACTTTGTTCAGCGCGGGCTTCTCCGCCTTTTCTACCGATTTCTTCGTAGAATTCCTTGTCGTGATTTCTGGAGGTAGCCTCGCCGCCTTTACGTCCTGCCTCTTCCACGGTCATACTGCCATCGTTTTGATTTCGTTCGTTTTGATCGTTCTTAGCCAT
>NZ_PDYO01000026.1:0-20251 GCF_002743065.1 Sporosarcina sp. P16b | reverse complement strand
GTGTTTAATTATATATATGAGCTAAATTTAGAGTTGAGTGATTGTAGATTTTAGTTAGTTGCTCAATAAATCATGTTAAGCGCTCTATCGTCTCGCTTACTCGCTCAATGAGGCATGGTATGCGCTCTATTGTCTCGCTTATCTGCTCAATGAGTCGCGCTAAGCGCTCTATCCCCCTGCCTAACTGCTCAATAAAACATCCCAAGCGGTCTATCCCGCTTATCCGCTCAATGACTCACGCTAAACGCTCTATTGCTCTGTTTATCCGCCCCATTAAAACCCAGCTTCCACATTGAGCTTCCATCTCGTCTGCAAATACCTCTATATTCCTATCTTCAATACTCTAAAATCTTACTAGTAATCAAGATACTAGGTATTCATTCAATAGTCGGGTAAAATATACTAAAGAAAAGAGGCGATACTGCATGACGACAGTTTATGATTTCACAGTGGAAACTACTGATGGAGAAAAGAAATCTCTAAAAGAATTTGAAGGGAATCCAATGATCATTGTCAATACTGCTAGTAAATGCGGCTTCACAAAACAATTTAAAGAACTGCAACAACTGTATGAAGAATATAAAGATCAAGGGCTGGTTGTATTGGGCTTCCCATCGGATAACTTTAATAATCAGGAATTTGATAATATTGAAGAGACGATGAATTACTGCCAAATGAATTATGGCGTGACGTTCCCAATGTTTGCTAAGGTAGATGTAAAAGGTGAAGAAGCAGCACCTTTATTTACGTATCTTGCAGAACAGCAAAAGGGTGTATTAACGGAAGGTATCAAATGGAACTTCACGAAGTTCTTAATTGATTCAAACGGAAAAGTAGTAGATCGTTTTGCACCACAAACGAATCCACTAAAGATGCAAAAGTCACTCAATAAAATATTTAACAAGTAGATGGAATGGCCAGTTTATAAACTTCTATCTTGACACGTCTCATTGACGCTGATAACCTTTTAATAATCTGAATAGACAATAGTAATTTTAGGAGGAAGAAAGTTAATGTGGGAATCAAAGTTTTCTCGTGAAGGTCTGACGTTTGATGATGTATTATTGGTGCCGGCTGCGTCTGAAGTATTGCCAAAGGCTGTTTCGCTGTCTGTGAACTTAACGGATAGTATTAAGTTGAATATACCTATCATCAGTGCAGGTATGGATACAGTAACAGAATCCAAGATGGCGATATCTATGGCTCGTCAGGGTGGGATCGGTGTTATTCATAAAAACATGAGTATTGAAGAACAAGCTGAGCAAGTTGTTACGGTTAAACGTTCTGAGAATGGAGTTATTAAAAATCCGTTCTTCCTTACACCGGAACATCAAGTATTTGACGCGGAGCATTTAATGGGTAAATATCGTATCTCAGGTGTCCCAATTGTTAACAACATGGAAGAGAAGAAACTGGTTGGTATTTTGACGAACCGTGATCTGAGATTCATTCAGGATTATTCCATTATCATTGATGAAGTCATGACGAAAGAAAACTTGGTGACGGCTCCTGTTGGAACCACATTAGAAGATGCAGAGAAAATGCTACAGCAATATAAAATCGAAAAGCTTCCGATTGTAGATGATAAAGGTATTCTTAATGGATTAATTACAATCAAAGACATCGAAAAGGTTATTGAGTTTCCTAATGCAGCAAAAGATAAGGCTGGGCGCTTACTTGTCGGCGCAGCTGTAGGAGTCACCGTAGACACGTCTACACGCATTGAGAAGCTTGTACAGGCGGAAGTTGACCTAATAGTTATTGATACGGCACACGGCCACTCTAAGGGTGTTATTGACACAGTCAAAGAGATCCGTAGAAACTATCCGGACCTTGCAATTGTTGCAGGAAACGTAGCAACGGCAGAAGCAGCTGAAGCACTGTACGAAGCAGGTGCTGACGTAGTGAAGGTTGGTATTGGTCCTGGTTCTATTTGTACTACCCGTGTAGTTGCAGGTGTTGGTGTACCACAAATCACTGCTATCTATGAATGCGCAACAGTTGCGCGTAAATATGGCAAGACGATTATTGCCGATGGTGGAATTAAATATTCTGGAGATATTGTCAAAGCATTGGCTGCTGGTGGCCATGCGGTTATGCTTGGAAGCCTGCTTGCAGGTACTACCGAGAGCCCAGGGGAGTCTGAGATCTTCCAGGGACGTCGTTTTAAAGTATACCGTGGAATGGGTTCAGTTGCCGCGATGGAAAAAGGTTCTAAAGATCGTTACTTCCAAGAAGATGAAAAGAAACTTGTACCTGAAGGCATTGAAGGTCGTATGCCGTATAAAGGGCCTTTGTCTGATACCATTCATCAACTTATAGGTGGTATTCGTGCAGGCATGGGGTACTGCGGTTCAAAGGATCTTGAAGCACATCGTGAAAATGCACAATTTATTCGCATGACAGGTGCTGGTTTATTGGAAAGTCATCCGCACCAAGTACAAATTACAAAAGAAGCACCGAACTATTCGGTACGTTAATCTATTATTTAAAGGGCAGTGAGAAATTTTCTCCTGTCCTTTTTTGTATTTATACGGTGGATAATAAAATATAATGATTTCATGGGAGAATATGTGTTTTTTTTGCCATAAGCATATCTGACTTGCGGAGAATATGGTACACTGATTTTTGATATTGTGACTACGGAGGTAAGATGAGTGGAAAAAGTAACACAGAGATGGTTGGCAATTTTAATGGTGCCAATGATAGTGCTGATGTCGTTTGGTATGCAGGGATCTGTAGCAGCAGAGGAAAGTGAATCTTCACTGGACATCCGTGTAAACGGAGCTATTTTGATAGATGCCGATAGTGGAAAGGTATTATACGAAGAGAACGCGGATAAGCCGCTCGGTATTGCGAGTATGACGAAAATGATGACGGAATACTTGATGTTCGAAGCTCTTGATGATGGAACGATTACTTGGGATCAGGAATACCAAGTTACTGAGTATACGTACAAGGTTTCACAAGATCGCCGTTTAAGTAATGTACCGCTTCGTCGAGATGGCTCCTATACAATTCGTGAACTTTACGAAGCTGTAGCCATTTACTCAGCAAATGCGGCTACTATTGCGATTGCCGAATCAATTGCAGGATCAGAAGAGGAATTTGTCAATCTGATGAATGAAAAGGCTGAAGAACTTGGGCTGACAGATTATAAATTTGTCAATTCCACGGGGTTAAACAATAGCGACTTACAAGGTATGCACCCAAGTGCGTTTGGCGAGAAAGATGAAAATGTTATGCCAGCTCGTTCTGTCGCTAAACTAGCCTATCATTTATTGAAGGAATATCCCGAAGTATTAGATACGACCAAAATTGCAAAAAAGACATTTCGTGAAGGCACGGACGATGCCATTGATATGGTGAACTGGAACTTCATGTTACCCGGGTTAGTGTATGAATATGACGGTATCGATGGTTTGAAAACAGGAACTACGGAATTTGCAGGACATTGTTTCACTGGAACTGCAGTGCGTGATGGACGACGTGTTATTGCTGTTGTAATGAATGCAGTGGATGATAAAGGCGTTGGATCTTATGAAGCACGTTTTGATGCCACTCGTAAATTATTTGATTATGGCTTTAAAGAATTTAGTGAAACAGAGCTACTCAAAGCAGGACATCAGTTCAAGAAGCAGAAAACGCTAGACGTGATTAAAGGGAAAGAGAAGAAAGTAGCAATTGCTACAAAGAAACCTATTAAAATGCTAGTTCGCAATGGCGAAGATCAAGACTATACTACTGAACTCGTATTGGATGAGAAATTAGTGAAAAATGGACAAGTCCAAGCACCAATTAAAAAAGGGACGGTCGTAGGTCATGTCAAACTAGTAAAAAAAGAGGGTTCAGATTATGGGTTTATTGATGGAAAAATAGTGGATGCAGAAGTAGTCACGACTGAAGAGGTGAAGAAAGCTGGTTGGTTCCCGTTAACTATGGGTGCAATCGGTAATTTCTTCTCCAATGCATGGAATAGTTCCACTGGTTTCGTAAAAGGCTTATTTAATTAACTACCAAAAGACAGCGTACCTACTCAGGTATAGCTGTCTTTTTTTATATTCCATACATCAAACAACTTTGGAATTGCCCGTTTGATGTCATTTTCAGTTAGTCCACCGAAACCGATAAGGAATGAAGGAGGGGATTGGTCAGGTGTTACCTTATAGGTGTCTAGACCACGAACTTTTATTCCTGATTGAAGAGCTTCACTAACTAGTTCCTTTTCAGTTCTAGTTGTATGAATATGAAGCAACACATGCATACCTGCTTCATCGCCCGAGAATGAAATGTTAGATCCATACGATTTCAATAAATTTGTCAACGTATGCATTTTTCGACGATAGATTTTACGCATGCGGTTCAGATGGCGTGAAAATTGTCCATCCGCCATGAAACGTGCAAGGATATGTTGATCTATCCGCGGTACAGAAGAAGAGTAGGGAATAAAAGCCTGACGGTACGTATCCAATAGCCTTGGTGGCAACACCATGTAGGCGATCCGCATAGATGGCATAAGAGATTTAGTAAATGTACTTAAATAAATGACATTTTCTCCTTTATCCATCCCTTGCAAGGAAGGTATAGGACGTCCCCGGTAACGGAATTCACTGTCATAGTCATCTTCAATTATGAAAAACTCGGGATTGGATGCGGCCCAGTTCAAAAGAGCGATTCTACGAGCCGCAGACAGCACTGTACCGGTTGGGAACTGATGAGAAGGGGTTACGTAGGCTATAGAAGCATCAGACCGTTGTAGTGCCTTTACGTCAAGTCCTTCATGGTCGACTGCAATGGGAATCGTTTTTCTGTAGTTTTCGGAAAAGACGTGTTTGGTCATGAGATAGCCTGGATCCTCAATTGCATAGCGAGCCCCTTCACCTAGTATCCGAATAATCAAAGGTAAAAGCTGTTCTGTACCGGAACCCACAATGATTTGTTCAGGCGTACAGTCTACTCCCCGCGAATGGTATAAATAGCGGGCAATTTCCTGACGCAACTCAATATCACCGTGCGGGTCACCGAGTAGTAATAAATGGGCATGTGATGTATCCATAATATCTCGCGCGTATTTTCTCCATACGATAAATGGGAAGTTTTCTGTATCAATGGAACTTGGTGAAAAGTCATAATCCACGGGTTTGCTTACGGGAACCTCGGATAGAGTATCTGATTTTACAGGTTGTACATAGGCGAGTTCTTCTATTGCTTGTACGAAATACCCTTTTCGTGGTTCGGCCGCGATAAAACCTTCCGCCATCAGTTGGTCATATGCCATTTCTATTGTTGTTTGGCTGACACCAAGGAACTCTTCCAGTTGACGTTTGGAGGGTAGTTTCATGCCAACGAGAAACTTGCCATCAATCATGTCTTGTTTAATTTGATTATATATTTGTTGATAAAGCGGGATATCCGAATTTTTTTGAAGCTCAATAAAAATCATGTCCATTATGACCCCTCTAATCTGACCACGTTGTTTAATGCACAACTGGCTATTTTCATATGGTCAATTTCAATTATACTGAAAATAACAAAAAGGGGGAAATGAAATGAATTTTACTTACGGCGGCGTTATCATGGATGTAATTAATGCAGAGCAGGCAAAGGTGGCGGAAGCAGCGGGAGCTATTGCTGTTATGGCATTGGAGCGAGTACCTTCTGATATTCGAGCGGCAGGCGGTGTTGCGCGTATGGCTGATCCACGAATTATAGAAGAAGTACAAAAGGCAGTTTCCATTCCTGTCATGGCCAAAGCACGTATTGGTCATATCTCGGAAGCACGTGTATTAGAAGCACTAGGGGTAGATTTCATTGACGAAAGCGAAGTACTAACACCTGCAGACGATGAATTTCACTTATTGAAAAGCGATTTCAGTGTACCATTTGTTTGTGGAGCAAGAAACCTTGGTGAAGCAGCACGTCGTTTAGGTGAAGGCGCAAAAATGCTTCGTACAAAAGGAGAACCTGGCACAGGAAATATCGTAGAAGCCGTACGTCACTTGAGAATGATTCATGCCCAAGTTAGTAAAGTAGTACATATGAGCAAAGACGAGTTAATGACGGAAGCCCGTAACCTTGGTGCTCCATATGAGATTCTACTTGCTATTAAAGAAGCTGGTCGTTTACCGGTTGTGAACTATTCTGCCGGAGGTGTTGCGACGCCTGCTGACGCAGCATTGATGATGGAACTTGGAGCGGATGGAGTATTTGTTGGTTCAGGTATTTTTAAATCAGAGAAGCCGGAAGCATTTGCACGGGCGATTGTTCAGGCTACTACGAACCACCAGGATTACGAGTTGATTGCTGAGCTGTCAAAAGGGATTGGCACGCCGATGAAAGGCTTGGAAATATCCCAGCTTGCAGAGAGTGAATTGATGGCGACTCGCAGCTCGTAATTTGCTTGGTCAGCGCTCTTGGTTAGGGGATTGAAGCCATAGAGCGTTAAATAACCCATCCACACGGGCATTGAAGGATTACGTCTAACCATGAGACAGCTAAGAAGTACGCTAGTTGTCTCATGGCCCTGGCGAATCCCCCATGAACTTTTCTATGAATTCAATAAAATATATCAAAGTGATTGTATGGGGGGTAATTTTGTATAGAATTACGACATTTCCCAGGCTATAACATACCATGTTTCTTGTCAAAAGTTAGAAATTGTAGTATGGTATATGTAATTTCACATACATTACGATGATAGGAAGCAGTAGCGACAGTGTTTTTTTTAGAGAGCTAGCGGGTGGTGAAAGCTAGTAAAAACCGTTGTGAATCCGTCCTGGAGTAGCAAAATCGAATCAGTTGGTTTTGCCGGTCAGTTGAGCCGATATCTCAAACAAGTGGGCTGGACAATCAGTCAATTTGGGTGGCAACGCGGGTAGTTCTCGTCCCTATTTTTAGGGGATGGAGGGCTTTTTTTATTGCTTTTTATTATTAGTGATGTAAATACAAGGAGGCAGATGGCGTGCTAGACAGTAAACTATTGCGTGCAAATTATGAAGAAGTAAAAGCAAAACTTAGTAAACGTGGAGAGGATTTAACCGACTTTGAAAAGTTTGGTGGTCTTGACGAGAAACGACGCGAAATTTTATCTAAAGTAGAAGTACTGAAAGCTGAGCGTAATGAAGTATCACAACAAGTAGCGCAAATGAAGCGTAATAAAGAAAATGCGGATGAAGTCATCGCAAAGATGAAAAAAGTTGGCGAGGAAATCAAAGCGTATGATCAAGAACTTTCTACAGTAGAAGAGGAATTGAATTATGTGCTTATGCGTATTCCAAACATTCCTCACGACAGCGTGCCAGTAGGGGATAGTGAAGAGGACAACGTAGAAGTTCGTACGTGGGGAGAGTTACCGACGTTTGACTTTGAACCTAAACCACATTGGGAGATAGGGACGGATCTTCAACTATTAGATTTTGAACGAGCAGCAAAAGTAACAGGTAGTCGTTTCGTGTTTTACCGCGGACTCGGTGCACGACTTGAACGTGCATTGATCAACTTCATGCTTGATCTTCATCAAGAAGAACACGGCTACGAGGAAATGCTGCCGCCATATTTAGTAAATCGTACAAGCTTGACTGGGACGGGACAACTGCCAAAGTTTGAAGAAGATGCATTCTTAATTGAAGAAGAGGATTACTTCCTCATTCCAACATCCGAGGTTCCTGTTACCAACTTCTATCGGGATGAAATCTTGGAAGGATCTAAGTTGCCAATTGCGTTCACAGCGTATAGTACAAATTTCCGTTCTGAGGCAGGGTCTGCAGGTCGTGATACGCGTGGATTAATTCGCCAGCATCAATTCAATAAAGTGGAGTTGGTTCGCTTTGTGAAACCGGAAGATTCATACGACGAGTTGGAGAAATTGACTGGCCATGCGGAAAAAGTATTGCAGTTGTTGAAGTTGCCGTATCGTGCACTCAAGATGTGTACAGCAGATTTAGGTTTTACGGCAGCCAAGAAGTACGACTTGGAAGTATGGATACCTACACAAAACGTCTATCGAGAAATTTCTTCTTGTTCTAACTTTGAGGATTTCCAGGCGCGTCGAGCACATATCCGTTTCCGTCGTGAGCCGGGTGCGAAGCCTGAGTATGTTCATACGTTGAATGGTAGTGGTTTAGCTGTCGGTCGTACAGTAGCAGCGATTTTGGAAAATTATCAGCAGAAAGATGGTTCTGTTGTAATTCCAGATGTGCTTCGACCTTACATGGGTGGAAAAGAAAAAATTGAAGCACCTAAATAAGTGGATACGCTATTAATCTGTATTCCATATGATTAACTATTTTTCTCTTTCAAATTCAAAAGCTAATGAATGAAATGCAAAGGATGAAGCCCTACACTTACGAGTTTGACTCTAGGCGTTGGGCTTCTTTTTTCGCGGCTTTTCTTTTTTCTCTCAAGGATCGAAAGAAGGCGGTAAGGAGTTGTCCGCAATCCTCACCGAGGACACCCTCGGTTACAATGCATTCGTGATTGAATCGGGAGTCATTAAGTAGTTGATAAAAGGTGTGGACACAACCCCCTTTAGGGTCACGTGCGCCGTAGACGACTCGCGGAATACGAGATTGTAGTATGGCACCTGCACACATAGGGCAAGGTTCAAGTGTGACGTATAGTGTAGTGTCTTCTAGACGCCAACTACCTATCTTTTCACATGCTATTTGGATGGCGGATAGTTCCGCGTGAGTGACGGCATTTTGTGTGGTTTCACGAAGATTATGAGCTGCAGCAATTACTTGTTCATTATGTACAATAACTGCGCCAATGGGTACTTCGGCAAGCGCGGCGGCTTTTTCAGCTTCTGCTATTGCCAGTCTCATGTAGTATTCATCATCTTTCATCAATATATCACTCCTTATCAACAGTCTATCATGCAGAACATCAAAATCAATTAGTGAAATGTTCCACGTGAAACGATTGAGAAGAAAACACTAAATAACTCAATATAATTTACATTGTATATGGTTGTCTATGATAAAATGGAATGGAAACAAATTGAAAGGGTGAGTGGTAAATGTTTGTCCCGTTTATTGCGGTAGAAGGTCCGATTGGTGTAGGGAAGACTACGCTCACGGCAGCAATTGCTGAGACCTTTTCATATAATCAATTAAGAGAGATTAGTGGAGAAAATCCTTTCCTTGATCAGTTTTATCAAGACAAAGAAAAGTGGAGTTTCCAGACGGAAATGTTTTTCCTGTGTAATCGATATGAACAATTGAAGAAAATTAATAAAGAATATATTTCACAAGGGTTACCCGTGGTGGCCGATTATCATGTATTCAAAAATATGCTTTTTGCCCAACGTACATTAGAGTCAAATGATTTTGTGAAATATAAAGATATCTATCATATTTTGACGAAAGATCTACCTATGCCGAACGTCGTTATTTCATTGTCAGCATCTATTCCTACACTGCTCAAGCGAATAGACGAGCGTGGTCGATCGTATGAAGCAGATATGGATCCTGATTACTTACTACAACTTTCGAATGATTACCGTACTTATTTGCCAGAGTTCGAAGCAACATGCCCTGATGTCCAAGTTATCCATATAAACGGTGATGTAGTGGACTATGTGCGCAATAAAGATGATATGGATGCAATTCTAAGCAAAGTTTATGAGGCGATTCAGAAAGGTTTGAAGCTAAATGAAGTTACCTAATATACCGGAAAATAGTGTATTCGCGGTAGCGGGAATGGTAGGAGTAGGGAAGTCAACAATGGCACACGCGATTGCCAAAAGACTGGGATTTCAAGAGTCCTTGGAAAACGTAGCGGAAAATCCATATTTAGAGAGATTCTACGATGACTTTGAACGTTGGAGTTTTCATTTGCAAATCTTCTTTTTAGCAGAACGTTTTAAAGAGCAAAAGCATATCTTCGAAAGCGGTGGCGGTTTTGTACAAGATCGTTCCATTTATGAAGATGTAGGGATCTTTGCCCAAATGCACGCTGATGAAGGAACTATGGAAGCGGTCGACTTTGAAACATATATGAATCTATATGAAGCAATGGTGATGACGCCATATTTCCCACATCCGAATGCACTTATTTACTTGGAGGGACCACTACCTGTCATTCTTGATCGTATTGAAGAGCGTGGTAGGGATATGGAGATGCAAACACCGAGAAGTTATTGGGAAGAGATGTATCGCCGTTATGAACAGTGGATTGATTCTTTTACTGCATGCCCAGTCATTCGGCTAAACATCGAAGAATATGATCTATTAGGAAATGAACAGGATATTGAGTTAATTATCGGGAAAGTGGCTGAAAAAATGAAAAAAACGACACCCCTTATATAAGGCGTGTCGTTTGTCTTAATGAACAGGAACTTCTGTGAAAAATTCCTGATATAGCTCTCGAAGGACAATGTTTTCATCTTTTTCTTGAATACCGAATACTAAGCTAACCTCTGAAGATCCCTGGTTGATCATTTCAATATTTGCACCTGTACGTGCGATGGCAGATGCTGCGCGTGCTGCCAACCCTCTTGCATGGCGCATGCCTTCACCCACGAGTACTACCATGGAATAATCACGTTGGAAATGTACGTCATCAGGACATAACTCTTGTTCAATGCGCTTAACGATACGTGCTTCCTTTTCCGGTGTTAAGTGTTCATCGCGAATAATAACAGACAAGTTATCGATACCTGACGGTGTATGCTCAAATGGAATTTCTTCTTCTTCCAGAATTTGTAGCAAGTGACGTCCAAAACCAATTTCCAGGTTCATCAAGTACTTAGCAACGAAGAGTGTAGAAAATCCCTTATCGGCAGCGATTCCGACAACCGATTGAAGAGTATGGTCACGGTCCAGAACGATCATTGTGCCGGGCGCACTTGGATTGTTAGTATTCTTGATACAAACGGGAATTTTGTGACGGAATGCAGGTACTAAAGCTTCCTCGTGAAATACAGAAAACCCTGCATATGCAAGCTCACGCATTTCTCGGTATGTCATAGCATCGATCGCACGTGGATTTTCGATAACCGCTGGATTTGCTGAAAAAACGGAATCTACATCGGTAAAGTTTTCATAAAGTTCTGCATTCGTTGCTGCCGCTAGTAGGGCGCCTGTAATATCCGAGCCACCGCGGTTAAACGTACGCAATGTTCCGTCTTCTGTGTAGCCGAAAAAGCCTGGAAATACGATAATACCTTCTTTATCGCGTAGTTTACAGAGCTTTTCGTTGCCTTCTGGAAGAGCGCGTACACGTTCTGGACGGTGGTTAACAAGTAATCCACCTTCACGGGGACTTACATACTCTGCTTCGATACCGATATGTTGGAAGTATGCTGCAATCATTTTTGCGTTATTGTCTTCTCCGGCAGCTTTTAAGCTATCAACGTATAAAATTTCGTCAGATTGATCTTTATTTAGGCGTCTAACGATATCTTGCTCAATTACTTGTGCAATTTCTTCGTCTAAGCCTAGTCCTTCTGCAATTTCTTTGTAACGATCGACAACCATTTGCATCGAATCTAGGGTGTCTTCACCAGCAAGTGATGCATTTGCCAAATCAATAAGCAAATCAGTTACTTTAATATCAGAAGAAAAACGTTTACCTGGTGCAGAAACTACGACGATCTTTCTCGATGGGTCGGATACGACGATGTCGACCACTTTCCGGATTTGTTCCGCGGATGCGACGGATGTTCCGCCAAATTTACATACTTTCATTGAGTACCAGATCCTATCTATTTTGAGATTATCTATCTATTTTTTAGAAGATTCGTGAAAACAGGTTGTTATTAAAGTCGGAATTCTCTATAATTGTCCTTATACGAAGAACGATTGTTTTTTCATAGTGTACATATAGTTAGGAGAATCGTCAAATGAAAAATGAGAAAAATGAAATTAATATTGGTTTGCTAGGTTATGGAGTAGTCGGAAGTGGCGTTGCAACTATTTTGCATAATCACCAAGATGACTTACAACATAAGCTCGGTGTTCCTGTATCTATTAAGAAAGTCCTTGTTAAAAACTTGGATAAAAAACGCAATGGCGTGATACCTCAAGAAATGTTCACTACATCACTCGATGAAGTGTTAAACGATCCCGAAATTGATTTGATTATTGAAGTGACGGGAGGTTCGTCTGAAGCAATTCGACGTTCACTTGAAGCAGGTAAAGGTGTTGTCACCGCGAATAAGGATGTCATGGCAGAGTTTGGACCTGAATTATTGAAATTAGCAGATGAAAATAAATGCGACCTATTATATGAAGCGAGTGTGGGTGGTGGTATTCCATTAATTCGTACATTGGAAGATGGATTAGCGTCCGACAGGATCACCGCATTAACAGGAATCGTCAATGGAACAACTAACTTCATTTTAACAAAGATGAAACATGAAAATAAGACGTATGAAGACGCATTAGCGGAAGCGACGGAATTGGGCTTTGCAGAAGCTGATCCTTCAGCTGACGTAGATGGTATTGATGCAGCGCGTAAGATGGTTATTCTTGCATCTTTATCCTTTTCTACAGACGTGCATCTTGACGATGTATTTGTCCGTGGTATGAAGGAAATTGCAGACGGTGATCTTCAGCTTGCGGAGCAATTCGGTTACACAATTAAGATGACGGGTTCTGCTAAAAAAGATGAAGAAGGAATTGAAGTGGCCGTAGAGCCGGTATTTGTTCATAACTCTCATCCACTCGCTACAGTCAATAATGAATTCAACGCAGTGTATGTGTATAGTGATGCAGTAGGTGAGACAATGTTCTACGGACCTGGAGCTGGTTCATTACCTACAGCGACTTCTGTAACAGGTGATGTAGTGGCGGCTTGCCGTAATATTTTGCTCGGTGTGAATGGTAAGAGAATGCATTCACCACAATTTGAACGCAAAGTAAAAACGGATGATCAAAAGTACGCACGCTATTTCCACCGTATAACGGTACGTGACGAAGTAGGTGTGTTAACGGAATTGACATCTATTTATAGTCACCACAAAGCGAGTCTAGCGACAGTCGTCCAAGATTCAGATGTGCACGATGAAGGCGCAGATTTAATCTTCATTACACATAAGATTTCCCGTCAACAACATTTAGATATTTTGGCAGACTTAAAAGACACACCTGCGGTCATTGACATTTCTAGTCATTACCGTGTGGAAGGAGAATAAGGAATTATGAGAAGATGGAATGGATTGATCGAAGAATATAAAGAATGGTTGCCGGTGACAGAGAATACTCCCGCGTTAACACTGCAAGAGGGAAATACACCGTTAATCCATCTCGAGAACTTATCAAAACAGTGGGGAATCAATCTGTATGTGAAAACAGAGGGAACGAATCCAACTGGTTCATTTAAAGACCGCGGAATGGTAGTGGCGGTTGCAAAGGCAAAAGAAGAGGGGAAAACGGCGTTGATCTGTGCTTCAACGGGGAACACGTCTGCTGCAGCTGCAGCATATGGTGCACGAGCGGGTATGCGTACAATCGTCGTTATTCCGGAAGGTCGTATTGCATTAGGTAAGCTAGCACAGGCAAAAATGTACGGTGCGGAAATTGTGGCCATCGAAGGAAACTTTGACGAAGCACTTCGTATGGTACGTGAACTAGGCGAAGGGAAAATTGCGCTGGTGAACTCTGTCAATCCTTATCGACTGGAAGGCCAGAAGACGGTAGCGTTTGAAACCATTGAACAGCTTGGTAAAGTACCGGACATCTTTGCATTGCCTGTTGGAAATGCGGGTAATATATCTGCAGCGTGGAAAGGTTTCAAAGAATATGCAGGGAAAAAAGGTACGAATACACCAAAGTTACTAGGAGTACAAGCAGACGGTGCAGCGCCAATCGTATATGACCGTGTATTCGATGAGCCTGAAACGGTAGCAACAGCAATCCGTATTGGAAACCCTGCTAGTTGGCATTTGGCAACGCAAGCACTTGAAGAATCAGGTGGCGACATCTTGTCCGCTACTGACGAAGAGATTCTGGAAGCGTATCAATTGCTAGCTGCAACAGACGGGATCTTTGCAGAGCCAGCATCTTGTGCAACAATTGCAGGTATCAAGAAACAACTTGATGCGGGATTGATTGAAAAAGGGACGACAATAGTTGGAATCCTGACAGGTAATGGCTTGAAGGATCCTGAAACAGCAATCAATGTCAATGCAGATAAGCCCATGATGACAAATGAACAGTTCGATAACTTCTTAAAAGAATTGAAAGAGGGGAACGACTAATGACGGAAGCCGGTTTTTCAGTGACCGTGCCAGCCACAACGGCTAATCTCGGACCCGGCTTCGATCATTTAGGTCTTGCCCTTTCACTTAACATGATAATAGAAGTAACACCAGCCGACGCGTGGTATGTGTTGTATCAAGATAAGGAGTATGCCGCACTACCGACAGATGAAACAAATCTAATCGTACAGACTATTCAGGATGTCGCATTGCGGTATGATCGAGTGATTGCATCGCAAAAGCTAGTAGTACATTCAGATATTCCTTTAGGAAAAGGTCTAGGCAGCAGTGCTACAGCCATTGCAGCAGGTATTGAAATTGCAAGTGAGCTGGCAAGTTTGCAACTATCTCCAAAAGACAAGTTGCGGATCGGCAGCGAACTAGAAGGACATGCCGATAACGTTACTGCTGCATTGATTGGAGGAATGACAGTCTCGTACTTTGCCGAAGATGAGATGGAAGTACTGACATTCCCAGCACCCCCGATTGGTGTTGTCATCCTAGTGCCGCCGGTTGCTTTAAAGACGGAAGCTTCGCGAGGGTTGCTACCTGACCAACTGACACATAAAGTGGCAGTACGCGGAAGTGCAGCGGGCAGTGTGATGACCGCTGCTATTGCGCAATCGGATTGGGTGACGGCAGGCCGTATGATGGAACGGGACTTATATCATGAACCTTACCGAAAAGTTGGATTCCCTAACTTTGATGAAATACGTTTGGCTTGTAAGGAAGCAGGTGCGTACGGCATGACAATTAGCGGAGCTGGGCCTTCACTATTCGTAGCTGTACCACCAGGAACAGAGCAACAAGTGGCGGCATCATTGGAACAAAGCTTTCCACATTACCAAGCACTTGCCCTGCAACCGGCAGAGGCAGGCGCACACATCACAAAATAAAAACAGCGTCAGGACTGATTCAGTCACTGGCGCTGTTTTTTCACAATGGATGTATTCTTTTCATGGATTTATATATTGTATACCAGTCAACCGTCTCCGCCTAAAACGCAGATCAATGGATTCTATTTAAATTTTTATTTTTAGGCAATAAAAAAACGTTACATCAAGTAACGTGTGCTGTCAAAAATATGGCGGAGGAAGAGGGATTCGAACCCCCGCGGGCTTTAACACCCCTGTCGGTTTTCAAGACCGATCCCTTCAGCCGGGCTTGGGTATTCCTCCGTGTCAGACAAATAATATCTTACCACGTCTTTTTTAAAGCGTCAACCATTAATTTTTCTTTTTTCTCGCAACGATAAGAGAAGCGCCATTAATAAAAACTCGTCAAGGCTACGGACTGGAGTAGCGCACCATACATAAAGTTGAAATCCGATTGCAGGAAAATCATTATCAATATGCTTAGCGAGACGGCAGGCAACGTAATGACCGCGTAGACTCGCACTTCTGCGTTATGGAAGCTGAGGTCACAAAATTTAGCTGAATCCATGCTGTTCATCTCATTCATTTCAATTAGTGTACTTTCTAAAGTGCGTGAAAGAAAAGGTTTGTTTACTGTTTACGCAATAGGGTGTTGAAACACATTACGATGAATAAAAGGTTTACCGTTGCAATCACAATTAACAATGGGTATAATAAGAAATGCCGTGCTAGGTGGGGAATTAGCGGTGCCCTGTAACTTGCAATCCGCTCTAGCAAGACTGAACTCCTTTTCCGAGGCTGTCCGCATGTAGGGTCTGCCTCTTGCACGTAGTGTTGACGTCTGGGTCCTGCGCAATGGGAACCCATGAACCATGTCAGGTCCGGAAGGAAGCAGCATTAAGTGGACTCTCTCATGTGCCGCGGGGTAGCCTAGACCGAGCCAACGACAAGAGTAACGCTTATGTGCGGCAGTCGAAGAAAGGTGCACGGCATAAATTCAATAATTCACTCGTCCATTTCACTATGGACGAGTTTTTTTTTGTGTCTAAAATAGTGTATACTTCAATGTAGTACGTATAACTGAAAGGGAGCGATCTACATTGTCTGAGAAAAAAATGAATGTCGAAAGTTTTAATTTGGATCATACGAAAGTGAAAGCACCTTATATTCGATTAGCGGGAACTTCAGAAGGAAAGAATGGCGACAAGATCTTGAAATATGATATCCGCTTTTGCCAGCCGAATACAGATCACATGGATATGCCAGCGCTTCATTCACTAGAACATATGATGGCAGAATTCAGCCGCGACCATTCGGATCAAATCGTCGACATCAGTCCAATGGGCTGTCAGACAGGTTATTATCTAGCTGTAATCAATCATGACGACTATAATGATATTCTATCTATAGTAGAGAATACATTAAATGACGTACTGTTGGCGACGGAAGTACCGGCATGTAACGAAGTACAGTGTGGTTGGGCAGCAAGTCATAGTCTTGAAGGTGCAAAGGAAATTGCACGCGCAATGCTTGATAAGAAAGACGAATGGACAGAAGTATTTGCGTGATATATCCAAGCGATATACGGTGAAAAAATCGTGTTTCGTGTTATGATAGAAGTATTATGCAATCGGAGAAAAGGGGGGGAGTAGTTGATTTACCAAGCACTATACCGCGCTTACAGACCACAGGCTTTTGGTGAAATGTCAGGTCAGCAGGCGATCAAGCAAACTCTGCAAAACACCCTTCTCCATCAGAAGACGACACACGCCTATCTATTCTCAGGACCTCGTGGAACAGGAAAGACAAGTGCGGCGAAGATATTTGCGAAAGCACTAAATTGTGAAAAAGGTCCAGCGACAGAACCATGCAATGAATGCGAGACGTGTAAAAGCATCACAGAGGGATCTAACACAGATGTAACTGAATTTGATGCGGCTTCCAATTCGCGGGTAGAAGAAATTCGTGACATTATTGAACGTGTGCATGTGGCACCTTCCAATGCGCGATTTAAAGTCTATATTATTGATGAAGTGCATATGCTGTCCAATTCAGCCTTTAATGCATTGCTGAAGACACTAGAAGAACCCCCCGCTCACGTCGTATTCATTCTGGCGACTACGGAACCTCATAAGTTGCCGCTTACTATCATTTCCAGATGTCAGCGATTTGATTTCAAGCCCATTACGGCACTTGAAATCATTGATCGAATGGAAAAGGTTATTGGAGATATTGGAGTTACGGCGGAGACTGGAGCATTGCGCGCAATCGCACAAGCTGCGACGGGTGGAATGCGGGATGCGCTTAGTATGCTCGACCAAGCCGTGTCATTTAGCGGAGACGAGTTGACGACAAGTGATGCGTTACTAGTGACTGGAGCAATTGGTGAAGAAATCTTTTATCAGCTAGCACAATCAATTCAAACGAAAGACGCGGGATCCGCATTGTCTTTACTGAATGAACTGATTGCCGAAGGTAAAGATGTAGGTAGACTTGCCGAAGACATGATCACGTTTTTCCGTGATATGTTACTACTTGGCACAGCGCCTGAGTTGACAAGTCTTCTGGAATTAATTTCAGATGGTGAAAGATTTCAGGAACTTGCAAAAGAGTTTCATTCGGATGAATTGTACCGGTACATTGATATCCTTTCGAAAACACAACAGGAAATGCGTTTTTCTAATCACGGGAAGGTCTACATTGAATCTGCTTTATTGAAAATGATTCATTCCGGTGAGCAACAACAAATGCAATCTTCTGCAGCTGACCCTGAAATGGCCCAGAAATTTGCAATTCTAGAACAGACCGTTAGACAACTTCAGCAACAACTGGCAACAGGGGCTGTGCAGCAAGCCGCGGAACCGCAAGCACCGGCAAAAAGAGCTGCATCAACTGCTTCTAGATCTGCCAAAGTGCCAACGGGTAAAATTGTGGAAGTCTTAAAATCGGCAACGAAGTCCGATATTCAAGTGATTCGTGAGCAATGGGCGGGTATGATGCAAAGTATGCAACGCTCACACGCCGCTTTATTGGAAGAGACGGAGCCTGTAGCAGCATCAGAGACGGCGTTTGTGCTAAAATTTAAATATGAAATTCATTGCTTGATGGCTTCTGAGAATGCTACATTACAAGCTGGACTATCGAATGCATTACTGCAGCTGACAGGAAAAGGCTATGAAGTAGTCTACGTAGCGGAGGAAAGCTGGCTGCAAGTTCGTGCTGATTTCATTCGAAAAAGTGGTTTGGCCAGTCAAAATAGTAAAGATAACCCTCAACAGTCAGACGATGAGCAACCAACGTCAGCATTTATGGAAGAAGCAACAATCGAAGACGCTGACCCACTCGTAACTGAGGCAGAGAAGATGTTTGGAAAAGATTTTATTACAATAGAAGAGTAATTTACTAAGGAGGAATTATTTATGCGTGGAGCAGGGAATATGCAAGGTATGATGAAGCAAATGCAAAAGATGCAAAAGAAGATGGCAGAGGCACAGGAGAACCTAGGTAATGAAAGAATGGAAGGTACAGCAGGTGGCGGTATGGTAAAAGTAATCGTCTCAGGCCATAAAGAAGTACTTGAAGTGATCATTGATCCAGAAGCGGTAGATCCAGAAGAAGTAGAAATCTTACAGGACTTGATTGTTATCGCTACAAATGACGCTATTGCAAAAGCAGAAGAAATTACGAACTCCACAATGGGCCAATTTACAAAAGGAATGAACTTGCCCGGGATGTTCTAGGAGGTTGTATAATGCATTATCCTGAACCTATATCTAAGTTGATGGATAGTTTTATGAAACTGCCAGGCATTGGCCCCAAAACTGCGGGTCGTCTGGCGTTTTTTGTATTAAGTATGAAAGAAGATACTGTGCTGGATTTTGCCAAAGCGTTAGTGGATGCGAAACGTAATCTTCAGTTTTGTTCAGTTTGTGGTCATATTACGGATATCGATCCATGCTATATCTGTCAGGATCAATCACGTGATCGCACAACCATATGTGTCGTTCAAGATCCGAAAGACGTGATTGCCATGGAAAAAATGCGTGACTACCGTGGTTTGTACCATGTATTACAAGGTGCCATATCACCGATGGACGGCATCGGGCCAGAGGATATTAACGTTCCTTCATTATTGACTAGACTCCAAGAAGATGAAGTGCAGGAATTGATTCTTGCGACGAACCCTACTATAGAAGGAGAAGCAACAGCTATGTATATTTCAAGGCTGGTTAAACCATCCGGAATCACGACTACGCGTATCGCCCACGGCTTACCTGTCGGCGGGGATTTAGAATATGCAGATGAAGTTACATTGTCTAGAGCATTGGAAGGTCGTCGAGAACTATAAAAAGAATTAAAAGATAGAGAACGAGTAGACTAATCCTCTACAGAGACGCATATAGATGAGTATCTATGAGATAGAAAGGGCGTTTTCTGTGAGGATTTTAGTCATAGCTTTATTAGGAGTCGTATCATTGTTGCTTTTAAGTATGAGTCGAACCACTCTCGAAAAAAACATGGAACGCTTATCGGTATTCTGGTTTAGACTAGCTTTTGCGTTCTTTATTCTCTTTTTAATGAACATTGCTGGTGGATTTATTGGCATCTACGTACCTGTTAATATTGCATCCGGCATGATCTTAGCTATATTAGGAGTGCCCGGATTCGCAGCGCTATGCGGTTTCGCCATTCTTTTTTAAAAGAATGGTGAAAAAGCTTGCATTCTCATAAACAGGGTGGTATATTTATAAGCGTCGCATCAAGCAGTCGCGAAAACATCAAACTTAACAAGAAAAACTTTTTAAGTAAAAGTGTTGACAACAAAATGATGAGATGTTATTATTAGAAAGTTGCCTCTTACGAGAGACCAACCGAATGAACCTTGAAAACTGAACAGCAAAACGTTAACGAAATACAGTTTGTGCATCTAACGGTGACACAAACAAAATGAGTATCTTAATTGATGCCAGCAAATGAAACTCGAGCTAATCGATTTTTCATTTTACTGACTGACAAGATGTAGTGAAGTACTAGGAGATGAAGGAGGGAGCGTACTCAGGTACGTGACCGACTGATCGACTGAAATCGACGACGTAATTCGCTGCAGATTGTCTGTCAGTCTTATGGAGAGTTTGATCCTGGCTCAGGACGAACGCTGGCGGCATGCCTAATACAT
>NZ_PDYO01000025.1:0-23989 GCF_002743065.1 Sporosarcina sp. P16b | reverse complement strand
AAATTTATATATTTAATTGTTTACTATTACACTAGTGTGCTATCGTTAATTTTATAGATTTACAAGAAATAGTCATTATAGATATGGAGAGATTTTTGTGAAAAGAAAATGGCTTGTTGCATCACTAGGTTTTATTTGGATTATAGGTGGTCTAATTTTATGGAACGATTGGAATAATAGAGAGTTTGCATTATCGACTAAAACGGATGTGCAAACACCACAGAATGCGGTCAAAGATACGTCTGAAAAATTGACTGAAGTAGAATCAGATCAAAAACTAGAAGAAACAATTATTCATACGGCGACAATCGGTATGGTTGGCGATGTATTATTACATAATCCAATTTATACATATCCTAACTTCGATTTTGCATTCGAAGCGGTAAAAGAGAAGATGGCTAGTATTGACTTTCTCTTGGCCAATCAGGAATCTATGCCTGGCGGTGTTGAACTTGGTTTATCTACCTATCCAAAATTCAACAGTCCAAAACATATACTTCCCGCTTTACAAAATGTTGGCGTTGACATGGTTTCATTCGCCAACAATCACACATTCGACAAAGGGGAAAACGGTGTGCGCAAGGCGATTGAACATGCGCAACAATATGGCATGCAGTATGTAGGGGCTTATGAATCGTTTAAAGACCGCAAAACAGAACGGATTGTCGAAGTTAACGGTATCAAAATCGGTGTACTCGCTTATACGTACGGTACAAATGTAAAGCTAGACTTGCAAGACAAAGAGTACTTGGTCAACTATATTGATCGTGAACGAATGGAAAATGAAATTCAGCAAATGAAGCCAAAGGTAGACGTGACGATCGTATCCTTACATTGGGGTCCCGAGTATCAACTCGAAACGTCCGAAGATCAAGCGGAACTTGCTCAATTCGTTTCGGATGCGGGTGCTGATGTACTATTCGGACATCACCCACATGTTTTACAACGCTATGGGGAAGTGGGAAATACGAAAGTATTTTTCTCGCTCGGCAATTTCTATTCCGCCCAACCGTTCGATTATACAAACTTCGGTGGAATCGCAAGACTGTCTGTAACGAAAGAACAAACGGGTGATCAAAAGACTGTAACTATCGAAGATCCACGCTTCTTCCCGACTGGCGTCATTAAAGATCAAGAGAAGCGCTTTAAAGTCGTTCCTCTAAATGAAGCCAATTCAACCATTCATTACAATGAAGAATGGGTTGAAAACCATGTCGGTGTACCGAAATGGTGAGTAGATAAAACAAATAACGCCTCTCTAATCAAGTGATTAGAAAGGCGTTATTTTTTACGTTTCTCCTATTTACCTAACACGGTCTTTACATCTTCTATCAACAATTCATTCTCCGTCGCTGTCAGGCCATCGTATCTTTTCACGATTTCCCCTTCAGGATTAATTAAATAAAAATAATAGCTATGCGCACGTTGGTCTAAAGCTCCACTTTCCAATATAGAAAGGAAGGTATTTCTTGATAATTCCTGAATCGTTTCAAAATCATAACCTGTCAAAAAACTCATCGTACGGAGATCTGCTCCAAAATCTGCAGCATAGTTCCTTAATACTTCGGGTGTATCATTTTCTGGATCTATACCAAATGAGATAATACGAGGTTCCAAACCCTCTTCCTTTAATCTCTCTTGAACACCGACCATATTAGCGGTCGTTCTTGGGCATACGGTGATGCAGTTGGTATAGGAGAAATAAGCAATCCACCAGTCACCTTTTAAATCCTTCAAGCCAAGCGGTTGGTCGTCTTGTGTAGTAAATTCAAAGTCTGGCATGGTTTCGGACATATTCGTTTCGATCTTCTTACTGCAGCCGCTTAATATAAGAATAGTTGTAAAGAAAATAACAGCAAATTTTACTTTCATTAAGATCCTCCTTCGTTTCGTATGACACAATACATAAAGTGACTTTCTTACAACTAACTACTGTGTATTATTGCTCGTTTTTTAGTAAATAATTGTAGGTCTGAAATGATTGTATCATCATTTATTCCAACCTGAAGTATTTGATCAGTTTTATTCTATCAACTACATAACGGTACTGTACTACAGTCTACTCCTTCTTCACTTACTAAATCAAAAAACTCAATAAAAGTAGGATAAATGAATAGTAAGTTGTCTAAATTTGATAAATAAGGGTATGATAAAACAGTAGAGTTTATGGAGAAATTCCAATGTTCAGTTTACCAATCAATAATTTCTTTTATGTATAAGGAGGAGTTAGGATGGCCGATCAACAACCACCCAAAGACGTAAATAGCAAACCGCAACACGAGCAAGATAGTAGCCGGAGAAATTTCCTAAAAAATACTGGACTCGTAGCTGGTGGACTCGTCGGTGGATCTCTTTTTGGAGGTCTAATCTCAGGCGGTTTGGATAAGAAAAATGATCAACATGACAAGACAGCTGGAAACGAGGGCAATAAAGGCATTGAAGTAACGCAAGCACGTCAATTCTTCACACGTCATCAAGATTTCAAAGTATTACATGCAGCAACAGAACAAATTTTACCTGAAGACGAACTCGGTCCTGGCGCCATTAAATTAGGTGTGCCTTATTATATTGACAAACAACTAGCAGGACGCTGGGGTGTCAATGCATACGATTACCGACATGCTCCATACGCTATTGATTTGAAGGAAGTCGATCAAACTGCAGGACCAGGCGGAGAACAGTCGATTTTGGATCGCGGCATGATCTTCTTGCTAGGATTACGTAAAATGGACGAGGAAAGTCAAAAGCGTTTCGGAGTCACGTTTGATCAAGCAACTGAAGAGCAACAAATAGAAATCATGACGGACGTCGAAGCAAATAAAGTGAAGATGAGAGGTGTAAAAGCTTCTGAGTTTTTCATTCTGTTAAAACAAGCGACATTAGAAGGCGCTTACTGTGATCCATTGTATGGCGGCAATTTCAATATGGAAGGCTGGAAAATGAAAGAGTTTCCCGGCGCAGTGGCTTCCTACTCCAACTATATTGAATCGGATGAATTTGTAAAGTTGGATCCCGTCAGCCTGAGAGATTACCAAGGTCACTAAAAATAGAAACCGTGAGGAGGATATGCAATGGTTAAAAAACTTGAAAAAGTAGATGCAGTCATCGTAGGTTCAGGTTGGGTCGGAGGAATCGCGGCGGCTGAACTTACGAAAGCTGGATATAATGTGGTCATATTGGAACGAGGTAAAAATAAAAAGCATGAAGACTATATTGGCACGAAAGACGAACTGCGCTATTCTAAACGGTATGATCTCATGCAAGAATTGAATAAGGACACGATTACTTCTCGTAACTCCATGAGCAAAGAAGCAATACCGGTTCGGAATAATATGAACGCACGTCTTGGAAACCATACGGGAGGCGCAGGTGTACATTGGAACGGGATAGCTTTCCGCTGGTTGCCATATGATTTCGAAATTTACAGTAAGACTGTAGAGCGCTATGGTAAAGATAAAATCCCTAAAGAATCGACCATGCAGGATTGGGGGATTACATATGATGAGCTCGAGCCATATTATGATAAATATGAAAAAACAGCTGCCATCTCAGGCGAAGAAAACCCAATTGGTCCTCCACGTTCCGATAAGTACCCCAATCCGCCAATGAAAGAAACACCGAATATTCGTCTCTTCACAAAAGCAACGAAAGCTCTTGGTTATCATCCCTATCGTATGCCGTCTGCGAATGCTTCAAAAACGTACACCAATCCGGACGGTGAAACAATCAACGGGTGCGTATACTGTGCATTTTGTGAAGAGTATGGGTGTGACTTTGGAGCGAAAGCGGATCCGATCGGTACGGTACTCAAGACGGCACATAAAACAGGTAAGATGGAAATTCGTAATGACGCGTTCGTGAATCGAGTAAGCCACGACGGGAAAAAAGCGAACGGATTAATCTATACCGATACCACGACTGGAGAAGAATTCGAACAACTAGCAGATATCGTAGTACTTGCAGGTTTCGTCTTTACGAATACGAAGTTGTTGTTACACTCTAAAATCGGACAGCCCTACGATCCGAAAACAGGACAAGGCATCATCGGCAAGAACTTCACAGGTCACTTCAACAACTTGTCAACGTATATTGGCGCTCGCGGATTCTTCGAAGACAAGAAGTTCAATAATTTCATGGGTGCTGGCGGGTTGGGTGCGACGATCGATGATTTCAGTGGGGACAATGAAGATCACACGAACCTAGACTTCTTGCATGGCTATGAAGTGCACTACAGTCAACTTGGTTCACGTCCTATTGCCAATAACGCAGTTCCATATGATACACCTGGTTGGGGTAAAGAATTTAAAAAGAATTCTATAAAATATTATAATCGTAACCTATTCATCACACCACAAAGTGGCTTCTTGCCGAACAAGAATACGTATATGGATCTGGACCCAACATATAAAGATGCACTAGGCAATCCACTTCTTCGTGTCACCGTTGAATATGCAAAACAAGACATCGCACGTGCGAAAGCAGGCGTCGCACGTTGTGAAGAGATCATGAAAGAAATGGGTGCAGACAAAATGAACGTCGACGTGGTGAAAGACGATACGGTATTTGACCATAAATTCTATACGGATCACTTCTTCGGTGGTGCCATCATGGGAGCTTCTCCTGAAAACTCCGCAGTCAACACCTACTCACAAATGTGGGATATGGAAAACCTATTCGTCGTAGGCGGGTCCTCATTCCCACATAACAGTAACTACAATCCAACTGTTACGATTGGTGCATTCGCTTATCGTGCAGCGGAAGGCATGATTAAGTTCTTAAAAGAAGGCGGCAATGTTGCAGCCAAACCACTTGAAAAGAACGCTTGAGTTTCGAGTAAATAAATACGCCATCACCTTATCTGAATTGATAAGGTGATGGCGTATTTTGTATATACATTTCTCATAGCTTTATGAAATTACTTAATATGCAATTTAACTTCTTTCTTCAAACTTGAAAGGATCGGTGAACGTTCAACCGCAATAGCCGCAATCTCTGCCAGTTGACCTTTATTCGTAGTAGACTCGGCAGATAAAACGATCATCGGTTTCATAATACCGCTATTGCCGCTTTGAATTCCTAGAAATGGTGCTTTATCGCATACGCCAGTGAAAACGATCTCTGCTCTGTCTACCGTCACTCCCTGATTATACGCTTCCAAATGGAATGTAACACCAAAACTAGTAGTTGCCGCGGCGATTAATAATTCAATCGGCATAACTTGTTTTTCTCCTGGCTTCGCAATACCTTTCAGATCAATCTCTTGTAGATCTTTCGTTTCGAGCGACATCATTTCCCCTACTACATAATGGCACGTTCCTTGCCATTCACTAATCGCAAGTGACGGATCTGCCTCTATTAATTTCTTCATTTCATTCATAATTTTGGTTGTACTCATATTGATTGCCTCCAAATTATACTTCTTATATCCATTATACATCCACTACCTAAATTTGCTAATGGGGAGCATCCCTCTTTTTTCGAATACTTTATCGTGCAACTTTTTTCTATTTTCAACGTTATGTATACTACTCACCTACTGAAGGGGTGCTTTATATGAGGAAGAAGAAAATGGTTTGGGTTGTCTTTGCCACTTTGTTTCTACTAGTATGTAATACGGTTTTTCTTCATCGCGCAACTGAAGATCCTTTGCTTGCTAATAGAATTGAGGAATTAGCAAGGAGCGGTGTGACCGAAATCTCCTTAACGTCTCTAACCGATTTTGAGTGGAATAAAGCGATGGTTTACGGTCCCTATACTTCGAAAGAAATAATCGAAGGCTCACTGAATAGTAAACTAAAAGGAAGTACGCAAGGAATTGAATACAGAGATGATCTAGTTTTACTCGTATTCGCAAAAGATCAATACGTAGTCAAAACGGTTGAGCTATCTAGAAGAAGTGTTGATTACTCGAAAAATGATCAACTGCTCACCACTGTGGATGATGTTTTAATGATTCAATAATGCCGCTGCGTCTAATTCTGTTTGACCATGAATTTAAGCGGATTATTAAGTGTCATAGGTAACGCCTCCTTTGCACACTATATAGAGTCGGAAAGAGAAAAGAATACAAGGTGTGGAAATATTTTTCCACACGCACTATATCTTTTTTGTAGTTTGTTTAAGTGCTTAGGTTATTGCTGGTAACAAAACACTCGATTGGAATGGAGCAAAACACTCGACTGAGTAGACTATTTTTATCACTCGTCGTACCTATATGAAAGACAATCAAAACTCCTACCCTTTGAAGCCATCTCAAGTGAAGGCAAGGCACTTGCCGCATTTCGTTTTTTCATCAATAAAAACAACAGACAAGCTTTATTAAAAGCCTGTCTGCCATTTGAAACTTTCTTTATGTTTTTAGAACTTATTTCTGGAACATACTTTCAATCAAATCTTCCATATCTTCCGCGGCATGCTGTTCCTTCGACTGTAGGACATCGAGCTCCCCGCTCTCCATCGCTTCCACGCTAAACTTCTCCGTCTTCTCTTCTACACAATCGACGAATACGGTATAGGCTTCTTTCAGTTCATTGCCTTCCGTTTCAAAGGCATTCGGAACTTCCAATGCATTCATGTCAGCGAGGATCTGCTTGAACTCTTCTACTTTCACTAACCATTGTTCTTTCATCGCTGCTATATCCAGCTTTTGTTTTGAAATGAATCCTTCGGAAATGCCTTCGTACTCTTCTGACGCTATGATTAAGCGTTCGTGTAATCCAATGATTTTCTGTAAATAATCTTTTCTACTGAGTGCCATAGTATCATCTCCTAGTATGAGTATACTCGTTTAGTATTTCATCATACATCTCCTAATGCAAAGAGGAAAGTCTAGGCACTTCTTTGTTAATTTTTAAATTGAAATTCTTGCCTTTTTGATCAAACAGAACGAGTTCCGTATCCGTAACATCCAGTATGTATAAACACCAGACCGGCTCTATATAGCGAGCGGTTGGTTGACGGCTTATGCAAAACAGTTGCCGGTCTGGTGTCTTTTCTATTTCTTACTCCCATAAAACTTCCCATTTTCTTAACTAGTGAAAACCAGGCTGGCTCTATAAGCGAGCGGTTGGTTGACGGCTTGTGCTAAACAAATGCCAACCTGGTTTGCGTGAAAGATGTATGCATCACCTCCTTTACAGAGTGCTGTACATTATTTTTCCACTATCCATTGACCGGAGCTTGTATCCCTTCCCATAGTGAACACTTGCTCCACGACGCCTTCACGACCATATTGATAACGAATTTCTACTTTATCATCGGCAATCGGAATCGCTCGACGATACGCCGCCTCAAGGAATAGCTCTCCAATTCGAATCGTTTGTGCGAAGAACTCGGATTCAGGCAGTTTATCCAATCCTGTTAGCTGGTCATATAAATATAAATCAAAGTACTGCTCAGCTGTATAGTCGCTCTTGAGTTGGTCAGTCAGATAATCTATATAGATAGATTCAGTTTTTTCTTCGGTTGCCACGCCAATCAGTTCACCATAAATTTTGTGTACAGGCGTGATCGTCGCTCCTTGCACAGTGTCTTTTGCCGGGAAATGGTTCAATAATAGGTATTCCCTAGCGTTTAACAGCTGATCATACCCGCCAGCAATGGTGATATTTTGTTTCTTATACCGATCCATCAATTCGGAGGATAACTCGTGACCGTTGACGTGCAGCTTGCCATTTTGCAATACAACCCGGTCTCCAGGAACCGCTACGACTTCATAATAGACACCTGTATACGTAGGCAAGTGACTATTCGTATTAGTAAATGTGCGTACCACATCCCCGAGTTCATAGACCGAAGCATCATACAGATCTGCCTTGCGTTCTATAACGGGATGATACGTATCCGGACTCCACTGTAATGAAAAGGATTCGTCATCGACATATAATAGACCGTCCACTTTCTTTACTACAGGTAATGAAGAAAATTCTTCGTAATCAATAGCTGATAGTTGATCTTTCTTTTGTAAAGCAGAAATGATAGCCATATCATCAAGTGGGTCATACGGCGTTCCTGGACCTTGATCAGATGAGAATTGATTATTTGAAACTAGGTTAAACACTAACAACAAAGCCACAACTGGCAGTGCTGCCGTGACCAGCAGCGCTTGCCAAGAAAAACGTCTCCTTTGTGAAGGGTGAAGGGTTTCATGTACCCGCTGTTTGATTCGTCGTTCCTGTTCCGTTGTATCTCCCATCATTTGGTCCAGTTTTTGTTTGAAATCATTCATAGGTTTCTACCTCCTCTTTCACAAAAAATTCCTTGAGTTGTAACTTGGCTCTTCGTAACCGAGTCTTGACAGTATTTTCATTGAGCCCAAGAAATTCTGCGATCTCCGCAATCGATTGTTCGTCATAATAATATAAAAGTAATGGCTCGCGGTATTTTAAAGGCAGCTGAAATAAATGCCTTTCTAATGAAGCCAGCTGCTCTTTCTCTAGTAGTTGTTGTTCCGAGCTTTTGGATGATACAAAAATCGTCTCAAACACCACATCTTTTTTATGCTTCCAGGAGCGCAAATAATCTTTTGCACGATTCGCAGTCATTTTGGTTAAGTACGTTTTAATAGATGCTTCATTACGGAACTGGTCACTCTTCTGGAAATACGTAACGAAGACTTCTTGTACGACGTCTTCCGCGGTTGACCAGTTTTTTACGTACAAATAAGCGATACGTACTAAATAACGCGAATGCTCATTCATGATTTGATCCATTTCATTCATCTGGGCTAGTCACTCTCTTCTATGGCCATCTCATGTCTCCGTCAACATATGTTGCAAAATCCTTAAATGACCTTTTTTCTGTCATGCCAAAGCGGTTCACTTCGTAATTGGATTGATCCATATTGGCATATCCTTCGACTGTCGTATAGCCAATCAGCAATCCTACTTCTTTCGCCGCCGCAATAAACTCTTCATTATATTGTCCATATGGGTAGGCGATGGAAACGGCTGATGGAACGTGTTGTAAATTCTTCTGTAAATCATCTATGATTTCTTCTTCTGTATGTTCGAATACTAAACCTGCTCCACTTTCCTTACCTAGCTCATGCAATGCACATGTATGGGCTTCGAATTGAAATACATCTTGCAGTTCGTTGAGGTCTTTTACATTCAAATACTTCAGTAGTCCTCCACCGTCAAATGTCGGTCCGCCTTTTTCTCTATCCATACGGGATGAAATAATATGTTGAAGCGAAGTAAAGCCATATTGTTTCAAGATAGGATAGGCGTATTCTTTGGATGACAATAAACCATCATCAAATGTAATAATCAATGCTTTTTCCGGCACAACGAGTCGGCCTTCCAAGTAATCATATAACTGTTGTGAGGTCAATGTCGTAAATTGCTCATCTGCCAAATACGCCATCTGCTTTTCAAAGTTTTCGGATGAAATCGTACTGATCTCTGTTTTCATCTGTTTACGGGGCAGCACTTGGTGATACAGCAATACTGGTAACCCTTCATCCATTTCTACTAAAGGCTTATGAATATAACCAGCCCGTTCACCTATTTTGATAACATACCAGTCTCTTTCTTCCTGTATAATAGGATAGCGATAGCCTTTTCTTAGTTGAATAAGAACATCACTTTCAAGATTCGCTTCTGTATATACAGGAGTTTGTTGATCCGTTTTTACAGCACCTAGTCGTTCTGTATGTAAAGGAGTTTTCATCACATTCTTTTCTACTTTTGCCTGACCTTTACGAATGAAAGCTGGCATCTTGCCTACTCGAATTTCGTAATATTCCTCATCTTCTCCTATGAGCGCAACCGCTTGATTGGCTTGCAGTTCACCAATTCGCTTTAGGTTCCCTTGCTTCATAAAAATCGGTTGATTGTTTGTCAGCGTCAATACTTGATCAAATTCTTTTTCTGTAATGAACGGTTTACTTTGTATCGTTTCTGCAAAAGCCGTCGCTGATTGCTCATGGAACAACGGTACTTCATTCAAATTCCACTTGGCTTCATTTCCCATTATAAATAACAGTAAGCTCGCAAGTAACAGCAGACAACTATATATTTTCTTCATGTGAATCCTCCTATTATCATTTGCGCACCCTATAGACGGAGGATTCCTTAAAAAGTTTCAAAATTTTTTAGAAAGTTTTTTGCAGATACTCTTTGTTGTTCAGTATCCAATGTGACTCTTCTAGTTCTTCATAATAAAAAGCACTCCTTCGCTCGTAGTAGAACGAAAGAATGCCGGCTGATTGCATAAACGAGGCTCTACTTTCCTAAAACTTTCTTCACATCCGCCACCAGCAACTCATTGTCTGTATCGCTCATACCGTTATATTGCTTCACGATCTCTCCGTCAGGATTAATCAAATAAAAGAAAAAGCTATGTGATCGCTGGTCAAGCGCTCCTTTTTCCAGCACGGCTTTAAACGTAGTAACCGATAAATCTCGTATTTCTTCAAAATCATAACCAGTTAAAAACGTCATCGTCTCTAGGTCAGCACTATAGTCTTTTGCATATTCTCGTAATACTTCCGGTGTATCATTTTCGGGATCGATGCTAAATGAAATGATACGAGGTGTTAAGCCTTCATTTTTTAATGCTCTCTGTATATCGACCATATTAGCTGTCGTTCTCGGGCAAACGGTCGTACAACGAGTATAGGAGAAATAGGAAATCCACCAATCGCCTATCAAATCATCTAAGCCTAGTTTATTCTCATCTTGCGTAGTATAGTCGAAATCTGGTAGCTTCTCTGATCTATTCGTTTCAATTTTATTATGGCAGGCACTCAGTAAAAAGACGGCTGCCAACAGGATTAGGATGGATCGTATGTTCATAGGGATATTACCTCGCTTTAGTATGTATGAAAGAAAGGAGAGAGTTGTTGGTCCACTCTCTCCTTTTGTAGTATTATGCTTTTGCTGTTTCCTCTTCCTTAACTAACTGGCCTCCACCACTCTCTAAAAACTTGATCATACCTTCTGCAGCTCGATAAGCAAGAGCACCAACTGTCGCTGTAGGATTAGAGCTACCCATAAGTGGGAATGAAGAAGCTCCCACTACGAATAAATTATCCATATCCCAAACTTGTGAGTAGTTATTTACAGCCGATGTTTCAGGATGATCCCCCATGACGACACCACCACCTGTATGGTCAGACAGTGACGTCTTATCAAACTCCGTTTCCTCTGTAATTTCAGGAATCGTAATATAATCTGCACCCATTTGCTCAAGTAACTCTTTTGCGCGTTGGTGAGCATATCGTACAATATTGCGGTCTTGATCATGGAACTTGCTCGTGACGCGCAGTAATGGATCACCGAACATATCTTTATACGTCGGATCCAAGTCCATATAGTTTTCACGCCAAGCAAGTGCACCATTTTGTTGCTGAACGTCTATACGGCGGTTCGCATAGAATATCGACTTATCTTTGAATTCTTTCCCCCAAGATGGAACTCCTGCAGGAACATGGTTATTCGTAATCGGTCTATCTCCTCTTTGTGACGTACGCAAACAGAAACCATGCAAGAAATCGAGTTTTGTATGATCTAGTTGCTCCACATTAAAATCATCTAGCGTCACGCCGAGCGCACCGGTGCCTGCATAGCGATTGAATTTCTTCTCATCAAAGAATCCACGGACACGCGTATGCGTCAAGTTCTTCTGGTGAGCCGTCAAGTGACTACCAATCACGCCTGTGCCATCTTTCGGATTATACGGCTTTCCAATTTCGGATAATAACATGAGGCGAGTATTCGTGAATGTAAATCCGGCAACCACAACTATATCTGCCGGTTGAATGAACTCTTCTCCTGTTTCTGTATCTACATATTTAATACCAACTGCTTTTCCGTTTTCATGTACAATCCGAACCGCATACGAATTATTACGCAACTCATAATTACCACTTTTATGTGCTGTAGCTAAAACCGTAGCAATCGGATCCGCTTTCGCCCCAAAGTCACAGCCGAACGCTTCACAAAATGCGCAGTAAACACATGCATTGATCGTCTCTCCGTCAGGATTAGTATACGTCTCTGATATGTTGGCAGAAGGAATACGATATGGATGATAGCCTAAATCTTTTGCGGCCTTCGTAAATGTGCGAATGATATCCGTTTCTTTCATTGGCGGCGTCGGGTATTCATCCGAGCGCTGGCCCGGTCGCAATGGATCTGGTTCACCTGAGATGCCGGCAGTTTTTTCAAACTGATCGTAATACTTCTCAAGCTCATCATATGTAATACCCCAGTCCTCTAGTTGCATATCTTTCGGAATGATTTTTTCCCCATACTTTTCTACCGTCTTCGTATGCATTTCGAAATCAGTTGGAAGCCAACGATAGACCATACCGTTCCAGTGAACTCCTGAACCGCCAGTAGCCGTACCATTGATCGCATTTGTATCGTTACTTCGGTTAGGAGTTGCGGTTTCGTCTAGCGTATTACGAATCGTCAACGTTTCTTTGTTCAACTCTTGGAACATAAGTTTCCGGACATCGTAGCGAAGTTCATCTTTTGCACCGACGAAATCTTCTCGTTTCTGCGCTTTCCCTCTTTCTAAACCTACTACCTTATATCCTTTTTTCGTTAATTCAGCTGCCGCAATACCGCCTGCCCAGCCCGAACCGACGATGACTGCATCTACTTTATCTAATGTTTTTACCATTCTCTTCTCCCCTTTCCTATAGTTTATTTCGGTTGATAATCTGTCAAACTCACTTGATCCATTTTCACGAACTGATCTTCTTCAATCATATGGGCATAAGATGCGATAGCACCTGGATATTCTTTCATTTTCCAGCCTTTCATGTCTCGATTGCCTCCGTATAACGGATCACAATACGCCCCTTCAAGCGTAGTAGAACGTAACAAATTAAAGAATCCTTTCGAACTAATACCTTTGATTTCCACTTTGTCATCTGCAAAGTCTGTCATGATTTCTAATTGCTGATCTTCCGTCGCTTTAGCAAAATTAGTATCAAATCGTTTTAGACTCTCGGCATCCATTGTGCGTAAGCCATTAATGAAAATCTGCCCACGATCGAGACTAGAGTCCGAAGCTGCTGCTTTAGAACCTATAAAAGGACCTTGTCTGTAATCGCCTACATTGGATCCATAAGGACCTGCCAACTGTTTATCGATATAATACGGAACGCCTAATTCTATCGCTCCCGGACCGTTATGATCTTCTGGGAATATTCGCTCAACTGCCTGCTCCAAAATGGCGAAGTCAGCAATACGAGTGAAGTACATTCGTGCTTCTTCATATCGCTTCTCTCTACCGCTTCCTTTATCCGCAGTGGAATTTGAATTGGTATCATTTTTGGATCGGTTGCTAAACAGACCTCCAAGCAACGCACCACCGGCTACACCTCCAACAGCAATTCCTGTGTTCTTGACAAAACTACGGCGTCCCGGATCGGACACTTCGTTTGTATTCTTCGGGTTATTCGAATTGTTATCAGCCATTCGCTTGTCCTCCTTTAGTATGTAAATAGGTCAACACTTCACTAGCGACACATTCAATATATTTGTAGGCAGTACTATATTGAATACACACAATGAAACTATAACTACTTAGGTAGATAGTAAACTATTCATTCTTCTACTGAATCCCTATGAAAACTGCTTCTGCAAAGAGATGGCTTGTTCCATGCTCAATGTAAGTCCTGGAAACTGTTTTTTCAAACTATTCGGCTTATCTCCTGCCGATCGGCTATATAAGCCTATATAAATATTTGATTATCGTTCATTCTTTTTACAAAGTTCTTCAGTCGATATTTCTCCAAATGTAACATCATTTCCACTTGTTCTCATACACTGTAATGAGGTGAAAACTATGGCGAGAGTCAAATACCGAGATTCAGATGTCGCATTAATGGCTAGAATGATGAGAGCCGAAGCCGAAGCGGAAGGAAATCAAGGAATGCTCTATGTCGGAAATGTCATTGTCAATCGTGCAGTAGCCGACTGCTTGGACTTCAATGATGTACGGTCCATAAACGATGTAATCTTCCAAATACAAGGCAATAATTATTCATTCGAAGCCGTACAAAAAGGAAACTTATTTTATCAACGCGCAAGAGAATCTGAAAAAAAATTAGCTGAACAGACGTTAACGTACTGGCGACAACATCCCGCTCACTATGCGCTATGGTACTTCAATCCATATGCTCCCTGCCCCCCTACTTGGTACGGGCAACCGTTTACCGGGCAGTTCAAAAATCATTGTTTCTATGAACCGCAAGCCGGTACGTGCGAAAGTGTGTATATGGGATAAGGCTTGTACCCTATACTAGACTCAATTGAACATTTTGGCCGGTGATGATAAACTAGTCCTATAAACACAATCAAACGTAAAGAGTAACCACCTTCCACTGGGTCAGGGTAGAAGGTGGTTACTTTTCTATTTATATTACTAAATAACTTTCATACAGGAGGTACTATCCGTGCAAATTATTACATCACACGTCAATACAGACTTCGACGCACTTGCTTCGATGATTGCAGCAAAAAAATTGTATCCCGATGCACAGTTAATTATTTCCGATAAGCTCGAAAGCCGCGTACAACGTTTTCTAAATATGTATCGTGATGTCTTCGACTTTGTGCCGAGCGCTCGGGTAGACTGGGAACAAGTAACGGAAATGATTATCGTCGATGTCGCATCTTTATCTAGAATAGGCAAACTTCCTGACGATTTCGATGCATCGAAACGGAAAATTATCGTCTATGATCATCATCAAAAAGGTGAAAACGACGTGCAGTATGATGAAGGTATCGTGGAATTAACAGGCGCTGCCGTCACTCTACTTATTGAAGAAATACGCAAGCAAAATATAGCCATTTCCAGTTTTGAAGCTTCATTATTCGGACTAGGCTTGTATACTGATACAGGGAAATTTACATACGCAAACACGACCGTACGGGACATGAAGGCAGCTACTTTTTTACTCGAGCAAGGAATGAGCCTTGAAATGGTCAGTAGTTTTGCAGAAGAAACGTTAACATCCGAACAGCAAGATTTATTGAATCAGCTACTTACACATACAGAAATTCATGAAGTCGACGGCCTGGAGATTGCCGTAAGCACGCATGAATTGGACCACTTCGTCAATGGCCTAGCCTTAATTACAACAAAGGTATTAGGCGTTAAAGGTACGGATGCGGTAATAACCGTCGTTAAAATGAAAAACACCGTGTGCGTCGTGGGCCGTGCGAATTCAGAACGAATCACGTTACTACCCATTCTAAAAAAGCTTGGGGGCGGCGGACACCAACACGCAGGTTCCGCTACGGTGAAAAAAGGAAATAAAGAAGCAATTCTCGAAGACATCCTTAGCAGCATGGAAACGATACTATGCCCGGCAGTTACCGCAAAAGAGTTGATGACTTCTCCCGTTAAAACATTAACTCCCGATACCACGATTGAAGAAGCCGGTCGTCGTATGTATCGCTACGGACACTCCGGCTACCCTATCGTTGAAAATGGAAAACTAATCGGTCTCATTACTAGACGTGATCTCGATAAAGCGAATCACCATGGACTTGGTCATGCGCCTGTCAAAGCGTACATGACGACTAAACTCTACACGATCGGACCGGATGCTTCGCTCGAAGAAATTCAGGAACTCGTCATTACTCACAACATTGGCCGGTTGCCCGTCATCGAGAATGGAGAAATCGTCGGTATTGTGACTCGATCTAATATTATCCAAGTGCTGTACAGTGATATGACGGCAGATAAAAAAGCAACAAGTACTCTCTCTTCTAATAAGCTGATTGAAAAAATGAAAAAGCAATTATCCGAGGAGGCTTTACAGCAGTTGAAAGAAATCGGAGAAACAGCCAGTCACATCGACATGCCTGTTTATTTAATCGGTGGGATTGTACGAGATATTTTATTGGACAAGCCAAATTACGACATCGATATTGTGGTGGAAGGTAATGGAATCGAATTGGCGAATCGTATGATGGAAACACATGGTGGCGACGTCGTGGAACATGAAAGCTTTGGCACGGCGACATGGAACACGCCATCCGGTTTATCCATCGATATGGTGTCGTCTCGACTCGAATATTACGAACAGCCTGCTGCTTTACCCGAGATTGAGACATCCGTTCTTGGCGATGATTTGCAGCGACGTGATTTTACGATTAATGCCATGGCCATTCGCCTAAACGCTGAATCATTCGGTGAATTACTTGATCCATTTGGAGGACAGAACGATCTACGCGAGAAGAAAATCAAAATCCTTCATAATATGAGTTTTGTCGAAGACCCTACCCGCATTTTCCGAGCGGTTCGCTTTGAACAACGTTTCGATTTTGCGATGGATGAACAGACAGAAAAGCTAGCTCTCGAGTCGATCGACAAAGTAATCCACTTGTCACCACAACGCATTAATGAAGAGATGATTCGTTTATTTACGGAAGGCAGTCCGAAAGAAGTCATTCGACGCCTGTTCGAACTGAACGTTTGGCAACAGTTCGGTGTAAACGAAAAACAGCTGGATGCTTCAGTCGTTACAGCTGAAAGTTTAGAACAACTTTACAACGAACAAGTACAAAAGATTTCCAATTTGAAGATCAGTGAAAAACCTAGTTGGTTCAATTACTTTTTACTACCATTCTATTGTAATGATAGTTTGTATGCCGCAGAGAAATTCACGTTGCGGAAAAACAGAAAAAAATTGCTGGAAGAAGTCATGGAATTACAAAAACATGAACAATGGAAAGAATCCACACAAACTGGAGACTACCATCTGTTTTTGCATAAATTCTCCGATGAAGCCATCTTGCTTATTCTAGTAGCTGATCATGTGCCTTATCAGGAATCTGTTATTGCGTATTTATATAATCGCAACACACTTCAAAGTTATTTGAATGGTGGCGATTTAGTAAAAGCGGGACTCAAGCCAGGTCCAACATTTTCTAAGATTTTACTTCAGTTGGAAGTGAGTCAGCTAAACGGAGAGGTTTCATCGAAAGAAGAAGCCGATCAGTGGTTGGAAAAGTATTTGTGTACGTTGTAACGAATAAACGCAAAACACCTGGCATGCTAGAGTGACTCTCTAACTTGCCAGGTGTTTTCCTTTACTTAGGAATTCTCTTACTTCGAACCCGCTCTAAATCCAGATTTATCATACCCGTATTTATCATAACCACGTCTATCGTAGCCGAGTTTATTAAAGCCTTTTCGGTCATAGCGGTCCGCATCATAGCCCGACTTATCATACCCCTGATCATCCCGGTCCGTTCCATTTCGATGGAGCCCTTGAGGAGTGAAGCCATTGCAGTCGAATCCTTTTGTATCATACTTCGTGCCATTCGCATGTTTGCCATCCCGATTAAAACCATAGCGATCATAGCCGAATCGGTTGTAGCCTTCTTTATTAAAACCGTTCTTATCATAACCTTGTAGATTAAAACCTTTTTTATCATACCCTTGTCGATTTCGACCATTCTTCCCGAAACCTTCTCGATCAACGCCTGCTTTATTGAAGCCATCACGATTATAGCCTTCACGATCCATGTCATGTTTATTGAAACCTTGCGCATCATAGCCTTCCGAATCATAGCCAAGCGAATTCAAGCCCGATGCATCGTATCCTGCCCGGTCAAAACCGTCACGATTGTAACCGTGCTGATCATAACCTTCTTCATCATACGTCTTTTCACTAATATGTGCGCCGTCGCGTGTAAAGCCTTCACGGTTGTATCCTCTTTTATTGAAACCTTGTGCATCAAAGCCTGCTTGATCAAAGCCGTGATCATCAAACGGACTGTTATTTAAATGAACGCCTTGAAAATCAAAGCCTTTGCCGTCATACATCGTACCGTTCATATGCTTGCGATCACGATTGAAACCTCTTTTGTCATAGCCGAATTTATTATAGCCTTGGCGATTAAAACCGTTCTTATCGTAGCCTAACTTATTAAATCCATCCGTTCCATACCCTTGGGCACTCACACCGTATTTATTGAAGCCGTATTTGTCATACCCTTGCTTATTGAAACCCGCACGGTTGAAGCCATGGACGTCGTAACCGTCTCTGTTATAGCCATTTTTGTGAAAGCCCTGTCGATTGAAACCATCCACTTTATAGCCTTCTTTGTCATACCCTTGGACGTTATAACCGCTTTTATTATACCCGTCTGCGTCATAACCATAACGGTCATAACCCGTTCGATCAAAGCCCGCTTTATTATAACCCGTTGCCCTAAATCCTTCTTTGTCATACCCTTGATTATTATAGCCGTTTTTGTCAAAGCCCTGTGCATCAAAGCCATACTTATCAAAACCACTGGCATTAAATCCTTGTTCATTAAACCCATGACGATCATAACCAAACTTATTAAAGCCGCGTCTGTCAAAACCTTCACTATTATAAATTGTCGTATCTCGTTCTATGTTTTTATCTCTTAACGGATCCCCATAATTCATGTCGTACCTCCGCACACTATGTTATCGAATTCACACTCTCTATGCATCATACTACAAAAAGAGGGTAAACTCACCAAGTTTTGCAAGGCGATCGGTGAAGTATGGTGATTTAACCGGAACTAGAGCGTTTAGATCTATTCCTTAAACATATGCTTCTTATGCCATTTTAAATACGGCTTGTTCTTCTCCGTTCGGTTCACTCTCATCTTGCTATGCAATCCATACGTCTCGTAATCCCCTTCAGGAATTCTAGATGAAATATGAATCTTGCCTGTTCCGTCAAACGCAATAAAGCCGTTATGATAGAGCGCATCATGATTGCGACAGAGAAGAATGCCGTTGTTCGGATCGATGCGCTCGTTATTCGTGCAATCTTTCCATGGTTTAGCATAGCTAGCTTGCAATAATTCCGGTAGCTCGATATCGCATAGAGCGCACTGATCATTCCATAGTTGCATAAGTTCATGGCGGAATCTCTGATGGCCCAGTCGCACTTTCGTTTTCGTTTCCGATTCGGTTTCAGCAAGTACCGGAATGAGAAAATCATGCTCCGTTTTCTGAACGGTACCCATGACGAACTCCAATTGTTCTTCATCGATTTCGTAAATATTTAAATCCGCAATCAACTCAACCAATTTACAAGTCAGTTCTTCGTTACACGGATAAAGATAGCCTTGATTTCCATTGCCGTTCTCTTGAAATGCAGAATACTTAATCGGCAATAGTGGTAAAAGTTCATGGAAACAATCCGCAACCGTCAACGGTTTATCGAGTTCGTGATATTCCACTTCCACTAAGTACCCTTTGGCGTCTTCACTGTCTGCCAAGGGAATCGCAGACGGCTTTCGCTCCTCGCGGTAACTTGATTTCGCCACACTTATGGCGACAATATCCCCTTTTACATAATGAAAGATACGATCTCCTTCACGCACTTCTTTCATCCGTTCCCAAAAATGATGAACATTGCCTATACTGTCTTGCTGCAATGACCAAAGCACCCCTAATTCTTTCTCTTCATCGTATGTACGTCCTTGCATAACGATATAACTTTGCATCGTGCTTCACTCCTTTATGCGCTACGTTGTTTCCTTAAGTATAAGTCTTTATTGAATGACTAGGAAATTATTGCTTTAGAACAGTGCGAATCATTTCAACTACCTATCTATTCGTATCATTAGTAAACGCTCTTGTATGAGTGGATTACGTACCAGATAACAAGAAGACTTTTAGTGCATCTCAACAAGTCATGATCGACCATCGCTGCTTCTTTACCAGAACATCATGAATTTAAGATAGCCTACTAGCACAAAGTACTGGTAGGCTATCTACTCTATAAAGAATGATTCCACTACATATAGTTTAAACATTACGGTTTGCCATTTTAGTTCGATTTTCGAGTCTCTTTTTTCATCTGAATACTCAACCTAATCAACGCCTCGCGATCAATCATTCGGACATCATTATGCTTGGCTAACATGAGTGCCTGTTTAGTGTAGGTACTATTCGTAATCACCCAGGTAGCATCGGCTTTGTAAAATTTAACAGCGGGCAGAACTTCTTGCACAGCCTTCACACCCACTGACTTTTTATAACGCTTCGCTTGGACAACAATGACTTCTTTTCCCTTTTTCAATAGTAAATCGGCACCGTAATCTCCGGTTGTAGGAGTATACGTTACATCGTATCCAAAACTTGAAAACAGTGTACCGACATATTCTTCAAATTGTCTACCTGTCATGTTATCTATTTCTTCAATACTTGAGGCTTTCATACGTTTCTTGCGACAAGTAGTGCGCCATACTCCGAAAGCTAGTAAGACTACGAAACCCACTCCGACCGCCACACCTACACCTTTTAAGGATTCCGTCATTAACCAGCCGATAACTCCAGAAACTAAAATAATGAAAGCAGTCACTTCATCCGAGAGTTTTTGTTCTTTCTTTGTTCGATTATTCACTTTCATAAGCGCACCTTTCTAACATAAAGGAATTAATATATCCATTTCACAAATTGATGTTTTTATAACAGAAACGTATCCTCTTACTTTCATCACTTTATTTTCCAGAAAAATAACCTGTAATGAAACTATTATACTATGGTTTTCGACTGGTAGCACGTGTTTTTCCCTACTATTCATACAACTAAAGAAATAGAAAATACCTCGAAGAATCTCCTGGCCGATTCTTCGAGGCATTTTCTTATATAAGAAACCATGTGTTCGTCATTTGACGCTTAGGTTTACAAACACCTATTCAACATTTTCTCATGTCCACTCTTGTGAAATTTTTTCAATAAGCAAAACATAGTCTACGGTTGTTAGTAATCCGTTGTTTAACATTATTTTAGCGTTTGATTGTCTGCTGTATCATACGTATAGTGAATTTCTGCATCGTAAAAAATACCAGGTACTGGAACAACTCGAAATTGTGTGAGTACGTGGCTCTTTTTTTGCATTGTTAATTAATCTTCAATTGAAAAGGTCGTATTGCTAGGGAAAGTTTTTATTAACGTATCGTAATTCTGGAAACATTTGTCATTCATTAATATAAGTAGCGATTCGCCATCATGTCCTATACAAAATAAACTTTGGTTTTCAATTATTTAAAAATCCATTATACCGTTTTTAAACAAATCAGTTCTATATACATTTTCATTTGTAACCCACATAACTAATTTACCTGAAGTAGTGTCTGCCAGGTTCATTTTGTAAATCTATTTGAGCTTTAGTGCCTGCAACACTGGAATTATCAACCCTCACTTTATTATCGTGAGAAAAACCACCATTCGCATACCTTTTGTAACTACTTGTAGTTGCCACCGTAGCAGTATGAGATTGCCATCCTGTAGCTATGCTATCTGTAAAAGCTAATGCCGGCTTCTGGTTAAAGGCCCATGCTGTTCTATATAAGTATTCATACTAAGAAATAAATCAGCATTACTTAAAGATATTCGAATAGAAAGTGAACTGTCTAAGTTAAGTTATAAGCTCCATTTGCCTTTTTAGATTGAATTATATAATATGTCTCGAATTCATCCTTATATTGACCAACATTAAATTCGCTTGGGTCTATTAATCCTTCTAAATAATTAGGAATACATATATCCCATGTTAAACCATTTATTTTTAATGGAAAATTATCACTGTTAGGATTCTTAGTATGGATATAAACTGCATCTTGTTCAGTTTCCTTATCAGCTAACTCAATCCAGGATTGATATGGCTGGGCAAATAGCTCAAGTTTGTCTATTATATCTTCATATAAAGATATATAGGCTTTTATATGTTCTCTTCTTATCCTCAAGCTATTATTTCCTAGTCCAGAAAAATCGAGATGGGTATGCCATAAATCAAACCAACCTTCTTGTCCAAAATCTAAATCATATTGCTCCAACATTGACTCTCGTAACAAGTTACGGAAGTATCGCTTTTTTCCTCGGAATTTCTTCAAGATAACTATCCCTCCCTATATGCTTAATCAATTCAACATTTTTATTTTACTTTAAAACCTCTTTGTTTTAAAAAGTCTTTAATTTCTTTAGGTGGCGATGTTGATTCTCCCTTATGATGTGCGCTGCCATCTTTATTTACAGATCCTTTTTTTCCACCCTTTTTCCAATGGGCATGTAATTTCCCATGGTGCTCTTCAACTCTAACATTCCATCCCTTAATATTTTTACTAACAAAATACCAGTTTTTATATTTATTTTTCGCCCATGGAATACCGTACTTCGCTATTAGCCAGGCGCTACCTACTACCGCTATAAAGATTCCTGCAGATACCCATCCTATACCTGGTATAGCTAACCCACTACCTAAGACAGCGGCTGCAGATTTTCCGTCTGAATCGATCATCATCACCGGATTATTATTCGCATAGCTATACCCATTCATCGTGATAGGGTTCATTATATCCCCACGTACGGGATCAAGTGATAGGAATACCCCTGTATCTGGATTATAATAACGAGCCATTAGATAGTATAACTTCGTATCCTCATCATAACGGTAACCTGCGTAACGATATGGGTTGATGGTTGCGATTTCACTACCACTTTGCGTTAAAATATTCCCCCACGCGTCGTATGTGTAGGTTGCGACTCTATCCCCTGATTTGTTCACAAGCGCGAGGATATCTCCACGGTAGTTTGTGAGAAAATAATAGGTTGCACCCTGGTAGGTCATTGTCAATGGGTTGCCGTTATCGTCGTATGTGAAGGATTTTGTAATGTTGCCACTTGCATCTTCTTCAAATAATACTTGGTTGGATATTCCGTTATAACGGTAATATGTTTCGCCACTAGACGTATTTGAAAACACCCGTCTACCTTGGTCATCGTAGCGGTACTCCGCAATAAGATTGCCTCCAGTAGTCAATACTTTCGTCAATTGATCAAAGGCGTTCCATTCATAACGGAATTTACCATCATTTGTAAGGTTCCCATTTGTATCTTCTTCAAATAATACTTGAACAGTATATATGAATTCAGGAGTAAAGAAATGCGTCAAAGTAACTTAATGGACGGCCATTTATATATATTTAACTACTAACAATTTCACACGAAGGTGCAGGAAATATAGTCCGTTATTTATTTTTCGTTGCAGGCATTTTATACTCCTACACTCTTTCGTTTGCAAGAACATCTGTCACTTTAAGAGATATTTTGTGTTTATTATTAAGCGTTATGTTGCACAACCGAATGTAACACCTACCTCACAGCTTGTATAAGTACTTTTATTGTTTAGAAAACGCGTACTTTAAAGTGCAAAAAGCACTTTAAATAGATACAATTTACTGATTAAAATTACATCCAAAAGTAGATGTTGTACTTCCAGTATCGTCTCTTCATTCACATAAACAATAGGCTATTTTCAATTTCTCTTTACCTCAAAATGAACTTTAACATCGTGCATATCATCAGCTAGTCGCAACTGCTCATCCCCCACTTTCTGCTCCGGCATTTTCTATTAACATCATCCCCGCAGTCCGAGCTTTTCTATCTTGTACTGATCTATTTGCTGCATATTTTTTCGCCCAGCCGCAAACATCCCATCTTCCCCTTTGACTTCTTTCATTTTCGAATGAAAACAATGAATATATAACACCGTACGTTGCCTTGATGATCTTCTGAACAAACATTGATTATCCAATTTATTCACCAATCATTTGAACCGTAACAGCTGTTTGTGCAACTAAGCCCCTTCTATATGCAGGTCACTGTAAAAGCTATTGTTCGATTTTCATGACCGTGATACGATTCAGCCATGAAGACTAACTAGAGGTGATGACCATACGGCTGAAAATTGAAGAATCCAATAAATTTCAGGAGATTGAAATCACCATTAGATGTCCTGAAGTAGATGAGCTTTTATCCCGCCTCATACAGCAGATCAACCAAATGATGTATAGCTTTACAGTTACAAAAGATGACGCTGTGTATTCGATACAATCCACTGAAACTCCACACGAATGAATTCGGTGGGTTCTGAGGTACTATTCGGCTTCTTCCTGACTCTATAATAACTGGACAGGACACTAACCGAGTTCCCTGAGTCTTTCTGGAATCACGTATGCCC